>NZ_JBMKIG010000008.1:0-278971 GCF_049238005.1 Enterobacter cloacae complex sp. IR5459
CACAGTAATAAAGGGAGTGCAGATTATGCCCCGAATTTCAGATATTCAGGCCGCCTTTATTGCGGCCATAGAGCTTAACCCAAAGGGCTACCGCTACCTGAGAACAGACAGCTTTATAGAAAAGTTGCGTGGTTTTAACTGGCACTTCACCCGAGCCGACGCCAATGCATGGATAGAGCGCAATCAGCCAGGCTTCGCTGACAAGACGACAGACGGCAGTGATAACAGATACTGGATCCTGCGCAACATGGGGAGAGTTCTCTAATGGGATTTGCATCACCTGCTACCGATTACGTCGAACGCCAACTTTCTCCATCCGTTCTGTGCAACATAGGGGCCGAAAGCAGGGTGCTTGAAACAGATGTTGGGTTTGCAGTCATCGAGCCAGCCACGAAAAAAAGGCCAGGAGATGTGTTGTTAATTTTGTGCGACGGCCATACGCAGTTTGCCAAACTGATGGGTAAGGCGTTAATCACGGACGATGGCGAGGCGATAGAAGGCCCGGCACTGGAAGAGGTTGAGGTAATGGGGCGGGTGACGTTCTTCATTAACCGTGCGAGGGATGATGACGACTGCCCGGTGATGTAATGGGGCATGGTTGGGGCAAAAAATTAGCGCAAAACAACTCAAAACCTCATAAGGCAGTGATTCGTCTTGCGCTAATACTTTGGTTTTAGCTAGCTTCTTACTTACTTCAACTCAGTTCGTCAAAAAGATGCCGTACATCATGTTTAAACACTAAACCCTCATGCCCGGCGCAGTGCCGGGCGATTCAGCTTACCAGCCACATACCTCGTGTTCATTTTCCGTATCGTAGGCGCGAACGGTGTTCACCAGATCCTTCACGACATCTGCCGCGACGTCCGGGATCAACAGCTCCATTGGCGCTTCTGTTTCATAATCCACTGACACGCCGTTGCTGTTGTTGGTGACGGTCACGGTATAGGTAGCCTTACCCATTATTTACTCCTTATGCGTGTTGACCACTTTACCGATGCCCGCACCGCTGAGCGTGACGGCAGGATCCGCGAAAAAGTCGATATTAAAATAGGTGTCGTCGGTCAGAAGCTCAATGCGGTGCCATTTTTGCGGTGGGGAGATGCCAAAAGAACCGGCCTCAATGACCACTTCCAGATCGGGCTCGGTGGCGTCGCCATCGGCAAAGCCAAAGTAACGCACCGCACCCTGCATGACGGACAACCGACCGTACACGCCGGCTTTGGTGTTGTGATGGGTAAAAAGCGCTTTTGGGGCGGTCTCTTTATTCCAGAACGGCGTCGAGCGGGTATGAACAAAGTTTTCAGGAATACGTAACATCATAGTTTCCTTCATGTTGGCGGGTGCTTAAAGGGACTTAAGCACCTCAGGTTCAACAAAGAATTCAATATTGAACAGGGTGTCGTCGGTCATCACCTCAATGTGGTGCCATCTCTCTGGCGGGAAAACGCCGAAACGACCCGCTTCAATGACGAGCTCGCTGTCAGGCTCAGGTGTAAATTCATCAGCATAGCCCAGATAACGCACTGCGCCACGCATCACCGAAAGGCGAGGGTAAACGCCCGGACGCGTGCCCGTATCAAGGTGACGTTTAAAAATGCCAGCTGGGGCCGTTTCTTTGTTCCAGAAAGGCGTGGAACGGGTGTGAATGCAACTCTGCGGAATGCGTAGCATGTTTCCTCCCTTAAAAGCCTGCTGTTATTAGACTGCTTTCTGCGGGGATGGATTTATCAAAAAGTGCATTTAGTTTGCATGTTATCAATAATAACCGTTTTGCTTTACCCGGCGTTGTTACACAAGGTACTCAGTTGTTATTATCCATAGTGTTTAAGTGGTTATGATGTAACGAAAAAACTTGATCTGTGTCAACATATGACGCATATTGCGTGCGGTTATTTTTCGGCTCAGGTAAACAGAATGACGTTGTATCAAAAGATGTTGGTGTTCTACGCAATCATGGCCTCCATCTGCGCATTAATCACCTGGTTCCTGTCTAAAGATCGTAAACGTATTCGCCTGTTGAGCGCATTCCTGGTGGGTTCCACCTGGCCGATGAGCTTTCCTGTTGCCCTGTTGATCTCTCTTTTCTGAAGCACGCTTCCAGAATCGGCATCCAGACATAGCATTCCATACATTGAGGCTGTATAAATATACAGTTTGTCATACATGGAGTGCTTATGAACAGTTTCTATTCGCAGCAAGCAGGCTGCACTGTGCGCTGGCAGGATCTTCCCGGTTTCGGTGACCCGGTTGTGTTTATCCACGGGTTGGGCTGTGCATCGTCGTATGAATATCCTCGTATTGTCTGTGATACCCGTTTCGGGGGGCGCAGAGCCATTCTGATCGATCTTCCCGGTAGCGGTTACAGTGACAAACCTGACATCTACCGTTATCGCACGAGCGAACAGGCGCAGGTGGTGGTTGAACTGTTAAACCATCTCGGCCTGGATAGTCTATGGCTCTATGGTCATAGCATGGGGGGGAGTATCGCGATCGAAACGGCAACGCTGTTAACGTCGCGCGTTAAGGGCCTGATAGTGTCTGAACCCAATTTTCATGCGGGTGGCGGGATGTTCAGCCGGGCAATTGCGGCCCAAACGGAACAACATTTTCTGGCTCAGGGCTATGATGACATGCTGCGGGCGGAAACGTCGCCGTGGACTGGAAGCCTTCAAAGTAATGCCCCCTGGGCCGTCTGGCGCGGCGCAACAAGCCTGGTCGAGGGCGTTAAACCTGACTGGGAACACCTGTTCTTGTCATTGCGCTGCCCGGTAATGTTAGTTTTTGGTGAGCGATCCCTACCTGATGACGATTTTAATCGTCTGCAACAAAACGGCGTTGCTGTAAAAATTATCCCTGATGCGGGCCATTCAATGTCCTGGGAAAACCCGTCAGCGTTGGCTCAGGCTTTGTCTGGCTTCATAAACGGCTCATGAATGGGCAGCCCGCATTGTTGCGGGCTGGAATGATTAAGACAGCAAGGCAGACAAGGCTTTCCGTGCCGCAGGCTGAACGTCATACGGACACTGATAATCCACGTTCTCAATCGCGCGGGTGTAGAGCGCAACCAACCAGTCATAAACATAGGCTGTCGCCGCATGGACAGGCTGCTCGCCAAGTCGGGTAAGACGGGGTGAGGCGCTGCTCACAACGGGCGTCACAAAAATTGGCTCACCTTTGCGGATCCGGCTTGCAGGCCGTTCAGAGACGGGTGTCAGTTCATAGCCAAGCCAGCTAATGAAATTGCCTGTCGCGGCATGCAGCTGCGCGGCGCTGCTTTTATCTTTTTCTGCAATGCGTTGCAGTTGCAGCGGCAGATCCAGCCGATAGCTGGTAACGATCAGCACATCCGCAATCTGCTGTAATACCTCTGCGTCCAGGCCCAGACGGGCAGCCGCCGCGTCGTTGCGACTCCACTGACGAAGATGGTTAACCCACACGTTATGGGCCAGCCGCGCTTTGTCTTTGGTCTGCAACGCGCCTGGATTTTCCTGCGTCTCTTCCGCAAACAGATCGATAACATCGTTAAACAGGCCGTTGACCTGTTCCTCACGAGGCTGGTGGACGGTCAGCAGCGTCTCAAACGCGTTTAACGGCGGCAGAAGCCCCTCAAGCAGTTCACCATGACGAGCGGCACTGCCTTGCAGCGTTCGGACCATTTTTTCGGCCATTGCCCGCCCTGCGCCTGGCTCCTGAGTGAGAGGCGCGACATATGGGCGCATCAGCGTTGACAGCGACTCTAGTAACAGCCTTTTCAGCGCGCGGAGACGCTTCTGGCGCTGTGCCGGCAGGGTAGCCTGCGACAGCCACTCAATCACTCGCTGCATGCTGTGGCTATCGAGCGCCTGAAGCGTGCCCCAGCGCAGACCCGGCTGGCCCAGCAATTGCTGCACCGCTTCGTCCAGATTCTGCTTTGTGGTAAACCGCGCATCATGAGGGGTAATGGCCCAGACCAGCCCCGGCAACGCGGATTCTTCAACCGGCTGCGTCTCTTTGACCCAGTTTTGCAGGAGCCTTGCCGTTTTCGCGGTCTGCTGGTGGTGCGCCGTTGCATTGCAGATAACCAGGACATCCGGCTGAATGTGCTGACGATAATGCTCCAGCAACCACAGGCATTTTGCCTGCATCATCAGCGGCGTGTTTTCCTCAGAAATGGCCGGAATATCAATGACGTCAACGGTATCCAGCACGCAGTTCTCAACGGGCAGCACAACTTCGCGGGTCAGAGATGCCAGTACATCAACTGGCAGGCTAATGGCGTTAAGCAGCTCGCCGTTTTTTACCGGATGAAGCAGTGTTTCCTGTGCTTCCGGCACGGTAAACGCCCCGTGAGTAAGAAAGCCTTCGCAGGGTAGACCAAAGCTGTCCACCAGCAGACTCAACGGCGCCGCAAGTGCGCTGGCATGGCTGGTTTGATGCAGCACCTGGGCGAATTTAAGCCACTGCTGGGTTAACTCCTGCTGCTCACCCCACAGCAGAGACCAGACGCTGGCGCGGGTGCTGAGATCAAGCGACGGAACCAGCAGAGCAAACTGGTGCCACAGGGCATCATCAATATGCTGCTTAGCGCCGGGTACTACGCTTTGCCAGAACCGGGCAATGGTCGCGACTTCCCGCGCCGTCATTCCCGGCACGCTCTGCGGTTGACGCAGCACCCGCCACTTCTCAAGCCGGGCTTCAATCACCGATTTATCCACCGCGCGGATCTGCGGATCCAGCGTGGTGCGCGCGATAAACAGCTGCACCAGCTCGGCCTCCGTTACCAGGCGCAGGCGCAGGGGAAACGCGTCGTCTGCGACCTCGCGGGACGCTCTGCTGAAACGCACGGCCATGTTGGTCGGTGCATGCCCGGGGTTAATATGCGAGAAGTAATCAAAAGTGCGTTGACCCGGCGTTACGTTCAGCCGTTCGTCCCCGCTGCCGCACAGGGCAGCCAGCAGGTGCGCTTTCGCGGCCTGCGAGTGGCCATATAGGCCGATACTGCCCTGGCTGACAAGGGCGCGATCGAGCGCCTCTTCACGCGCGCTTAGTGCGTTAAGGCGGGCAAGCAGGGCGTCGGCTTCGTTATCCAGCATCGGGGCGTGCTGTCGCGTCTCGTTGATCCACCCGATTAAGGCCTGAGTGGTGGCAGTCGTCGCAGTCATTTGAGGTATACGCTCCCGCTGTCGATCCAGTAGTGGCTGCCGCTGTGTCGGCGATCGGCCAGAGTATTCAGTTTAAAGGTCAGGGCATCCGGCGGCACTGGCGTGCCGTCCTGTAGCCAGGCATCACTCAGCTCGAAAGATTCCGGACCTTCCTGCTTAGTGCCGCCACGCAGCTTCAGGCGCACGTTCAGTACGCCGTCGCCCGCAATGGCTTTCGCCAGCTCGGCAGAGTTGATGCTCAGGGTATAGAGCGGTGTCGCGGGCCAGCGGGCATTGGCCAGCTGCCGGAAGCCGAGCGTAACGTTGCCGCGCAGCGGGAAGTGCAGACGGGCGTCCAGTTTCGCGCCGGGTTTATCGAGGTCGATATCGTGATACCAGACGTTCTCGTCCCGCAGGGTATTGATCGTGTTATCCAGCACGCCCAGATAGCGCACCGTAGAGTACGCGCCGATATCCGCTGCTTTAAAGTTAAAACGCGGCAGACGAAGATCCAGCGCCAGGCTACAGAGCATCGCTCCTACCGCAGCGGTGGATTTCGGGTTGCCGATCCGTCCCTGCTGGCTGAACGGATACCATTCATGAACCTGATATTTATCCAGCCAGACGATGCGG
Organism: Enterobacter cloacae complex sp. IR5459; assembly: GCF_049238005.1. Taxonomy (NCBI): domain Bacteria; kingdom Pseudomonadati; phylum Pseudomonadota; class Gammaproteobacteria; order Enterobacterales; family Enterobacteriaceae; genus Enterobacter; species Enterobacter cloacae complex sp. IR5459. Next base: position 5,754 of record NZ_JBMKIG010000008.1, read on the forward strand.
TTGACGGGCACCGGTTGCAGGTGGCGAATCAGGGCCTGAACGCCCGGCAGGCAGCCCGGCCGTCCCGTGATCAGCAGGATATCGCAGCTGTAGTGAGAGATCGCCTCACATACCGCATGAAGCGGGGCGGCAAGCGTGAACTGACCCGCCAGCATGGCGTCCCGCATCTCCCGAAAGCTGACGTGCAGCGGTACGCTGAACAGATCAAAGTGTTCTGAGCCGGCAGGCAACGCATGGTCAATCGCCTGCTGGAGATAATTCATCACGTTGCGCGTCGGTTTTTGCGTAAGCAGGTCGCCAAAGGTGGCATGCAGCCCGGCCAGCGGATCGTCAACATCGCTCGATTCCCACGCCGCCAGGATCGCGTGACCTATCGGCATAAAAAGCTGAAGCGCCGTCTGCTGGCGCAGGACCGCCTGGGTATCGATCCGCCCTGAATCACCGAACAGGGATGCCATCAGTTGGGAGGCATCGGCTATGCCGGATTTCTGAAGCTGGGTTTGCAGCGCGGGCAGAACGTAGCGCTGGATCACGTCCAGCAGCGTATCATCGCCAGCGACCTTGAACCCTTCGCGGAACAGCAGCTGCGGGGTGATTTTGACGTTATTTCCGGAACCATCATCTAACTGATAGTGCGTGATGGCCATATCCGTCGTGCCGCCGCCGATATCAATCGAGGCCACGCGCAGCGCACGCCCCGGCAGGACGCCAGGCTCAGGCGCGCGATCCGGACGGGCGAGGGAGGCGAAAAAGGCCTCGGTCTGGCCACCGAAATGGGAAATGGCTTCGTTATACAGCCACACCAGCTGGCCGCAGCTGGCCTCGTCCCACTCCATCTGGATCTCAGGGACCGGCACCACGCTTTTTTCCTGCTGCTTGCGGCTGGCAAAATCTTCATCCTGCGGGTGCCAGCCCATCGCTTTCCAGACGATGGCGATGGCTTCGAACATGCGGCGACGGAAAATCTCGCGCTCCTGTTTCGGCATTGCCGAAGGCAGGGTGAGGATCAGCGTCCGCAGCTGGCGGGGAGAGGCCGGGAAGCCGAGCCGCAAGCGGGTGGCCACGCTGTTAATCTGGCCAAGCGCCTGAGCCAGCAGCTCGCAGAGCATGTGCGTCATCAGGGTGCTGCGGCTGTACTGCGGAGAGAACACCGGCAGACGCTCATCCTGCGGCAGCGTAAAGAGTGGTTCCCCGTCGTCGTTCATCAGGTTCATCAGCGGAAACGCAGTTGCCAGCGGTTCGCGCTGGGTTTTGCTGTTCATCTGGCTAAAGCGCCAGTCCTGCACTACCGGCGTCTCGTCCCACAGATAGCGACGCGGGCTGGAAATTCCACTGTTGCCTTCCGTGCCCAGACGCTGCATTGCCAGCTTACGCGCTTCATCACCCACGCGGACAATGGACGGCCAGACGAATGCATCCTCCCGGCCGCTTTCCACCGAGAAGTGCTGCTTGCCAAAACGCGCTTCGGAAAATTCAAGACGGCTGGTAAACAGCGGCTCATTCAGGAACTGTGGCTCACTCAGAGATCGTACCTGAAGTTCAGCCGTCTGGCGCAGGCCGTCGTTGGCATCACCATGATCTTCAATAATCACGCCGCAGGTGTGGGTGTTGCCTACGTCAAGGATCAGATCGACAGGAATAGCAGGGGTGCTCAGGGTATGGGTGACAAACTTCACTTCCGGCACGGTGAGTTGTTCCCCGAGCATGGAGAGCAGGTTGAGCCAGTGTGCCTGATATTCAAAGCTGCGCATGGCCTGATGCAGCTCCCGCTCGGAGCGTTTTTCAACCCCGTCGGCAAACTGCGTAAAGGCTTCGCGCAGCCAGCCGTCAATCCAGGTCTGGTCAAGGAAACTCTCAACCTCACTGTCGCGCCAGGCGAGCGCGAAACGCGTGCCGTTAAGGATATCGTTTTCAACCGGCGACAGGGCAGACGTTGCATGCTCTGCAATCTGGCTGTCGAGCGCGACGGTGACCCGGTGCGTATTGCCAGCCGCGTCGGGAGTGGAAAGCTTTCGTACCTGGACGCGCGCCCAGTTATCCGGACCATCAACAAACGTCCGCGGCGGGTTAAAGCGCAGGAAAGGGAGCGGCAGCCAGACGCCGTCCAGCACGTTCAGGGAGTTATGCAGTGGAATGGTGCTTTCAGGCTTGACCACTTCCGGCTGCCCGCCATCGGTGGCAGGCAGCGTGTACCGGCCGTTAACCAGATCAAAATCCAGGCGCAACAGCGGGCCATTTGCCGTTTTACGCACGAAACGCCCGTTGCTGGCGGTGTCCTGCGGAGTCAGGCCAAAATCGAGAAACTGCACGCCGCTGTTAGCAATCAGCGTCACGCTCTGTTTATAGTCGCAAAGATTAACCAGCATAGGATCAGACACCTGCTTTCTTGAACGTCAGAGGAACGATGGTGTTGGCATCGTAACGTGCGGTGCATTCCGCCACGTCGCTGGCACCTGCCTTACAGGTCACTTCCGGCATCGGATAGCGTGAACCGTCGGTGCAACGAGCGTTTCCGCGCGTTTTGATCAACAGCTCGCCGTTGCTGTGTAATCCGGAAAAGACGTCTACCCGGCAGACAATGTTGTCGCCATGCACAACCCGGGCGAAACCTTTATTGTTCTGGATCTGGTAGCGCAGCGACGGCGGTTTGCCGGTGAGCGGATCCTGCACATCGAGAAACGCGCGCCAGGTGCCATTCAGGAAGCGCGTTAACCCCGCTTTGACCTGGTTTGCCTCCATCACCATCGCATCTTTCGGTATCGCGGTAATGACCACTGGTTCGGCTGCCGGTGCAGGCGTTTTCACCTTCGGCTCTACCACTTCGGCCTGGTGCAGCGGGAGTTTCAGCTCAAGCGGCTCGACCGTCTTTACGGGGGCCGGAGCAATGGCGACAGGCACTGGCGCTGGTGTGGCAACAGGCGCTGCGGTCGGGGCCTGTTTTGGCCAAAGCAGCGGGGTGGCAATGGCCGCAATAATGACGGCGGCAACCGGCAGCAACCACAGGGGAGAGCGACGTTTTTTCTGCATGGCCGCCGGTGCGGGCTCTGGCGGCGCGGCGTTCATGCGCACCGGCTCTGGCGTATACAGTTCATCTTCGGTGATACGGACTGAAGCCACAGGCGTGATAAGCGGCGCGTCGGCCTGCTCAAAGGTCACTACCGGGGCCGGTTCTGGCTCCTGTTCAGGTTCAGGCTCGTTAATCACCACTGGCTCAGGTTCAGGGACCAACGATTCGCGCAGGCAGTCCAGCACGTCGTCGCGCGCGTTCTCGTTAAGATTGACGAAACCCCAGAAGCAGATCACCGGTTTGCCATCCACCAGGAAAACAAAGTTTTCACCGGGAAACTGAAAGGCTTTTGAGAGCAGAGAGCCAAACAGTTGCTGCGCCGTTTTCGGTGACTGAAGGCATTTTTTACTCAGAGACTCCACGCTGGCGAGCGTGTTTTCCAGATAGCGTAGGGCGCGATAACGATCATCTTCATCCGCCGCCTTCCAGCTGGAGACGGTTCCCTCAACCGGGGAGTACCAGTCAACGCGATCGCCGCCGTCGTAGACCTGGGGGATGGCCAGACAATCGACGATAGCCTGTTGTTTGCGCAACCGAAGCGCTTCGCGGATTTGCAGCGCTGATTCAAAAACGGCCTGTCCGCCGCCACCAACGGCCTGAAAATCATCCAGATTACCGCTGCGTAAAAGTGTTTTTGCCACGATTTGGTCCTGTAGACTTCTTCACGCCATTACTTTAACGAAACAGCTAAGCAAGCAAACGGCGGAGGAGACGATAAAAGGGACGATTTCTTGCGGCATTGATCGTGATGGTTGTGCTTGACGAATAATGAACCTTAAGGCAAATCGGTTTCTGCGGGGTGATGCTAAAACCAGCGAAATGTACGGCTTTAGAATAACCTGATAGTGATTCGTTATTTGTCAGGCCAATACGTCTGTGCTGTTATTACTGTTCACTATAATAAAACCGAAAGGGTAATAACCATGTCTACAGGGAAAACCGTGCTCGCCCTCGCGCTGAGCGCGCTGCTACCGGCAAGCGCCGCATGGGCGGCAAATAAAGACACCATTATCTACTGCTCCGAGGCGTCGCCGGAGTCGTTTAACCCGCAGATCGCCAGCTCTGGACCTTCGTTTGTCGCCAGCTCGCAAACGCTGTATAACCGTCTGATTAACTTCGACCCGGTAAAAAACACGCCGGTGCCTTCTCTGGCCGAGTCGTGGACCATTTCGCCAGACGGCAAAACATACACGTTTACCCTGCGTAAAGGGGTAAAATTCAACAGCAATAAATACTTCAAACCTACCCGTGATTTTAACGCTGATGACGTTATTTTCTCCGTTATGCGTCAGAAAGACCCTAAGCATCCCTATCACAATGTTTCCCAGGGTAATTACGAATACTTTAATGACGTGGGCCTCGACAAGCTCATTCAGGATGTGAAAAAGATCGACGATTATCACGTCCAGTTCACGCTGAGCGAACCCAACGCGGCGTTCCTGGCCGACTGGGGAATGGACTTCGCCTCGATCCTCTCTGCCGAGTACGCGGACGCGATGCTGAAAAAGGGGACACCTGAAAATGTGGACACCTGGCCAATCGGCACCGGCCCGTATGTGCTTCAGCAGTACAAGGTGGATTCGCTGATCCGCTACGTCGCCAATCCGAACTACTGGGACGGTGAGGTGCCGACCAAACACCTGATCTTCTCCATCACGCCAAACGTTGAGACGCGTCTGGCGAAGCTGCAAACGAACGAGTGTCAGATCATTCCTGCGCCGTCGCCGGTGCAGTTTGAAGCGATCAAGAAAAACAAAGAGCTGACCCTGCACTCGGTGGATGCGCTGAACGTGGGGTACCTGGCGTTCAACACGGAGAAAAAACCGTTTGATAACGTGCTGGTGCGCCAGGCTCTGAATTACGCGACGGACAAAAAGGCCATTGTGAACGCGGTCTTTATGGGGTCTGGTACGGTCGCTAAATCGCCGATCCCGCCGAACATGCTCGGCTTTAATAAAGACCTGAAGGATTACGGCTACGATCCGGAAAAAGCGAAAGCGCTGCTGAAGCAGGCGGGTCTGGAGAAGGGCGCGGAAGTGACCCTCTGGTCCATGCCGGTTCAGCGTCCGTACAACCCGAACTCGCGACGCATTGCGGAGATGATCCAGGCTGACTGGGCGAAAGTGGGTGTGAAGGCGAAAATCGTCTCTTACGAGTGGGGTGAGTACCTCTCCGGCATGCGTAAAGGCGAGCATGATTCCGCGCTGTTCGGCTGGATGTCTGATAACGGCGATCCGGACAACTTCGCCGATGTGCTGCTGGGTTGTAACAGCATCAAAACCGGATCTAACGCCGCGCGCTGGTGTGATAAGGGGTATGATGAGCTGGTGCAAAAGGCCAAACTGACCAGCAACCCGGACGAACGTGCGAAGCTGTATGGCCAGGCACAGGAGATTTTCTACCAGCAGGCACCGTGGATTGCGTTAGCTAACGGCAAAACGTTCTACGCGACCCGCAGCAACGTGACCGGGTACAGCGTGAGTCTGATGGGCAGTGACTTCTCGAAAGCGAAGCTGAACTGATCGTATTCTTGCCGGGTGGCGGCTATGCATTACCCGGCCTACAGTTAGCACCCGGCACGTGATAAGGAGTGACAATGTCACATTTAAACAAAGTTATCGCCCGCGTCGATGCCACCATCGAAGAGAGCGTGATTACCCACATGAACGAACTGCTGATCGAATTAAGCGATGATGCAGAGCTCAGCCGTGAAGATCGTTATACCCAGCAGCAGCGCCTGCGTACCGCGATTGCGCATCATGGCAAGCAACATAAAGAAGAGGCGGAGGCACGCCATGCCCACCTCACGCAGGGTGGGACTATCCTGTAAGGGTTAAAACTGGCGCCGTGCCACCAGCCAGGCGCCAACCACCAGCATCACTGCGCCGCAGACCGGGCCAACCAGCGCGCGCAGGGGAATGCCGTTGCTCTTGAGGATGTCCATCACCAGACCGCCAATCAGCTGGCTTGCCACCAGTACGGCAATGGTCGTTGCCGCGCCCACATTCTGATATCCGCTAATACTGGCAAAGACAAAAAAAGACCCCAGCAGGCCGGGGATCAACGTCCACCAGCGCACCGTTGACGCCAGTTCGTTAAACCCCGCCAGGCCATTTTTCACCAGCAACATGCTGACAAACAACACAATCCCCACCAGCGAGTTCAGCAGCATGGCGATAAGAATGGTGGAAGAGGATTGCGTAATGCGCACCATAAGGGTGTTTTGTACCACCAGCCCAATCCCGGCGGCCACCAGAAATGCTAACGTCAACGATTGATTCATGGCAGAGCATCCGGATCGCTGCGCTCATCGAGCTGGAGTTGCATAAAGGTTAAATCCAGCCAGCGACCGAATTTGGTTCCTACCTGCGGCATATTTCCGGTGGTAATAAAGCCCAGGGTTTCATGCAGATGAATCGACGCCTGGTTCTGCGCCTCAATACCGGCAACCATCACATGTTTACCTATCTGGCGGGCTTCCTTAATTAATTCCGTCATTAGCAGTCGACCAATGCCTTTGCCCTGATGATCGGGATGAACGTAAACCGAGTGCTCCACCGTATGGCGAAAACCGTCGAATGCTCGCCAGTCGCCAAATGAGGCGTATCCCGTCACTACACCTTCTTCTTCACTGACCAGCACCGGATAACCCAACAGCGTGCGCGCCTCAAACCATGCAATACGGTTATCGGTATCGACAGTTGTATCGTTCCATATTGCGGCGGTGTGCAGCACCGCATGGTTATAAATTTCACCGATAGCGGCACAATCTTCTTTGCAGGCATGACGAACAATCATGGTTAACCTCTGGCTGTGTTGTTCACTATAGTAGTATGGTTTTGTCACAATATTACACAGTTCATGTATTCCATCGCTACGACAAAATCCCTGTTTTTTTGTCACAAAACTCCCCCGAAAAACCATCCGTACACTATAGTATGACGTCATGAATACAATGACAGACAATATGAATCAACGCATTAGCGCCCGCATACGCCTTGAACGCGAGTCGCGTGGCTGGTCATTAAGCGAACTGGCCGAACGGGCAGGTATCTCACGCGCCATGATCCATAAGATTGAACGGGGTGACAGTAGCCCAACGGCGACGCTGCTTGCGCGGTTATCCGGTGCCTTCGGTATTAGCATGTCTACGCTCATTGCGCGCGCGGAAATGCAGGAGGGCAAACTGTTACGTCTGGCGAACCAGCCCGTCTGGCGCGATCCGCAAACCCACTATTTGCGTCGCCATGTGTCGCCGCGCACCGATATGCCTATCGACCTCGTCCAGGTGGAGCTACCCGCAGGCAGCGATGTGCCGATGCCCGCTTCCTCTTACGCGCTGGCGCGACAGCTGATTTGGTTGCAGGCAGGTGAACTGGTCTTTCTGGAGGGGGATACCCGCCATGAAATGAAGGCCGGAGATTGTCTGGAACTCGGGCCGCCGAACGACTGCCGGTTTATCAACGAAACGGATGAATCGTGCCTCTATCTGGTCGTGCGGCTTAATCAGTCCGGCTCATAATGCAAAGGCGATCCGCAGGATAACGTGCCAGACTTGAATGACATTTTCAGCAGTAAGGAGCGAAGAATGAATCAATCAACTACGCAAAACCGACGCTGGGTACTGGCTTCCCGTCCACACGGCGCGCCGGTTGCCGAAAATTTCCGCCTGGAAGAGCAGCCGATCCCCACGCCCGCAGAGGGACAGGTATTATTACGCACCGTATGGCTCTCGCTTGATCCGTACATGCGGGGCCGTATGAGCGATGCGCCATCCTATTCACCTCCTGTCGAGATTGGTGCGGTGATGGTGGGCGGCACGGTAAGCCGCGTCGAGACCTCCCGCCATCCGGATTATAAAGAGGGTGAATGGGTGCTGGGTTACAGCGGCTGGCAGGAGTATGAACTGTCCGACGGGCAGGGGCTGGTGAAGCTGGGTGAAAACCCGTCGCATCCTTCATGGGCACTCGGCGTGCTCGGGATGCCGGGCTTCACCGCGTATATGGGGCTGCTCGATATCGGCCAGCCTCAGGCAGGGGAAACCCTCGTCGTGGCGGCGGCCACGGGGCCGGTTGGCGCAACGGTGGGGCAGATCGGAAAAATCAAAGGGTGCCGGGTCATCGGCGTGGCTGGCGGGGAGGAGAAATGCCGTCATGCGGTCGACGTGCTCGGTTTCGACGCCTGTCTGGATCACCATGCGGATGATTTTGCCGAACAGCTGGCGAAAGCCTGCCCGCAGGGCATTGACGTGTATTATGAAAACGTCGGCGGTAAAGTCTTTGACGCCGTACTGCCGCTCCTGAATACCTCCGCGCGCGTGCCGGTTTGCGGACTGGTCAGCGGCTACAACGCGACCAACTTGCCGGAGGGGCCGGATCGCTTGCCGCTGCTGATGGGGACCATCCTGAAAAAACGCATCCGCATGCAGGGCTTTATCATCGCTCAGGACTATGGTCATCGTATCGTCGAGTTCCAGCAGGAAATGGGACGCTGGGTGAAGGAAGGCAAAATACACTATCGCGAGCAGGTCACCGAAGGGCTGAACGCGGCGCCGGAGGCGCTGATTGGGCTGCTGGAAGGGAAAAACTTCGGCAAGGTCGTGATCCGCGTGGCGGCGGACTAAACAGAGCATCGGTTATGGCGGGCAAAGTCCGCCATAATTATTTGTGAAGATACGATATATTGTCTTTAATTAATCCATAAGCATTGCGCGCCATCGGCCCAGCTGAGCCAGAAGTGGTAAACGTAATAGTAATTGAACAATTTTTATTTTAACGCGCGCCCTTCATACCAGGCATGACGATACAGGATATATCAAACCGGCGATGTTTTTTTAAACAGTCGCTGAAAATGGCATTTTGTTTTGGCTACGGGAATTAAACATGCTTGATTTGGAAAACCTGGAAAAAGCACAAAGAATCAGTCTGACGATGCAAGTTGAGAACAGTTTAAAGGGAGCGTTAATTACGGGCTCATTAAAACCTGGGGCTCGACTCATCACGAAAGAGATTGCGGATAAATTAGGCACCAGCATCACACCAGTGCGCGAAGCCCTGCTGCGCCTGGTGTCGGCAGGCGCATTACAGGCCACGCCTGCTCAGGCGTTTTTGGTGCCAGAGGTTACGCTGGAGCGTTATAACGAAATTAACGCCATCCGAAAACAGCTTGAGCCGATGGCCGTTGCGGCGGCATGTCAGAATATGACCGAGACCAAACTGGGTGCATTACGCGCGCTGTCAGATAACTTCAGCACCGCCATGCATCAGGGCGACGTGCAGAAGGCGATCCATGCCAACCGCGTGTTCCGGTTTACGCTCTATCAGTATGCCGAAATGCCGACCCTGAACTCGCTGATTGAGCAGCTATGGGTACGGATTGGTCCGTGTATCAACTACCTGCACGAAGAGATGAAAGATATCCCTGCCACGACTTACCATTATGCCGATCTGCTTTCTGCGCTTGAGCAAAGGGACGTGACGGCCAGTCGGGAAGCGATCGACCGAGCCATTGATGAAGCCAATATCCTCCTGCAACGGCAATACTACAGTTAAGGATCGCACTGGCGCACTTATTTTTTTATTCGTTTTAAAGTTCCCTGAGTATATTCCCGGCGCTTAAGGCTACCGGGAATGATGTTATTTTTTTACCGGCAACGTGCGCTGCCGGAAAATGTTTTACTCAAAGCGATAAGAGACCGACAGGCCCACGCCATAGTTACGGCCAGGGGCGGGTTCGTAATAGCGATTGTAGCCGGCGTTTACAATCTCTGAACCGACGTACTCTTTATCGAACAGGTTATCGACGCGACCAAAGATGTCCATTCCCCATTTGCCGTAATTGAGTTTATACCCGGTATTCAGACCGACCACGGTATAAGAGGGCGCTTTGGCGGTATTGGTGTCGTTTGCCATCACGTCGCTCATGTAGCGGGCATCTGCCCCCGCGTACCAGCCTTCCTCAGGCTCCCAGCCAAACGACGCATACCCCATGTTACGGGCAATCCCCGGCATCCGGTTGCCGCTACAGTCTGCATTGCTACAGACGTTGGTACGGTAGGTCGCATCAAGATAGGTCCACGCCATTTTCAGCTTCCAGTTTTCGGCAAACTGCTGGTCGAGCGCAATTTCCACACCCTGACGGCGCGTTTTCCCCGCATTTTTGTAGGTAGTGCGACCATCTTTGTTTTCGTCCACCACGATCTCGTTGTCGGTATCCGTGCGGAACAGTGCCGCCGTCAGGATGCCATTGCCGATGCGGGTTTTGCTGCCAATCTCATAGGTGTTGTTGGTTGACGGTTGCAGATTAATATTGAGGCCGCCTTTGCCATCAGAACGGTATGAGAGTTCGTTGATGGTAGGGGTCTCAAATCCCCGTCCCGCCGCGGCATACAGGTTCCAGGCGTCGGTCATGGCGTATTTCACCGCACCAGCCGGGAGCCATTTATGGTAGCTGGCGTCACCGCTGTCATCGCCGTTTTGAGGGGTAATGTAATGATCGTTGGAGTCAAACCAGACGGAGCTGTAACGCACGCCCGCCTCAACGGACAGCTTTTGCGTGAGCTGCCATTGGGTTTGCAGGTAGGGATCAAGGGTCCACATCAGGTTACGTTCGTCACGGCGTTTGTTACCCTTCACGCCAAAATCCGGCACGCCGTTGTTCATCACGAAGTTTTCATACCCGCGGCGATTTTCACTCATATTTTCGTAGTTCAGGCCGGTGGTAAACGTTACCGGCACCAGAAGCTCACCGCGGTGGGTCCAGCGGGTATCAATACCCTGATAGTGGCGCTGCATATCAATTACGCCACCCGAATGCGCAGGATTTTCAGTCTGCGCGGTATCCGGAATGGACTGGTACTGGGTCATTTCACGCTCACCGGCGTACATCATCACGCTGAGGTCGTCCTGTTCGCTCAACTGACGGTCGTAGCGGATCCCGGCCTGGGTCTGCTTAATGGTTTTACGCGTGTTGTACTGATCGCCACGGGGTGACTGGCGTGGGTTGTTCTGCCACTCCTGATAACTCAGTCCGCCCGGATCGTTGGCTTTCATGTCGACGCTGTTAAAAATCAGCGTTAGCTTGCTGACATCATCAATGCGTACGCCCAGTTTCGCATTGGCGAGGTTTTTCCGTGCGCCGCTGTGGTCGCGATAGCCATGGGTGGTGAAGCGGGTTGTGGATACCGCATAGTCCACATCCCCCGCCTGAGTCCCGTCGCCCACCGCACCGGTGGCCTTCATGCCGTAACGCCAGGTGCCGTAACTGCCGTAATAGCTGCTGGCTTCAATTGTGGCTGGCTGTTGTCCGGTCTGGGTGTTGATGTTGATTACGCCGCCGGAGGCATTGCCGTACAGGGCAGAGAAGGGGCCGCGCAGCACGTCGACGCTCTCAATGCTGTTGAGGTCTATGTTTGACGTCTGCCCCTGGCCGTCGGGCATGGTTGCCGGAATGCCGTCCACGTACATGCGGATCCCGCGTACGCCGAAGGTTGAACGCGCGCCGAATCCGCGAACGGAAAGTTGCAGATCCTGAGCATAGTTCTGGCGGTTCTGGATTTGCAGGCCAGGCACGCTCCCAAGGGATTCAGAAAGGTTGATGCGCGGTGTGGCATGTCGCATATCCTCGCCGCTCACCACGCTGACTGCGGCCGGGGTGTCCAGTTCGGAGACAGTTTGCGACGTGGCGCTGACGATCAGGGTCTGTTCATCCGCGGCCATCGCACTCAGCGGGCCAAAAATGACGGGAGCGAACAGCAGGGGTAGTGATGCCTTGCGGGCAGTAATAATTTTCATGGAGTAAACCGGTTAAGAAAAATTCGAACCAAATCAACTGGAACCTGTGTATATATGTTAAATCCTTTGTAAATGTTATGAAAACTATAACCGCACATTTCGTGAATGTAAGGCTTTGAACGAAAGAAATACTCCACATTCAACTGATTAATGATTACTATTCTCATTAAAATAACGGCAAAGCGATGACTTTGCCCACCGGAAGTGATGTCAGCGGTAAATCTCCTCATTTAAAAAGGAATTGTTATGTCTTTACGTCATCTGTGCTCGCCGCGCCTGCGTGGGTCTCTGCTGTTGGGCTCTTTACTGTTTGCCGGTACGTTCCAGGTTCATGCCGCTGAAGAGATGTTGCGCAAAGCGGTCGGCAAGGGCGCGTATGAAATGGCCGTCAGCCAGCAGGAAAACGCGCTGTGGGTTGCGACGTCACAAAGCCGCAAAACCGATAAGGGCGGCGTGGTTTATCGTCTGGATCCGGTCACGCTGGAAGTGACGCAGGCGATTCATAACGATCTCAAGCCGTTTGGCGCCACGATCGATAACGCCACCCAGACGCTGTGGTTCGGTAACACCGTCAACAGCGCCGTGACGGCGATTGACGCCAAAACGAGCGAGGTTAAAGGGCGCCTGGTGCTGGACGATCGCAAGCGTAGCGACACGGTGAAGCCGCTTCAGCCGCGCCAGCTGGTGGCCGATGACACGACCAATACGGTGTACATTACCGGCATCGGCAAGGAGAGCGTGATCTGGGTTGTTGATGGCGCAACGCTGAAGCTGAAGGACACTATCACGAACACCGGCACGTTCAGCACCGGACTGGCGCTGGATGCGAAGGCAAAACGCCTGTATACCACCAATGCGGACGGCGAGCTGGTGACCATTGATACGGCAACCAACAAAATCCTCAGCCGTAAAAAAGTGCAGGATGACGGAAAAGAGCACTTCTACCTGAACCTGAGCCTGGACACTGTCGGCCAGCGTGCGTTTGTGACGGATTCAAAACAGCCAGAAGTGCTGGTGGTGAATCTGAAAGATGGCAGCGTGATGCAGAAAATCGCCGCGCCAGAATCGCTGGCCGTACTGTTTAACCCGGCGCGTAACGAAGCCTATGTGACGCACCGCGAGGCGGGCAAGGTGAGCGTGATTGACGCCAAAACCTACAAAGTGACCAAGACCTACGATACCCCGGTTTACCCGAACAGCCTGGCGCTGTCTGCGGACGGTAAAACGCTGTACGTAACGGTGAAACAGAAATCAACCCGTCAGCAGGAAGCGACCCAGCCTGACGATGTGATTCGTATCGCGCTCTGATGTGGGATTTGCCCGGTGGTGGTGCGCTACCGGGCATAAAAAAAACATGAAATGCAGGCCGGGTAAGGCGAAGCCGCCACCCGGCTTTTTTATTAACGCGACGTCTCTTCCACCAGCGGACCGTCCTGTTTGTCATCTCCAGGATGAACCGGTGCGGTACTGTGGATTTCATTCACGCGTTTACGAACGCCAAACCAGCCAGCAATCAACAGCACCGCCAGCAGCGGTATTGTGGCGATGGTGTAGGTACCGTTCGGGTAGTCGAAGGCCATCAGCACCAGCACGCTCAGCAGGAACAGCAGGGTAAGCCAGGAGGTCACCGGTGCGCCCGGCAGCTTGAAGCTGACGTCAGCCGCTTTTCCTTCTTTGATCGCTTTGCGCAGACGCATCTGACACACCACAATAAAGGCCCAGGAGGCAATAATGCCCAGTGCAGCGACGTTCAGCACGATCTCAAACACCTGAGACGGCACCAGATAGTTCAGGAACACGCCAAAGATATACACCACCAGAGTGGCCAGAATACCCGCGTAAGGCACCTGCTGCTTGCTCATCTTCGACATAAACTTCGGCGCAGAGCCCCCCATCGACATGGAGCGCAGGATACGGCCCGTCGAATAGAGTCCGGAGTTCAGGCTGGAGAGCGCGGCGGTCAGTACCACGATGTTCATGATGCTGCCCACGTACGGCACGCCCAGCTTAGAGAAGAAGGTTACAAACGGGCTTTGGCCCGCCTGGTATGCGTTCCACGGCAGCAGCAGAACCAGCAGCACCACGGAGCCCACATAGAACAGGCCGATACGCCAGATCACGCTGTTGATGGCTTTTGGCACCATCGTCTGCGGATCTTTGCATTCACCTGCCGCCGTACCGACCAGTTCGATGGAGGCAAAGGCGAACACCACCCCCTGCACCAGAACCAGCGCTGGCAGCAGGCCGTGCGGGAAGAAACCACCGTTATCGGTAATCAGGTGGAAGCCGGTTGCGTTACCGTCCAGCGGTTTACCGGTGCCGAGGAATACGGTCCCGACCACCAGGAAGATCACAATGGCCAGCACCTTAACCAGCGCGAACCAGAACTCCATTTCGGCGAACCATTTCACGCCGATCATGTTCATGGTCCCGACAATTGCCAGCGCTCCGAGGGCGAACACCCACTGCGGCACATCGCCAAACGCGCCCCAGTAGTGCATATACAGCGCAACGGCGGTGATATCGACAATACCGGTCATTGCCCAGTTAACGAAGTACATCCAGCCCGCGACATACGCGGCTTTTTCACCAAGAAACTCGCGGGCGTAAGAGACAAAGCTGCCGCTGGAAGGGCGGTGGAGTACCAGTTCGCCGAGCGCACGAAGGATGAAGAAAGAGAAGATCCCGCACACCAGATAGACCAGGGCGAGAGCGGGGCCAGCCATTTGCAGACGTGCGCCTGCACCTAAAAACAGACCTGTACCGATAGCGCCGCCGATGGCGATCATCTGCACCTGACGGTTGCCCATCGCCTTGTGATAGCCCTCTTCATGAGAGTTCAACCAGCGACGTTTCGCAGCATGATGATCGGCTGCGCTTTTATTGCTTGTTTTCATTGAGTTACCTGTTTGCCTGTCTGAACCATTAACGTGATAGTCCTGCCTGGCAGATGCCGAAACAAACGATTGCTTCTGCGCAGACACATGCTGCCTTTCCAGTCATTCTGTGTATGGATAAGGCAAAACATGGCGAGGCATCCTACCCGCAATTGATAAGCGACGCAAAATATAACCGTGCCGAAAGTGATGCACGTCGAAGGAAATCGTGTGGTCAGAGCAGACGGGGATCACAACGCGCTGAATCGTGGCGTTTTTTTAGGCAAAAAGGTCTGCGAATGCTGATTTAATCATCAGGTTTACTTAATAGTTACTTATAGGTAGAGACTATGTATGCCGCAGGGCTGCAATGAGTAATGCAAAGGCGGTAGTGTGCTGGCGGCGGCTCGGATAATACAGATGGTATCCCGTAAAAGCCGGACACCAGGCTTCAAGCACACCCACTAACCGGCCCTTAGCAAGGGCGTCCTGAACCGCATCTTGCGGAACATACGCCAGCCCCAGACCGTTTTCGGCGGCATCGATGCGCTGCGGCAGGCTGTTGAGGATCAGCTGGCCGTCAACCCGCACGCGCAGCTCACGTCCGTCCCGTTCAAATTCCCAGGCATATAATCCGCCGCGTGTGGGCAGGCGCATATTAATGCAGCGGTGCTGATCGAGCTGCTCCGGCGTTTTCGGTATGCCGAAACGTTGCAAATACTCTGCTGACCCGACAACCGCCATGCGCATGTCCGGCGCAATACGTACCGCAATCATATCTTTCGCCACCTGCTCACCCAGACGCACCCCCGCGTCAAAGCGGCCATCGACAATATCAGTCAGCCCATTGTCCACCGTGACTTCAACGTTGATGTCAGGATACTGCGCCATAAAGGGTTTAAGCACAGGCCACAGCACCGTAGACATGGCGTGTTCCCCGGCGTTAAGGCGAATATTCCCGGCAGGTCTGTCGCGGGTATCACGCAACGCGGTGAGTTCCTGCTCGATCTCCAGCAGATGGGGGCTTAAGCGCCTAAAGAGTTGCTCGCCGGCCTCGGTAGGGGCCACGCTACGGGTGGTGCGGGTTAACAGACGGACTTCCAGCCTCGCTTCCAGCTTGCGCATTGCGTGGCTGAGTGCCGACTGAGATACCCCAAGCTGCGCCGCGGCGCGGGTAAAGCTGCGCTCCCGGGCGACGACCATAAAGGAAAGCAGATCGTTGAAGTTGTCTTTTAACATGGCGGCTTACTCGATTTATGAATTGAACTCATGGTTCCTTTCTGATTATGCACTCTAATGCTCCCCATGGCTTTACGCTACTGTTAACGCAACAGCAAACGAGGAGTAAATCATGAAAATTATCCGTAGCGGTTCGTTACCTTCCGTTCAGGGTCCAGAGGCCTGGTTTACCGGCAGCGTGCGCATTGACGCGCCTTTCCAGGCGACTGAACCGGCAAAAGTCGGTGGCGCGACCGTCACCTTTGAACCCGGCGCACGTACCGCCTGGCATACGCATCCTCTTGGACAAACGCTGATCGTGACGCAGGGGCGCGGCTGGTTACAGGAGTGGGGGAAAGAGGCGGAACCGCTGAATCAGGGGGATATCGCCTGGATCCCACCCGGCGTGAAGCACTGGCACGGCGCAAGCGCGCAGACGGCGATGACCCATATCGCCATCGCAGAAGCGGTCGACGGGAGTCCGGTGGCGTGGCTGGAGAAGGTCACCGACGAGCAGTATCCGAACGAGTAGTCTGGCGTTTCGTAAACAAATTATTAACGTTATGATTCGATCCGTTTTCTTCAGCATTTGCAGGCGGAACGTTGAAAATCAATATCATAGGTACCAGCGGAAGTGGGAAAAGCACGTTTGGCAGGCGAATCGCGGAGGCGCTGGCTATCCCTTACATTGAGATGGACAGGCTTTACTGGCGAGCGAACTGGCAGGGAACACCGGACGATGAGTTTCTTGCAACCCTGGAAAAAGCGCTCGCCGCCTCGCCTGACTGGGTCCTGGACGGGAATTACAACCGCACACGCGACGTTAAGTGGCGCGACGTCGATCTGGTGGTGTGGATAGATCGTGGGTTTATCCGCACGCTCTGGCAAGCGGTGACGCGGGCCTCCAGACGCGCCTGGCACAAACAGGAGCTCTGGCCCGGCACGGGGAACCGCGAAAGCTTTCGTCGGTCGTTCCTTAGCAAGGACTCTATTATCATCTGGACGATCAAAACCTGGCGCAGCAACCGCAAACGCTATCAAGCGGATATGCAAAACCCGCAGTACAAACACATTCGCTTTCTCCGCATTACCCGACGGCAGGATGCCGAAAGACTCATTGCCTCGCTTAAATCACGCCGATGACAGACTCTCTATTGCCGTTTTCCGGCAATCCAAATGTAAATTAATTGTTTCTCAGAGGTGAAATCCGCCTTTAATAATGACGACATGTTAAGTCAAACGAGAACGCAACATGTCATGGCGAATCAGCATTCTGGATAAAAGCCCCGTCGCAGAACACGAAACAGCCGCCGATGCGCTGGCGCGAACCTTAGCACTGGCGCAGCAGGCAGAAACGCTGGGTTATCACCGCTTCTGGATTGCCGAACACCACAATACCCCGCAGCTTGTCAGCCCCTCGCCGGAGCTGCTGATTGCCTGGATCCTCGGGCAAACAAAGCGTATTCGCGTGGGCTCAGGCGGCGTCATGCTGCAACATTACAGCCCCTACAAAGTCGCCGAAAATTTTAACGTACTGGCCGCCATTGCGCCGGGCCGGGTTGATCTGGGCGTTGGCAAAGCGCCCGGCGGTCTGCCGCTCTCTACCCGCGCCTTGCAGTACGGCCTAAATCCGCAGGAAAAAGGCAGCTTTGCGGACCAACTGACGCAGCTTGATCGCTGGATCCGCCCTGAAAATCAGTCAGCGGAGGAGGACGTTCGCGCCACGCCGCTGCCACCGGCGCCTGCCCGGGGATTCCTGCTGGGCGCCAGTACCGAAAGCGCGCTGCTGGCGGCCTCCCTCGACTGGCATTTTGTCTTTGCCGCCCATCTGAATGGTGATCCTGAGCTGCTGCGCGAGGTCGTCACAGCCTGGCGTCAACACAGCGTCCGGGAGGTGATTGTGGCCGTGCAGGTCATTGTTGCCCCAACCCAGGCTGAGGCCGATGCGCTGGCGCAGAAGGTTGAAGTGTGGGGTGTGGAGCTGGCAAACGGACAGCGCGTCACCGTCGCCAGCGAAGAACAGGCCTACGCCTTTGCGCGGCAGGCGGGGAGTGAACCGGTGCGCATTGCGCGTCGGGCGCAGTCTCTGCTGGCCGGAACGGCGGCGTCGGTGCTTGAACAGCTCAACGCGCTGCATCAGCAGTGGGGGATTGACGAATTTATCATCGACACGCCGGTCGCTGATGGCGCAACGCGCGTGCAGTCCCTGCGACTGCTGGCCGAGGCGCGTCTTAACAGGGAGGTTACCGTATGAGCTTTAGCGAACAACTGATTGCCTGGCGCCGTGAGCTGCACCAGAACCCTGAACTCTCCGGTCAGGAGGTCGAAACAACGGCCCGCCTGCGCGAGTGGCTGACGGCAGCCGGGATTGCACCGCTGCCTTACGATCTCCAGACCGGGCTGGTTGCGGAGATCGGCACGGGCAACGCACTGGTTGCGCTGCGCGCCGATATCGACGCGTTACCCATCGACGAGCGCAGCGGGGTGCCGTTTAGCTCCCGGCGTGCCGGGGTGATGCATGCCTGCGGACACGACATTCACACCAGCGTGATCCTCGGCGCCGCGCTAAAGCTGAAAGAGCGGGAAGCCTCGCTCAACGGTCGCGTGCGGATCCTGTTCCAGCCTGCGGAAGAAAATTTCGGCGGAGCGAAAAGCATGGTGCGTGCCGGGGCGTTACGCGACGTACGCGCGATTTTCGGGATGCATAACGAGCCGTCACTGCCGGTCGGCGAGTTTGCCACGCGCGGCGGCCCGTTCTATGCCAACGTTGATCGCTTCGTTATTCACGTGACCGGCAAAGGCGCGCATGCCGCACGTCCCCATGAAGGCAACGACGCCATCGTGCTGGCAAGCCAGCTGGTAACAGCGCTGCAAAGCGTAGCCAGCCGTAACGTCAACACGCTGGATTCGGTTGTTCTGAGTGTGACGCGCATCGCCGGGGGGAATACCTGGAATGTGCTGCCGGAAAGCGTTGAGCTGGAGGGCACGCTGCGCACGCACCGCACGGAAGTGCAGCAGAACGTGAAAGCGCGCGTCGGTGAAATCGCCGCTGGATTTGCCAGCGCCTTTAGCGCGCAGATCAACATCACCTGGTACGCCGGGCCCACCGCGCTGGTGAACGATGAGCACTGGGCCGGGTTTGCCACCTCGGTCGCGCGCGAAGCGGGATATGAAACCCGGCATGCGGAACTGCACATGGGCGGGGAGGATTTCGCGGTCTATCTGCAAAACATACCCGGCGCGTTTGTCAGCATTGGCAGCAACAGTCCGTTTGGGTTACATCACCCGGCATTTAACCCGGACGAAGCATTAATCGAACCCGCTGCCCGCTATTTTGCTCAGCTCGCGGAAAAAGCCCTGCAACACGTTTAATTAATTTGAGGTGAATATGACTGCACATCGTCAATTGCGGCTGGGGACCATTTTGCATGGTGCATCCGGTAATATGTCTGCCTGGCGCCATCCCGCGGCGGTCGCGGATGCCAGCATTAATTTTGATTTCGTTAAAGAAACGGCTTTAAAAGCAGAAGAGGGCAAGCTCGACTTTATATTTGTGGCCGACGGCCTTTATATTAACGAGAAATCCATTCCGCATTTTTTAAACCGCTTTGAGCCGCTGACGGTGTTGTCCGCGCTGGCGAGTATCACCTCGCGCCTGGGACTGGTCGGCACGTTGTCCACCTCCTACAGCGAGCCCTTCACCGTTGCACGCCAGTTCGCCAGCCTCGATCACCTGAGCAACGGACGCGCGGGCTGGAACGTGGTGACCTCACCGCTGGAAGGGTCAGCGAAGAACTTCTCACGTGAAAAACACCCGGAGCATGCGCTGCGCTACCGCATTGCCGATGAGTATCTCGACGTGGTGAAAGGACTGTGGGATTCCTGGGAAGGGGATGCCTTTATCCGCAATAAAGAGAGCGGACAGTTCTTTGATGCGTCGAAACTGCATACTCTGGATCACCACGGTGATTTCTTCCAGGTTTCCGGCCCGCTGAATATTGGCCGCACGCCGCAGGGACGTCCGATTGTCTTTCAGGCTGGCGCGTCCGACGACGGTAAAAAGCTGGCGGCAAAACACGCTGACGCCATCTTTACCCACCATGACACGCGGGAAGAAGCCCAGGCTTTTTACCGCGATGTTAAACAGCAGCTGGAAAGTCACGGCCGTCGCGCAGGGGATTTACATATATTCCAGGGCGTCAGCGTGATTGTTGGAAACGACGCCGATGACGTAGAAAACCAGTATCAAACTACGGCGGCACTGGTCTCCATTAATGATGCGCTGAATTACCTCGGACGATATTTCGAGCATCACGACTTCAGCCAGTATCCCCTCGACGCGCCGTTCCCGGATATTGGCGATTTGGGCAAAAACAGCTTTCGCAGCACCACCGATGAAATCAAGCGTAACGCCCGTGAGCGCAACTTAACTCTGCGTCAGGTCGCGCTGGAAGCCGCATCGCCGCGCCCGCGTTTTTCCGGCACACCGGAGCAGGTGGCCGATGGTTTACAGGCCTGGTTCGAAGAGAAGGCGGCGGATGGCTTCATCATTCAGGGCGGCACGCCGGACACCTTCCCGCGCTTTGTCGACCAGGTGGTGCCTGTTTTACAGGCGCGCGGCCTGTTCCGCACCGACTATCCCGGCACCACGCTGCGCGAAAGTCTGGGCTTAGACGAGCCCAAAAATCAGTTCACACAACAATAAAAGAGAAAAACGCTATGCAGAAATCATCGCTTATTCTGGCGCTTGCGCTGGCCTTTACCCCTGCCGTCTGGGCAGAGAACGTCAATATTAACGGCACCGGCGTGAGCATTGAGGCCAATAAAACGCCGATCAATACCGCCAAAAACAGCGATGCGATCGCGCAACTGCCGAAAGACTATCGCTTTGCCGTGCCGGGGAAATTTACCGTGGCGGTGGCGGGACTGAATCAACCGCCGCTGACGGTCTTTTCCGACGACAACAAAACTCTGCTGGGAAGTGAGGTCGACATTGCGCGTCTGGTATCGGACAGCCTCGGACTGGAGCTGAACGTGGTGCCCACCTCCTGGGAGGACTGGCCGCTGGGGGTTGCCTCCGGGAAATACGACGCGGCTATTAGCAACATCACCGTCACTAAAGCGCGCAAAGAGAAGTTCGACTTCGCCACCTACCGCAAGGATTCACTTGGCTTCTACGTGAAATCCACCAGTCCGATCAACTCGCTTGTGAAGGCAGAGGATATCGCCGGGCTGCGCATCATCGTAGGTTCCGGCACCAACCAGGAGGCCATCCTGCTGGCATGGAACGAAGAGAACCTCAAAAAAGGGCTTAAACCCTTTACGCCGATATACACCAAAGACGACGCGGCCCAAACGCTGGCGCTTCAGTCCGGACGCGCGGACGCCTACTTTGGCCCGAACGTGATCGGTGCCTGGAAAGCGGCGCTTAACGGTAAAACCAAACTGGTCGGCAGCGTCGATGGCGGCTGGCCGAAGGCAGCGCATATCGCGGTGACGCTGAAAAAAGGCAGCGGCCTGGTCGAACCGGTTCAAACCGCGCTGAATGGCGCGATCAAGAACGGAGATTACGACAAGGTGCTGAACCGCTGGGGGGAAGGCGTGGAGCGTATCCCCAGTTCCGAAGTTAACCCGGCGGGTCTGGGCGATTAAGGAGGCGCTATGCGCGAACAATTTCGTGACGTTTCGCCAGAAGATACCGATCTTCAGCCCATTATCGAGGGGCTTTTTGGTGAATACGCTGCTCGTTACGGCGACTACTTTTCAAAGGATGCGGAAGTCGAGCTGACAGAGTGGTACCTGGCGCCGCAGGGGCTGTTTATCGTACTGGAGCGCGATGGCGAGATCATCGCCACCGGGGCGTATAAGCCCTTCGACGAACATACCGCAGAGATCAAACGTATCTGGACGAATAAAACGCTGCGCCAGCAGGGGCTGGCCGCGCGCGTGGTACAGGAGCTGGAGCGCCGGGCGGTGCTGGCGGGCTACAGCCACATCTACCTGACCACGGGGTTTCGTCAGCCGGAGGCGGTGCGGCTCTATCTCAGCCAGGGGTATCAGCCGCAGTTCGATCTCAACCGCGACCCGGAAGAGTACAGCCAGCCGCCGTTCGACGGTCGGCTGCGTTTCACCAAGACGCTGATCCGCGAAGCGCTCAGCAAAACCGCATAAGGAGCGACGATGAGCAACGTTGAAACCATAAAAGTGGTCCCGGCACGTTATCCGCTGCGCGCTGCTGGCGCCGTGGTGGCGCTGTTTGTGCTGGCGGTCGTGATTCAGTCCGTGGCCTTTAATCCGCGCTGGGAGTGGGCGGTATTTGCCCGCTGGTTCTTCGACCCGGTGATCCTCGAAGGCGTCGGCCAGACGCTGCTGCTGACGTTGATAAGCACCGTACTGAGCGTGGTGATTGGCGGCATGCTGGCGCTGGCGCGGCTCTCGTCATCATGGCTGTTGAGCAGCCTGGCGTGGGGTTACATCTGGCTGTTCCGATCGCTGCCGCTGATCGTGGTGCTGATTATCCTCTATAACTTCTCCTATCTCTACGACACGCTCTCTCTCGGCGTGCCTTTTACCGGCATTACCTGGGGCAGCTTTGAAACCATCAACGTTCTCGGGCAGTTTTCTACCGCCATCGTGGGGCTGACGCTGGTGCAGAGCGCCTATACTGCGGAGATCATTCGCGGGGGCTTCCTTGGGGTCGACCACGGTCAGTATGAGGCGGCCGCTGCGCTAGGTCTGCCGGCGTGGCGTCGCACCGTGCGCATAATTCTCCCGCAGGCGCTGCGCACCATCCTCCCGTCCGGGTTTAACGAAATTATCAGCCTCGCAAAAGGGACGGCGATGGTGTATGTGCTGGCGATGCCGGAACTGTTTTACACGATCCAGATGATCTACAACCGCACCCAGGAGGTGATCCCGCTGTTGATGGTGGGGGCCGTCTGGTATCTGGTGATCACCACCGTACTGTCTGCCATCCAGCATGTTATTGAGCGTGGACTCGCCCGCAGCGAGCGCCGCTCCGCCGTAAACCAGAACCGGGCGGCGAGTCGCTCGCGTTCGGTCACCACTTCGCCAGCACAGGAGCCTGTTCATGCAAGCCTCTCCTGAAGGACACATTTCCATTACCGGCGTCAGTAAGTTTTTTGGCCGACATAAAGCGCTCGATAACGTCACGCTTGAGATCCCGCCGGGCTCCGTGACGGTGATCCTCGGCCCCTCTGGATCGGGAAAATCGACGCTGCTGCGCGCCATTAACCATCTGGAGCGCGTAGACGAAGGCTTTATTCAGATTGACGGGGATTACATCGGCTATCGCCGTCAGGGTGACAAACTCTACGAACTAAAAGAGAGAGAGATCCTCAAACAGCGCGTCAACGTTGGGTACGTGTTTCAGAACTTCAATCTTTTTCCGCATCTCACGGTGCTGGAAAACCTGATTGAAGCACCCATCGCGCATAAAAAGTTCAGTAAAAAAGAGGCTGTTGAAAACGCCTACAGCCTGCTGGATGTGGTAGGACTGCGCGATAAAGCCGATGCCTGGTCGCGTCACCTCTCCGGCGGCCAGCAGCAGCGTATCGCCATTGCCCGCGCGCTGGCGCTGCGCCCGCGCGTGATGCTGTTTGATGAACCAACCTCGGCGCTGGATCCGGAACTGGTTGGCGAAGTGCTGGACGTGATTAAAAAACTCGCCCGTTCCGGCACTACGCTGGTGGTGGTCACCCATGAGATCGGCTTTGCCCGGGAAGTGGCGGACCAGGTGGTATTTATGGTCGACGGTAAAATTGTGGAGCAGGGCAGCAGCGACGACGTGTTAAACCGACCGTCTCATCCGCGAACGCGCCAGTTCCTCTCAAAAGTGCTGTAAGGAGCGCAGATGAAATATGGACTCCTGGCGGGGCTGGTCTTCACGACGGCGAGCCACGCCAGCATTGATTTAAAGGCCAACGAACAGCCGCTGCCGGTGACGGTTGATCAACAGGCAGTGGCGAAAATCCCGGCGAACTATAAATTTGTTGAGCCGGGTACCCTCACGGTGGCGATTTCAGCCCTGAATTCTCCGCCGCTGGCGCTGCTGGCCAGTGATAACCGCACCCGTATTGGCAGCGACCCGGATATCGCCCGGTTGCTGGCGGGCAGTCTGGGGCTGAAGCTGAAGCTGGTGCCAACGGCGTGGGAAGACTGGCCGCTGGGGATCACTTCCGGGCGCTATGACGTGGCGTTGGTGAATATCGCCGTCACCGAGCAACGTAAGGAGAAGTTCGATTTTGCGACCTATCGCGTCGATTCCCTGGCCTTCTCGGTGAAATCCACCAGCAACGTACAGTCGATCACCAGTGCGAAAGATCTGGCCGGGAAAAAGGTGATTGTCGGGTCTGGCACCAATCAGGAGCGTATTCTGCTGGGCTGGAACGAAGAGAATAAAAAGGCCGGGCGCGAGCCTGCGTTGCCGGTTTACCTGACCGACGACGCCTCAGGCAATCTTTATATTCAGTCCGGCAGGGCGGATGTGTTCTTTGGACCGCAGTCCGTTTCGGCCTATAAAGCCGCGTTAACCGGCAAAACCCGCGTCGTGGGTTTAGGCCCGAAGAAAGCCTATGTCGCCACCACAACCAAAAAAGATAATGGGCTGGTGTATGCGTTGCAGGCTGCGCTGGACGGTGCGATTAAGCGCGGGGAGTATCAAAAGGTGCTGGCGCGCTGGGGGGAAGCGGGCGAAGCGGTGACGTCTTCAGACGTTAATCCGCCCGGGATAACCTACTAATGGTGCTCTACACTTAGGGTTTTCATCCCTGAGGGGGCAACATGATCAAACTCTATGGCGTACCTGGCTGGGGATCGGCAATCAGTGAAGTGATGCTGACTCTGGCAGACATCCCGTATCAGTTCGTCAACGTGGACGGGTTTGACCAGCCCGGCCCGCAGCGCGAATTGCTGTTGAAACTGAACCCGCTGTGCCAGGTGCCGACGCTGGAGCTGGAAAACGGGGCGATCGTGACGGAAACCGCGGCGATCGCCCTGATGGTGCTCGACAGACGTCCCGACCTCGCGCCGCCCGTTGGGCAGGCCGAGCGCCAGCAGTTTCAGCGCCTGCTCATCTGGTTTGTGGCGAACGTCTATCCCACCTTTACGTATGCAGATTACCCGGAACGCTGGGTTCCTGATGCCCCGGAACAGTTGAAGAAAAACTGCATTGAGTACCGAAAATCGCTTTATCTGTGGTTCGACAGCCAGCTCAGCGCCTCGCCGTTTGCGTTTGGCAAACAGCTGACGCTGCTTGACGTCTATATTGCCGTTGCGCGTACCTGGGGTCCACGCCATGAGTGGTTTGCCACCAACACGCCTAATTTTACCGCCGTCGCGGATGCCGTCTGCGCGCTGCTGGAACTGCACAAGGTGCTAAAAGCTAACGATATAATCTGATAACGTGGAACGCTCACCTATAAAAGGAGCCCTGCCCATGCCACACGTTGATATCAAATGTTTTCCACGCGATCTGACTGACGAACAAAAAACGGCCCTGGCGGCGGATATCGCCGAAGCGATCGCCCGCCACCTGAACAGCAAAGATCGCTCAATCTCCGTGGCGCTTCAGGAGGTTCAGGAAGCTGACTGGAAGGCGCAGGTCTGGGATACCGAGATCGGCCCGAAACTGGATGAACTGATTAAGAAGCCCGGCTATTCGATGTAACTTGCCTGCCGGGTGGTGCAATTTCACCCGGCGATCCCCACTTTTATTCCCTTTCGCAAAAATCGATAATAAAAACCATAACGATTCCGCTACAATTCATCCTTCCAAACAATATTCGTTAAATCAGCAGGTAAGCACTGCAACTGCACCAGATTAAGTACAAATAAGTAAAAGGATAATTTTTCCATGACAAAATTACCTCAGTTTTCACTCGCCTTTATTCATCCTCGTTACTGGCTCAGCTGGGCAGGCATTGCCGCGCTCTGGTGCACGGTTCAGCTTCCGTACCCGCTGCTGTTGAAAACAGGTCACAGGCTTGGGCGTCTGGCTATGCGCCTGCTTCCACGCCGCTTGGAGATCGCCAGACGAAATCTTGAGCTTTGCTTTCCTGATATGAAAGAGGACGAGCGCGAGCGTTTACTTGAGCGTAATTTTGAATCGGTTGGAATGGGCGTCATCGAAACCGGGATAGCGTGGTTCTGGCCTAACTGGCGCGTGCGGAAACACTTCAGCGTGACCGGCTACGAACATATGGAACAGGCGCGGGCGCAAGGTAGGGGCGTGGTGCTCATTGGCATGCATTTTCTCACGCTGGAATTAGGCGCACGCATCTTTGGCATGCTCAACGCGGGTATTGGTGTGTATCGTCCCAACAATAATGCGTTGCTCGACTGGCTGCAAACGCGCGGTCGTCTGCGTTCCAATAAAACCATGCTTGACCGCTATGACCTGAAGGGCATGATCCGCGCACTGAAGCAAAACGAGATCCTGTGGTATGCCCCGGACCACGACTATGGCAAAACGAATAGCGTGTTTGTGCCGTTTTTTGCCGTCCCGGACGCCGCGACAACTGCCGGGAGCTACATGCTGGTGAAAAGTGCCAGACCGGCCGTGATCCCGTTTGTACCGCGCCGAAAAGCAGATGGCACAGGGTATGAGCTGCTTATTCTGGAAGATATCAGCGATACCTTGCAGGGAGGCGATAAAGCGTCGGTGGCCACGCAAATGAACAGAGCGATTGAGCGCGCCGTGATGATGGCGCCTGAGCAATATATGTGGCTGCATCGCCGGTTCAAAACCCGCCCTGAAGGCCAGCCGGACCGGTATAAACGCAAAAAACAGGTCGCGTCTACTGCAAGAACCTTATCTGCCAGCGATATTTCGGACCGGTCGAGTATCCAGCAGTAGTCGGTCAGGGCGGGTGCCGGTGCGCTCCGCCCTTTATAAATCCTGCCGCGCTGGATAGAATTACCGCATCCACATTGACGGGATGCCCCACATGACCGGAAGAGTCGATTATCATCTTGAAAAATACCTCCTTACCGAAGCCGGCGAGCCCGAACGTTTGACGCGCCAGTGGGCCGAGGTGATGCGCGAGTGTCATGACCAGAAATCCGGGGCAGAAGAGCGGCTGCGTCTCGCGCTGCTGAACGTGGATTATGTGACCAGCTTTGAGCTTCCCTTCCGGTTACTTCTTACCCGTGCACCGCAGCTGATTGATGGCATCAGAAATGAGTTCCAGCTCAGTCAAAAAAATGTCCTGTTCAACGGCAAGCGGTTTGGCTGCGTTTACAGCCTTAAACAGGATTTGAACGGCATTCCAGATGAATTTACCTACCACCTGAAGACCCGTATTCAGCGGATCGATGCCTCCGGCGGTTCGGAAGTGCCTTACCGGCAAATCGCTCAGCAGGTGAAAGCCCCCCGCGAGCGCCTCCAGCTGGCGCTGGAACAGGGGCTTGCGGTCACCGCGCTTGACGGGCTTTTCTGGTTTGGCCTCCAGCGCATAGCCGCCGACGTGCAGCGGTTAAGGAAGACGGGGATGAGAATAGTGACGTCCGATACAGAGGTGTTCGACACCCTTACCGGAACAACACGGCGCATTCCGGTTTATCGTCTTGAGGACGCTGCCGCTACTTAGCCTGGAGCAGGATCGCCAGCAGTCCCGGAAAGCGGGCGTCCAGATCCTCTCTTCTCAGTGAAATCATATTCTCGCGCCCCTGCGGGCGCTGCCAGATCACGCCGCTGTCGCGCAGCACGCGCCAGTGGTGAGTCATAGTGGATTTCACCACCTCTTCCGGGCGCAGCGCGTTACAGCTCAGTTCGCTGCCGTCGGCCAGCCTGCGAATAATCGCTAATCGCAGCGGGTTGCCGAGGGCGAACAGCACATTTTCCAACACTATTTGTTCAGGTTCCGGGTGGTTTGGGATCATCGTTTTCCTGCGTCTCGCGTGAGATTGAGCTATATCAACAATAGGTCAACCGTTAAAAAATAGTTCGATAATACTCGTACAATGGGACTATTATAACAAACGAACGAATACGCGACCATCCCGGTCGTCACAAACCAGTCTTGAAGACTTAAGGAAATATCATGCCCCGACCCATTCCACTCGAACGTTATCGCAACATCGGTATCTCCGCGCATATCGATGCGGGCAAAACAACCACCACTGAGCGCATCCTGTTTTACACCGGGATGAGCCACAAGCTGGGTGAAGTACACGATGGCGCGGCAACCACCGACTGGATGGCGCAGGAGCAGGAGCGCGGGATCACCATTACGTCGGCGGCGGTAAGCTGTTTCTGGCCTGGTATGGACAGAGGCTTTGAACCGCACCGCATCAATATTATCGACACCCCCGGGCACGTGGATTTCACCATTGAGGTGGAACGTTCCATGCGTGTGCTCGACGGCGCGGTAATGGTCTATGACTCCGTCGGTGGCGTGCAGCCGCAGTCGGAAACCGTCTGGCGTCAGGCGAATAAATATCATGTTCCGCGTCTGGCATTCGTCAACAAAATGGACCGCCCGGGCGCAGATTTCTTCCGCGTGGTGCGGATGATGCAGGAGCGGCTGAAAGCCAATCCTGTCCCGATTGTGATCCCCGTGGGGGCAGAAGAACACTTCACCGGCGTGGTGGATCTCATCAAGATGCGCACCATTCTGTGGGACGATGCGACGCAGGGCATGGCATTTAGCTACGCGCCGGTGCCTGACGATCTGCTGAGTACCGCCCAGACGTGGCGAGAAAAAATGGTCTCGTCTGCGGCAGAAGCCAGCGATGAGCTTATGGATAAGTACCTTGAGACGGGCGAACTGGATGAAGCGGAAATCATCAAAGGACTGCGGATCCGGACTATCTCCGGTGAAATACAGCCCATGCTGTGCGGCAGCGCTTTCAAGAACAAGGGCGTGCAGCGCATGCTCGACGCGGTGATTGAATTGATGCCGTCTCCACTGGACGTGCCCGCTATTGATGGGGTAGACGAAGACGGACAGCACGCCGAGCGCCACCCAAGCGATGATGAACCGTTCTCGGCGCTGGCCTTCAAGCTGATGAGCGATCCGTACGTCGGCCAGCTGACCTTCATCCGCGTCTATTCCGGCATACTGCGTAAAGGCGACGCGGTGTACAACCCGGTGAAGGGCAAGAAAGAGCGTATCGGGCGCATCGTGCTGATGCATGCCAACGATCGCCATGAGGTGGACGAGCTGCGCGCAGGGGATATCGCAGCCTGTGTCGGGCTGAAAGACGTCACCACCGGTGACACGCTGACCGACCCGAATGCGGTGATCACCCTTGAACGGATGGAGTTCCCGGATCCGGTTATTTCGTTGGCGATTGAGCCGAAAACCAAGGCCGATCAGGAGAAAATGGGGATCGCCCTACAGCGCCTGGCGGCGGAAGATCCGTCGTTCCGCCTGCACACGGACGAAGAGTCCGGTCAGACGATTATCTCCGGGATGGGCGAGCTGCATCTGGAGATCATCGTCGACCGCATGAAGCGCGAGTTTGGCGTTGAGGCGAACATTGGTCGTCCGCAGGTCACCTACCGTGAAACCCTGCGTAAAGCGGTGAAGGATATTGAAGGTAAATTTGTCCGACAGTCCGGCGGGAAAGGGCAGTACGGTCATGTGGTCCTGAGCCTTGAGCCGTTAGCAGCCGGGAGTGGTTTTGTGTTTGAAGATGCCACCAAAGGCGGGGTGGTGCCGCGAGAGTACATCCCGTCGGTGGAAAAAGGGTTGCGAGAAGCCATGAATACGGGTGTGCTGGCGGGCTATCCGGTGGTGGATGTGAAAGCGACCCTGACGTTTGGTTCTTACCATGACGTTGACTCCTCGGAGATGGCCTTCCGCATGGCGGCGATCCTCGGCTTCAAAGAGGGCGCACGGCGGGCGGACCCGGTTATTCTTGAGCCGGTCATGCACGTTGAGGTGGAAACGCCGGAAGAGTATGCCGGGAACATTATGGGCGATCTCTCCTCCCGTCGCGGCCTGGTGCAGGGGATGGCAGAGCAGTACGGCAGCCAGATTATTCGCGCTGACGTCCCGCTGGCTGAGATGTTTGGTTATGCCACCACGCTGCGCTCGATGTCCCAGGGGCGCGCGACGTATACGATGGAATTCCATCATTTTGCGGAAGCTCCGCGGAATGTGGCGGATGAGATCATTGCGAAGCGTGTGAAGAGTTGATTAATTGCGCATGGTAGTCATTTGGCTACCATGTGCCTTTATTATTACGACAGGGAGTTTATGCCTGTTACTTAATTAGCGTCGCCGATCGCACTTTCCATTTTCCTTGCTCTTCAACGAGACAATCTGCAATAACATGATCTTGCTTCTTACCAAATGCGACATAGACATTTGTGCAAACGGCGTCAAAATCAGAATGTAAGACGGTTATCTGATTCCAGTCATCATCCCAGTCCTGCGCTTTGATAAACATATCCGCATCGGGCATATCTTTGTTGTTACTGTCGCCAGAGTACATTTCTTTAATTGCTGCAATGGTCCCTGAGGCCACGTAATCATTCATAATGTCTGGATTGAGTACGGGCGGTTTGTTCTGATCTAACTGCGCTATATACCATTGATTGAATTTAAGTGCCGCCTGACCCGGTGCATAAATATTTTCTGCGGCCGCGAGCGGAGACAGGGCGAAAAGTAAAAAGTAGAGTGGTTTCATTAATCATGCCTGAACAGTTCGTAATGAGGTTGTATGTTGCGGTAAGCCTGCCCAGGATACATGGTGCGTTGCACAAAATCGCTGATCCACTGTTGACCATCGTATATACAAACGTGACCGCTATCATGACCAACTATATTTTGGATAACTGCGACGTCACCAGCATGGGGTTGATCATATACCAGGTGAAAGCCTGCATTGACTAATGTGCGCCCCATATCTTTTGCCAGACGCGTGTTGGGGATTTTTAATCGACCACCCGCTCTGATCGCTTCTGTTACGTAACGAGCACAATAACCCGTGCTGCTGGGTTGCGCGTGTGATTTCGCATATGATATTGCGCCATCTTTGTTCCATGACATGGATATTACCTTTACGAAAGATTGTTTATGCAACAGCTTCTGAAATATCCTCCGTTTAACATCGTCATGATAAACATAAAATGCCATAGAAATTTTATATAATTCATATGGGTATAATTAAAAAATCATTCCAGCGCCTTCACCATTTTCCCGCTCGCAACAAACGTACCCGCTCCCATGTGATGCAACGTATTCAGCTTATCCCCGTCAAACTGCCAGCGTCCGGCGACAAATGCGCGTTCATCCGCCGCGGCGGAAACCACTTCGCCAAACAGGGTGTCATATTTCTCTGCCGCAGAGGTGACAGGTAATAACCGGCACTCCATCCAAGCCAGACATTTTTCTTCTATAACCGGCAGGTCAAGCTCAGGGCCATAAATAACCGGGATCCCGTAGCAGTTAAATTTATCCTCGTCGCGCCCGCTGACGCTGCCGACCGCCCAGGTCCAGTTGGCTGCCGCCACGCCGGGGATCACAATGCCGAATTTCCCGCTGCGTTCGATCAACTCCCGTGACCACGCGCTTTTGTCTACCACAATCGCGATACGCGGGGGTTCAAATTCCACCGGCATAGACCATGCGGCGGCCATGACATTGCGACGATCGATGGTCTCATCCCGGCTGGTGATGAGCACGGTTGGACCGTGATTCAGAAGGCGGCTGGCGTGACGTAATTCAACAGGGCGAAAGTGGCTCATAGGATCTCCTCGTGTACACGATGAGTATGACGAAAAAGCACTTTTACGCATATGCAAAAGGGAAAATAGTTTATAAACAGGGGATATCACCTCCTGGAGCAAATCATGTCCCCATTTCTGAGTGCTTATTTTGCCCGCACGGGCTGGCAGCAGCCCGTACAGGTTAATATCGATACCCTGCGGGGGCTGCATTTACACCATAACTGCGCGATCCCCTTCGAAAATATCGACGTCGTTTTGCCGCGGGAAATCCATCTGGACGACGGGTGTCTGGTGGATAAACTGGTCACCGCACGTCGAGGGGGGTATTGCTTCGAGCAAAACGGCTTGTTTGAGCGGGTATTGCGCGAAGTCGGGTTTACGGTGCGCAGCGTGCTGGGGCGGGTTGTGCTGGCCAATCCGTCGCAGATGCCGCCGCGTACGCACCGGTTGCTGCTGGTTGAGCTGAACGGCGAGCGCTGGATCGCCGATGTGGGATTTGGCGGACAAACGCTGACGGCGCCGATTCGTTTGATCGCCAACGAGGAACAGGAAACCCCACACGGGCGTTATCGTTTGCTGAGCGAGGGTAACGACTGGATACTGCAATTCCGCCATCACGACCACTGGCAGTCGATGTATCATTTTGACCTGGCGACGCAGTATTTCAGCGATTACGTGATGGGAAATTTCTGGTCGGCGCACTGGCCGCAGTCGCATTTCCGCCATCATCTGCTGATGTGCCGCCATCTGCCGGACGGCGGCAAGCTGACGCTGACCAACTTCAACTTTACCCACTGGCAGAACGGTCATGTGGAGGAGCAGATCCATTTGCCGGATGCGGAGGCGCTGTATAAGCTGCTGCAGGAGCGGTTTGGCCTGGGCGTTGATGACCCGAAGCACGGCTTTACCCTGGCCGAGCTGACGGCGGTGATGGCGGGGTTTGATACGCATCCGCAGGCCGGGAAATAGCCGCCACCCGGCAGGTTAGTTTAAACATCATCAAAGGCATGCTGATATGGAAATCTTGTTGCGGAATAAATTCAGTTCAGTGGGAATGTTACTCGGGGTTATTGCACTGCTTCTCTCATTAGTGCAGTTCACCTTTGGTCCTTTTTCGACAAAGTCGACGGCGCTTGAAATTGTTGTGGCTGAAAAGGTTTCGGCGGTAAAAAAAGGGATCATTGCTGGCATAAAGGGAGAACAGCCGACCGTTGAGGCAAAAAAGAAAGCGGTCGATATCGACAGCATTCTTATCAATAGCGGAATAATTTTATCCGTTGTGGCATTAGGGCTTGCCTTCACGGCTGGGATGCGCAAAGAGAACAGATGGGGGGTGAGTGGTGCACTGTTTTTTTCCGGGGCCACGCTCGCTTTTCATGCGGCGTTACTGGCTTTTGGTCTGATTGTCGCAGTGTTGCTGCTGCTGTTGGTTATTTCAGTCGTCAGCGGAAGTACTTTGTTCTGACATTGCGGCCCGGTGGCGTCTACACCTGACCGGGCCTACATGCGTGTGAACGTAGGTCGGGTAAGGCGTAGCCGCCACCCGACAAAATCAACGGCGCGATCTCACAACCTGATAGCGACGGGTAAAATACTCAAACGGCGCGCTCCACACGTGCACCAGGCGGGTGAACGGGAAGATAAGGAAGATCGTCATCCCCAGCACCAGATGCACGCGGAAGATCGGCGCGACGCCGCTCAGCATTTCCGACGAGCCTCCCTTAAACGTCACGATCCCCTGCGCCCAGCCGACCAGCTTCATCATCTCGCTTCCGTCAGGATACTGGGCGGAGAAAGGAATGGTCGACAGCCCAAGGATGCACTGAAGCAGCAGGATACTCATGATGATAATATCCGGCGTGGTGGACGTGGCGCGCACCCGCTGGTTGAACAGGCGGCGGATCAGCAGCATAGAGCCGCCAATCAGCGTTAGCACCCCGCAAATACCCCCCGCAATCATGGCTAACTGCTGTTTAACCGCGATGGGTAAAAACCAGGCGTACATCCAGTGCGGGGTTAACATGCCGAACAGGTGCCCGAAGAAGATCCCCAGAATGCCGATATGAAACAGGTTCGAAGCCCAGTTCATCCCGCGCTTGCTGAGCATCTGGCTCGACGAGGCGCGCCAGGTGTACTGCCCGTAGTCGTAGCGCAGCCAGCTGCCAAGGAAAAAGACGGTGGCGCAGATGTACGGATAAATGTCATAGAAAAACACGTTCAGGTAATGAGTCATTTTGGGCCTCCGGCGCTGACGTCCACGTACTGCGGCGCGACGTCCTGGCTAAAGCGTCGTTGATATTGCTGCATCGGCGAACTGTCGCACGATGTGGCGTTGTCTTCGATAAACTTGACCTGTTCCTCTTCCCACACGGAGTCCAGCGCCTGACGGGTATCATCCCGTATTTCACCGGACACCTGTTTCGCCACGCTGTCGCTGGAAAGCCGTGTTTCCGCCAGCGACAGCAGGGCGTCAAACAGCTGGTAATGCGCGACCTCGCGCTGTTTCAGGCGGCCTCCAATCAGCGCCAGTATAGGCGCGACGTTTTGCAGCCCTTCACGTGCCTCGTCGTCGCTGACGATACTGAGATATTCCAGATAGAGCGGCAGATAGTCCGGCAGCTCGCGGCAATCCAGCTCCAGCCCGGCTTTCTCATACTGGCTCATCAGGTCGACCATCGCCTGACCGCGATCGCGTGACTCGGCGTGAACGTGCTCGAACAGCAGCAGCGACGTTGCGCGTCCCCGCTCGAAGACTTCACACCATTCGGCCTGCTTATCCAGCAGCGGGGCGCTCAGGTGCTGCTGCGCAAACGGCAGCAGCATGGGCGCATCCTGTTCCACCAGGGAAAGCGCTTCGTCACGGTTTTCCCACAGCAGCTCATCGGGATACTCAATGAGCAGCGCGATGATTTTGAGGATTTGCATTACTCTCCCTCCCCGTGATCGCGCACTTCGGTGATGTTGATCGCGTCGATGCGGCTGCTGTTGAAGAGGTTGAATTTTGTGTCGGAGCCGTGACAGCCGTCGCCGAAGGTGAAGCCGCAGCCGTTTTTCTCCGGGAAAGCGTCGCGTGCCATTTCGCGGTGGCTGGTGGGGATCACGAAGCGGTCTTCGTAGTTGGCAATCGCCAGATAGCGGTACATCTCTTCAACCTGCGCTTCGGTCAGGCCGACCTCTTCAATGGCGCGGGTATCGGTCACGCCTTCCACGGTCTGGGAGCGCTTGTAGTGACGCATTGCCATCATGCGCTTCAGGGCGCGCAGCACCGGGCCGGTATCGCCCGCGCTGAGCATGTTTGCCAGGTACTGCACCGGGATGCGCAGGCTTTCTACCGCAGGCAGTACGCCGTCGCTCTGCGGCAGACCACCCGCGTCCGCGTAGGACTGAATCGGTGACAGCGGCGGCACATACCAGACCATCGGCAGGGTGCGGTATTCCGGGTGTAGCGGCAGGGCGAGCTTCCAGTCCATCGCCATTTTGTAAACCGGGGAACGCTGCGCTGCGTCGATGACGTTCTGCGGAATACCCTGTTTCAGCGCTTCCTCAATCACCGCCGGATCGTTCGGGTTAAGGAACACGTCGCACTGGCGCTCATACAGATCGGTTTCATGCTCGGTGCTGGCCGCCTCTTCAATGCGGTCTGCGTCATACAGCAGCACCCCGAGATAGCGGATGCGTCCGACGCAGGTTTCCGAGCAGACAGTCGGCTGGCCGGACTCGATGCGTGGATAGCAGAAGATGCACTTCTCTGACTTGCCGCTTTTCCAGTTGAA
This sequence comes from Enterobacter cloacae complex sp. IR5459, assembly GCF_049238005.1. Lineage (NCBI taxonomy): Bacteria > Pseudomonadati > Pseudomonadota > Gammaproteobacteria > Enterobacterales > Enterobacteriaceae > Enterobacter > Enterobacter cloacae complex sp. IR5459. The sequence continues at coordinate 41,180 of NZ_JBMKIG010000008.1, forward strand.
GTAGATTTTTTTGTACGGACAGCCGCTAATGCACAGACGCCAGCCGCGGCATTTGTCCTGGTCGATCAGCACAATGCCGTCCTCTTCGCGTTTGTAAATCGCACCGCTCGGGCAGGTGGCGACGCAGCTCGGGTTCAGGCAGTGCTCGCACAGGCGCGGCAGGTACATCATGAAGGTGTTTTCGAACTGGCCGTACATCTCTTTCTGGATCTTCTGAAAGTTTCGATCGCGGGCGCGTTTTTCGAACTCGCCGCCCAGCAGCTCCTCCCAGTTGGGCCCCCATTTGATTTTATCCATTCGCTTGCCGTCGATCAGCGAACGTGGGCGGGCGGTGGGGAGGTGATCCCCCTCCGGGGCGCGGTGCAGATCCTGGTAATCGAAGGTGAAAGGTTCATAGTAATCGTCAATCTGCGGCAACACGGGGTTGGCGAAAATTTTCGACAGCACGCCCATTTTTCCGCCGAGGCGTGGGGTCAGCTTGCCGTGAATACCGCGGATCCAGCCGCCTTGCCACTCATCCTGATCTTCCCAGTTTTTCGGATAGCCGATGCCGGGTTTGGTTTCGACGTTATTAAACCACGCGTACTCCATCCCTTCGCGCCCGGTCCAGACGTTCTTACAGGTGACCGAGCAGGTGTGGCAGCCAATGCATTTATCGAGATTCAGTACCATGCCAACCTGTGAGCGTATTTTCATTTTTTCGCCTCCTGTACCTGATCCCGACCTTCGCCGTCCAGCCAGTTAATGTTTTTCATTTTGCGGATCATGATGAACTCGTCGCGGTTCGAGCCGACGGTGCCGTAATAGTTGAAGCTGTACGCCAGCTGCGCGTAGCCGCCGATCATGTGGGTCGGTTTCGGGCAGACGCGGGTAACCGAGTTGTGGATCCCGCCGCGCCGTCCGGTTACTTCTGAACCCGGAATGTTCAGGATTCGCTCCTGAGCGTGGTACATCATGGTCATGCCCGGCGGCACGCGCTGGCTGACCACCGCGCGGGCGGTGAGGGCGCCGTTGGCGTTGAAGGCTTCAATCCAGTCATTGTCCTCAATGCCCAGCTCGCGCGCGTCGGTTTCGCTGATCCAGACGATGGGCCCGCCGCGCGACAGGGTCTGCATCAGCAGGTTTTCGCTGTAGGTGGAGTGAATGCCCCATTTCTGGTGCGGCGTCAGGAAGTTAAGCGCTTTTTCCGGGAATCCGTTCGGCGGGATTTCGCGCATATGGGTAACGCTGCGGGTGTCAATCGGTGGACGATAGGCCACCAGACTCTCCCCGAAGGCGCGCATCCAGGCGTGATCCTGATACAGCTGCTGGCGGCCGGAAATCGTGCGCCACGGGATCAGCTCGTGAACGTTGGTATAGCCTGCGTTATACGACACGTGCTCGCTCTCAAGGCCGGACCACGTCGGGCTGGAGATGATTTTGCGCGGCTGCGCCTGAATATCGCGGAAGCGGATTTTCTCGTCTTCTTTGTTCAGCGCCAGATGGGTGTGATCGCGCCCGGTCAGTTCGCCGAGGGCTTCCCAGGCTTTGACCGCGACCTGACCGTTAGTTTCCGGGGCAAGGGCGAGGATCACCTCTGAAGCATCAATGGCGGTCTCGATGCGCGGACGGCCTTTCGCCGGGCCGTCGGGCTTGACGTAGTTGAGCTTGCCGAGGAAATCGACCTCATTCTGGGTGTTCCACGATATGCCTTTTCCGCCGTTGCCGAGCGTGTCCAGCAGCGGGCCAAGCGCCGTAAAGCGCTCGTAGGTTTCCGGATAGTTGCGCTCGACGACTGCAATGTTTGGCGCGGTTTTGCCGGGGATCAGATCGCACTCGCCTTTGCGCCAGTCCAGAATATCAAAAGGCTGCGACAGCTCCCCCGGGGAGTCATGCTGTAGCGGCTGTAGCACCACGTCAGTTTCGGTGCCGAGATGTCCGACGCACACTTCAGAGAAGACTTTGGCGATGCCCTTGTAAATCTCCCAGTCGCTGCGGGACTCCCACGCCGGGTCAACGGCGGCGGAGAGCGGGTGAATAAACGGATGCATGTCCGAGGTATTCATATCGTCTTTTTCATACCAGGTGGCGGTGGGCAGGACGATATCCGAGAACAGGCAGGTGCTGGACATACGGAAATCAAGCGTCACCAGCAGATCCAGCTTGCCCTCAATGGCGGCGGTTTGCCATTCTACTTCCTCAGGCTTCACGTCGTCCGTTGAACCTAAATCCTCACCCTGAATACCGCTCTCGGTGCCAAGCAGGTATTTCAACATGTATTCATGGCCTTTCCCGGACGAACCGAGCAGGTTAGAACGCCAGACGAACAGGTTGCGCGGGTGGTTCTTGCCGTTGTCCGGCTGTTCGCAGGCGAAGCGAATATCACCCGATTTTAACGCCTGCACGGTGTAATCCTGCGGCGACATCCCGGCGGCGTCGGCGCGAGCTTTCACGTGCAGCGGGTTGAGGTTGAGCTGCGGCGCGGAAGGGAGCCAGCCCATACGCTCGGCGCGGACGTTGAAATCAATCAGATGACCGGTAAACTTCGATGCGTCTGCAAGGGGAGAAAGCAATTCCCTTGCGGTGAGCTTCTCATAGCGCCACTGGCTGGCGTGGTTGTAAAAGTACGATGTGCTGTTCATCTGGCGCGGCGGACGGTTCCAGTCCAGCGCGAAGGCCAGCGGCAGCCAGCCGGTTTGCGGGCGCAGCTTTTCCTGGCCGACATAGTGCGACCAGCCGCCGCCGCTCTGCCCGACGCAGCCGCAGAAGACCAGCATGTTGATCATCCCGCGGTAGTTCATGTCCATGTGGTACCAGTGGTTCACACCGGCCCCGAGAATGATCATCGACCGTCCGTGGGTCTTATGCGCCGTGTCGGCAAATTCACGGGCGATTTTTTCTATCAGATAAGCGGGGACGCCGGTAATTTGTTCGCCCCAGGCCGGGGTGTAGGCTTTTATCTCGGCGTAGTTTGTCGCCGCGTTACTGTCTTCCAGACCGCGATCGAGGCCGTAGTTTGCGAGCACCAGATCGTACACGCTAACCACGCGTCTCTGGCTGCCGTCGGCCAGCGTCAGGGTTTTACTCGGTACTCGGCGCGTCAGCACCGGCTCCTGCTTCACGCTGCGGAAATGCGGGTTCTCGTTGCCCCCGAAGTAAGGGAAGGCCACGTCTGCCACGCTGTCGTGGGTGATGAGCAGGGAAAGCGTCAGCTCGGTTTCCTGTCCCGCGGCCAGCGACTCCAGGTTCCATTTGCCTTTTTCACCCCAGCGGAAGCCGATGGAACCATTCGGCGCCACCAGATTTCCGGCCACGTCAAAGGCGATGGTTTTCCACTCCGGATTATTGGTTTCACCCAGCCCGTCGGCCAGATCCGATGCACGCAGCATGCGGCCCGGCACCACGAGACCGTCAGCCTGTTCATCCAGCAGAACCAGCATCGGCATGTCGGTGTAGCGGCGGCAATAGTTGAGGAAGTAATCGCTCGGGTTATCAAGATGGAACTCTTTGAGGATCACATGCCCCATCGCCATGGCAAGGGCGCTGTCGGTACCCTGTTTGGGGGCCAGCCATTGGTCGCTGAGCTTTGCCACCTCCGAGAAGTCCGGCGTAATGGCGACGGTCTTGGTGCCTTTGTAACGCACTTCGGTAAAGAAGTGGGCGTCCGGGGTGCGCGTCTGCGGCACGTTCGAGCCCCAGGCAATGATATAGCTGGAGTTGTACCAATCCGCCGATTCCGGCACGTCGGTCTGTTCGCCCCAGGTCATCGGCGACGCCGGAGGCAGATCGCAATACCAGTCATAGAAGCTCAGGCAGGTGCCGCCGAGCAGGGAGAGATAGCGCGTACCGGCGGCATAAGAGACCATCGACATGGCCGGGATGGGGGAAAAACCGGCTACCCGATCCGGGCCGTAGTTTTTGATGGTCCAGACGTTGGCGGCAGCAATCAGCTGGTTAAGCTCTTTCCAGTTTGAGCGGATAAAACCGCCTTTACCCCGCGCCTTCCTGTAGCTCTGCGCTTTCTGCGGATCGTTCTGAATGGCGTCCCAGGCCAGCACCGGATCGGTATGCTGCGCCAGCGCCTCGCGCCAGAGTTCGATCAGCCGACGGCGCACCAGCGGGTATTTCAGGCGGTTGGCGCTGTAGAGATACCAGGAGTAGCTTGCGCCGCGCGGGCAGCCGCGTGGTTCGTGGTTAGGCAGGTCAGGGCGGGTACGCGGGTAGTCGGTCTGCTGGGTTTCCCAGGTCACCAGGCCATTTTTGACATAAATCTTCCAGCTACAGGAGCCGGTGCAGTTAACGCCGTGGGTGGATCGCACAATTTTATCGAACTGCCAGCGTTGACGGTAGCTGTCCTCCCAGTCGCGGTTGGTGTGGTACACCTGCCCGTGCCCATCGGCGAAACTGTCGCCTTTTGTTTTGAAGTAACGGAAGCGGTCCAACAGTTTGCTCATGACATTTCTCCTGCTTCGATAGCATGGCCGGAGGGTGAGGCATCACGCTCCGGCGAAGATGTAGTTATTATTTTTGTGAGGATTTGCGGCCGTACACCAGCCAGGTGACGAGCACGCAGACGATGTAAAACACGAGGAAGACTTTCATGGCGCCCACCGGGGATCCGGTCATCGCCAGGGATGTGCCAAAGGCTTTGGGAATAAAGAACCCGCCTACCGCACCGATGGCAGAGATAAAGCCCAGCGCGGCAGCCGTTTCGGTCACCGCTTCATGCTGTGCCTGTTCGTCGCTCCCGCCCTGTTTTTTTACGCGGTCGAGGGTGATTTGGCGAAAGATAATCGCGATCATCTGGAAGGTCGAGCCGCTGCCCAGGCCTGCGGTCAGAAACAGACCCATAAAGACCAGATAGAAGGCGATAAAACTGCCTGAACCAGACCCGGGGAGTGTCAGGAAAATCAGGGCGCTAAAGATGGCCATAAAGACGAAGTTGATCAGCGTCACCCGTACGCCGCCCAGCCTGTCTGAAATCATCCCGCCAGCCGAACGCGCCAGGGCGCCAATCAGCGGGCCAAAGAAGGCGAGGTGGAGGATATTTACGTCCGGAAACTGGGTTTTCGACAGCATGGCAAAGCCTGCCGAGAAACCGATAAACGAGCCGAAGGTTGCCAGATAAAGCAGGCTCAGCAGCCAGAGGTGAAAGCGCTTAAGTACCGGAAGCTGGCTGGCAATGGATGCTTTCGAGCTGGCGATGTCGTTCATGCCAAAAAACGCCGCAAGGGTGGCCAGAATCAGCAGCGGCGCCCAGATCCACGCCGCGTTCGCCAGCCACATCGTCGAGCCATCCTCCTGGGGGACGCCGTGAACGCCGAGAAAGGTAAACATCGGCAGGAAAATCACCAGCGGCGCAACCAGCTGCATCACGCTCACACCCAGGTTACCCAGCCCGCCGTTAATGCCCAGCGCGCTGCCCTGTCTGGCTTTCGGGAAGAAGAAGCTGATGTTTCCCATGCTGGAAGCGAAGTTGGCGCCGGCAAAACCGCACAGCAGTGCAATGATGATAAAGACCCAGTAAGGCGTGGCGGTATTCTGGATGGCGATCCCAAGCCAGACACAGGGTACGACCAGGATAACGGTGCTTAACACGGTCCAGTAACGCCCGCCAAATATCGGCACCATAAAAGAGTAGGGGACACGCAATATCGCGCCGGAGAGAGAAGGTAATGCCGTTAGCATAAAAAGCTGATCGGTGCTGAAATTAAATCCGACCTTATTAAGGTTTACCGCAATAGCGCTAAACAACATCCAGACACAAAACGCGAGGAGCAAACACGCCACGGAAATCCACAGGTTTCTTCGTGCGATATGTTTCCCTTTATTCTCCCAAAATTGCGCATTTTCCGGTTTCCAGTTACTCAACAGATGCTGGTTACTCTTCTCGCTTTGATGTGACATATCACCCTCTTGCTTACCCAAGTGGAGAGAAAAAATTAAATAAAAACAGAAAGATACCTGTCGATAGCTTGTAGGAATTATTGGATGTTATGGGATACATCTGAAAGGATAGATAAAAAAGCGAATCCCTGAGTTTGGAATGGGAATCTGGGTTCGCTTTATGTGTTACTAATTGTAACTTTTTGCGGAAATTAACACCCCGATGGGAGTATTAAAACAATTCGAGGGAGATAAGTTTATCCAGATGCTTATTAAAGGCCGCGTCGTCCATTTCAGGCATATTTAATACGTATATGCCATCCAGGCCACATACCAGACCAATTAAACGCCAGGCGATATTTTCCGGCTGGTCAGCAAGCGTAAAGGCGTTGGCCTCCGCCCCGGCCCTGATAATCGCAACCGTTTCCTGGTGCCACATCTCCATAGTCAAAACGTAGGCGCCTTTAATATCGCTATCCCGGCTGGCGAGAATTTGCGCCTCTCGCCACAGCCGAATGTAGGGCTCAAACCCGCCGTCATCGCTGCCGAGCATGGCATGCAGGCGCTCGCGCCAGCCAGCGTTTTCGCCAACGATTTCAGCATCCAGCAAATCGCGGATTAGCCGGACAAACGCCAGCGACTTAAGCTCGCCCGCCGACGCAAAGTGGTGATGCAACTGCCCGGTAGCGACGCCCGCTTCGGTGGCGATGCGGCGCACGGTCATTGCAGCGAATCCTTCGGTCAGCGCCACGCGCATCGCGGCCTGGAGGATCTCTTCCCGCCGCTCGTCCTTGCTCAGATAACGCATAATTTCTCACTCTCAATGGCAACGAAACGAGTGTAACAAAGAGCTGGACAAGTGTTCAACTTTACGTAGGATCGCAATTTGGACATGTGTCCAGTTTTTAACTGAAAAGGAAATTTATGTTTCGTCAGTGGTTAGCGTTAGTGATTATCGTGCTGGTATATATCCCGGTGGCGATTGACGCGACGGTGCTGCACGTGGCGGCGCCAACATTGAGCATGACGCTGGGTTCCAGCGGCAACGAATTGTTGTGGATTATTGATATTTACTCGCTGGTGATGGCGGGGATGGTGCTGCCGATGGGCGCGCTGGGCGATCGCATAGGTTTTAAGCGCCTGCTGATGATCGGCAGCGTGCTGTTTGGCCTGTCATCGTTAGCGGCGGCTTTTGCGCCGTCCGCGGGCTGGCTGATTGCCGCCCGCGCGTCGCTGGCGATTGGCGCGGCGATGATTATTCCGGCTACGCTTGCAGGGATCCGCACGCTGTTTATTGATGCGCGGCACCGTAATATCGCCCTCGGCGTCTGGGCTGCCGTTGGGTCGGGCGGCGCGGCGTTTGGCCCGCTGATTGGCGGCATGCTGCTGGAGCACTTTTACTGGGGTTCGGTCTTCCTGATTAATGTGCCGATCGTGCTGATGGTGGTTTCGCTTGCTGCGCGCTTTGTGCCTGCTCAGCAGGGGCGGCCCGAGCAGCCGCTCAATATCAGCCATGCCATTATGCTAATTGTGGCGATTTTACTGCTGGTCTATAGCGCCAAAACCGCCTTGAAAGGGGTGCTGTCGCCGTGGATGGTGACCATTACGCTGCTTACCGGGGCGGTGATGCTGTTTATCTTCGTCCGTATCCAGCTGCGCGCGCGCGTACCGATGATCGACATGCGTCTGTTTTGCCATCGCATTATTTTAAGCGGCGTGGTCATGGCGATGACCGCCATGATTGCGCTGGTGGGCTTTGAACTGCTGATGGCGCAGGAGTTGCAGTTTGTGCATGGTTTTACGCCGTTTGAAGCAGGGATATTTATGCTGCCGGTGATGGTGGCGAGCGGATTTAGCGGGCCGATCGCGGGTGTGCTGGTCGGGCGTCTGGGGCTGCGCATTGTCGCGGCCGGAGGCATGGGGCTAAGCGCAGTCAGTTTTATCGGCCTGTCGATGCTTGATTTCAGCACCCAACAGTGGCAGGCGTGGAGCCTGATGGTGCTGTTGGGCTTCAGTGCCGCCAGCGCACTGCTGGCATCGACGTCAGCGATCATGGCTGCCGCGCCGAAAGAGAAAGCGGCCGCCGCAGGCGCGATCGAAACCATGTCCTACGAGCTGGGCGCTGGTCTGGGGATCGCCATTTTCGGTTTGCTGTTAACCCGCAGCTTTTCGGCGTCTATTGTACTGCCGCAGGGGCTGAGCGCGTCGCTGACCGATAAAGCCTCGTCGTCCATCGGTGAAGCGATGAAGGTGGCGCAGGAGCTGACGCCGTCACTGGCCGAGCCGGTGATGACGGCGGCGAAAACTGCGTTCATCACCTCGCACAGCGTGGCCCTGGGCAGTGCGGGAGGCATGCTGCTGATTCTGGCGGTCGGGATCTGGTTTAGTCTGGCGAAGGTCGGAGGGCAGCAGTAATAAAAAAGGCCAGCCGGGAGGGCTGGCCTTTTGAACTAACAGATCTTAGAACTGGTAGGTCAGACCTACAGCCACGATGTTGTCGGTAGCCACTTTGGCATCTTTGGTGAACTGGCTGTCATCCACGAGGTTGATTTTGTAATCAACGTAGGTGGACATGTTTTTGTTGAAGTAGTAGCTCGCGCCAACGTCAACGTATTCAACCAGATCCTGGTCGCCATAAGAACCGATGTCTTTACCTTTGGATTTCAGGTAAGCGATGGATGGACGCAGACCGAAGTCGAACTGGTACTGCGCCACAACTTCGAAGTTCTGCGCTTTGTTGGCAACGTGACCGTTACCGAACGCCGTCATGTTGCGGGTTTCAGAGTAGGTGGTTGCCAGGTAGATGTTGTTCGCATCGTACTTCAGGCCAGCAGCCCAGACTTCTGCGTTTGCGCCACCGGCGTTCAGGTTGCTTGCAGCACGAACCTGACGGTCAGTACGGTCAGATTTCGCGTAGGTCGCACCCACACCGAAGCCGTCGAATTCATAGGTAGAAGACAGACCCCAGCCGTCACCGTTGGATTCGGTGATCTCTGAACGGTCGTTTTTACCCTGGTACTGAGCAGCCACGTTCAGGCCGTCAACCAGACCAAAGAAGTCGGTGTTACGGTAGGTTGCAACGCCAGTGGTACGGCCGGTCATGAAGCCGTCAGTCTGCGTCCAGGTATCGCCACCGAACTCTGGCAGAACGTCAGTCCACGCGCCGATGTCATAAGCCACACCGTAGTTACGACCGTAGTCGAAGGAACCGAATTCATCGAATTTCAGACCAGCGTAGGCCAGACGGGTTTTGTTGCCGTCGGAACCCTGAGCTTCGGAGCGATTGCCCTTGAACTCATATTCCCACTGGCCGTATCCGGTCAGCTGATCGTTGATCTGAGTTTCACCTTTGAAGCCCAGACGAACATACGTTTTGTCGCCGTCGCTACCAGCATCATCAGAAAAATAGTGCAGACCAGTAACTTTGCCGTACAGATCCAGTTTGTTACCGTCTTTGTTAAAAACTTCAGCCGCGTTAACAACGCCAGCTGCCAACATGGAAGTCACTGCCACTGCAACTAATTTAAGTTTCATCTTAAATAATCCTTATAATTTTATTTAGGTATTTCCTAAGCCACCTGAGCGATTTTTAAACGAGGCTTATCGTCAATGGCAGACTATTTTTAAAATTCCGTAGACTGCTTTCAATAATAAGTTTCAAAATATTAAAGATAATTTCAATTAGTGTGATCCTGATCGGGTAAATTACCCTTAAATCGCTCAATCAGGTTAATATATAGACATAAATTGATTATTAACAAAGCACGATAATATGGCTGTAAATAATTGTCGGACGTTTTAGTTTTTCGGGGGAATTAAAGGAATTTGACAGAGAGTATCAACGTGTGGGGCGCGATAACATCTTGTAAAACAGCGGATTATGAATTTTTCGGTGAGCCAATGTCTGTTTTCTAAGTGAAATATTAAGAAATAAACTATTGCACTTTTTGCTATATAGCGGGGTAATATTGGCGCTGAACTAATTACCTGTGTTGTCAGTTTATGTCAACTTCCACAACGGCTCTGGCTATCTGTGGGCATTCTATACAGAAATTTTAGTTGTCTCGAATGTTACTAATTATATTCGAGGGTGTGATCACATATTAAAAAATTGTTAATTTTGTGCCGGGCATATTGGGTACCCGGCAAAAAATAAAAATACTATTTGCGGGTGGCATACCAGCACAGTAACGATCCGGCGCACACCATTAATGCCCCTTGCCAGAATGAGAATGAAAGCGGAGAGCTCAGCACAATAGCCGCCAGCGCGGCGGAAAGAACGGGCGTGAAATAAGAGACAGCCGCAAGCACCGTGACGTTACCGTGAAGAATACCGATATTCCAGGCGGCGTAGCCAAAGCCAAGCGCAACCCCACACATCAATAGCTTCACCACAACCGGGACGCTGAACACCATTTCGGGCTGATCGCTGACGGCATATTTGACCCACAGGCTCAGGGCGGTCAGCAGGACGAAAAGGGTAATGCCATTTTGCCCTTTGGCATACTTGCTGGTGACGGTGCAGTAGGCGGCCCAGATAAAAGCGCCAGCAAACGCCAGCCCATAACTCAGCGGACTTGAAACGACGTTCTGCATGATGTCATTCAGTTGCAGACCGTTTTCGCCACCTAAAACCCAGCACACCCCCAACAGCGAGATGAGAAGCCCAGGGATGACCCACAGGGTGGATTTTTGCCCGTTGAACAAAATCGCGAAGGCAATCGTCAGGCTTGGCCACAGATAATTGACCATACCGACTTCAATCGCCTGTGAGCGCGTCGCGGCATATCCCAGCGACAGGGCCAGGCACATCTCATAGCTGACAAACAGGATGCTGCCCGCAAGAAGATAGCGCCTGGAAAAACGCCGAAGATCGGGAAAACCCACCGTTACCAGACACAGCAGCCCGCTGACGGTGTAAATCATCGCCGCGCCGCCCACCGGGCCCAGTCCTTCACTGACGCTGCGGATGAGACCCACCATGGTGCTCCACAGCAATATGGCCGCCAGGCCTGTCAGCGTTGCTCTTTTTCTGTCCATTACCCTGCCAGTCTTCAAAAAATCAAAGGGAAAACTTATAGCATCTATCCGCTACACCTGGCGAATTTTCTACGGGGGAGATACCCCGAAAAGAGTAGCAAATCGTACCAGCGGTGACTATTTGGGGGGCTAAGTATAGCGACCTTGATTTGACGCAATAAAAAAAGGGGCTTTGCTGTTAGTTTGCCGCGCGAAGTCTTATCAGATAACGAGGACAACAATGGACGTCAGCCGCAGACAATTTTTTAAAATCTGCGCGGGCGGTATGGCCGGAACAACAGCCGCGATGCTGGGATTCGCTCCCAAAATGGCGCTGGCTCAGGCACGCAACTATAAACTGCTGCGCGCGAAAGAGATCCGTAACACCTGCACATACTGCTCCGTGGGTTGTGGGCTATTAATGTATAGCCTGGGTGATGGCGCGAAGAACGCCAAAGAAGCGATTTATCATATTGAAGGGGACCCGGACCATCCGGTGAGCCGCGGGGCGCTTTGCCCGAAAGGGGCGGGGCTGCTGGACTACGTCCACAGTGAAAACCGTCTGCGCTACCCGGAATATCGTGCGCCGGGGTCTGACAAATGGCAGCGTATCTCCTGGGACGACGCTTTCTCCCGAATTGCAAAACTGATGAAAGCGGATCGCGACGCCAATTTTATTGAGAAGAACGAGCAGGGCATCACGGTAAACCGCTGGACCTCCACCGGGATGCTGTGTGCCTCTGCGGCAAGTAATGAGACCGGCATGCTGACGCAAAAATTTGTGCGCTCCCTCGGCATGCTGGCGGTTGATAACCAGGCGCGCGTCTGACACGGACCAACGGTAGCAAGTCTTGCTCCAACATTTGGTCGCGGTGCGATGACCAACCACTGGGTTGATATCAAAAACGCAAACGTCGTGGTGGTTATGGGCGGTAACGCCGCTGAAGCCCATCCGGTGGGGTTCCGCTGGGCGATGGAAGCGAAAAACAACAACGATGCGACGCTGATTGTCGTCGATCCACGCTTTACGCGTACGGCATCGGTGGCTGATATCTATGCGCCGATCCGCTCCGGTACGGATATTACGTTCCTTTCCGGCGTACTGTTGTACCTGATCGAAAACAATAAGATTAACGCGGAATACGTTAAGCATTACACCAATGCCAGCCTGCTGGTGCGGGAAGATTTCGCTTTCGAAGATGGTCTGTTCAGCGGCTATGACGCCGAGAAACGTCAGTACGATAAATCATCCTGGAACTATCAGTTCGACGAAAACGGCTACGCGAAACGCGATGAGACCCTGAGCGATTCGCGCTGCGTGTGGAACTTGCTGAAACAGCACGTTTCCCGCTATACGCCGGACGTGGTGGAAAACATCTGCGGTACGCCGAAAGCGGACTTCCTGAAAGTGTGTGAAGTGCTGGCCTCCACCAGTGCCGCCGACAGAACCACTACTTTCCTGTACGCGCTGGGCTGGACGCAGCATACCGTGGGCGCGCAGAACATTCGCACCATGGCGATGATCCAGCTGCTGCTCGGCAACATGGGGATGGCCGGTGGCGGCGTGAACGCCCTGCGCGGGCACTCTAACATTCAGGGCTTAACCGACCTCGGCCTGCTGTCGACCAGCCTGCCGGGTTACCTGACCCTGCCGTCCGAGAAGCAGACCGACTGGCAAAGCTGGCTTGACGCCAACACGCCAAAAGCGACGCGTCCGGACCAGGTGAACTACTGGAGTAACTATCCGAAGTTTGCCGTCAGTCTGATGAAATCGTTCTACGGCGACGCGGCGCAGAAAGAGAATGACTGGGGCTTTGAGTGGTTGCCGAAATGGGACCAGGCTTACGATGTCATCAAGTATTTCAACATGATGGATAAGGGCGACGTCACGGGGTATATCTGCCAGGGCTTTAACCCGGTGGCGTCATTCCCGGATAAAAACAAAGTCGTTCGCAGCCTGAGCAAGCTGAAGTACATGGTGGTTATCGATCCGCTGGTCACCGAAACGTCTACGTTCTGGCAGAACCACGGTGAATCAAACGATGTCGATCCGGCATCCATTCAGACGGAGGTGTTCCGCCTGCCATCGACCTGCTTTGCGGAAGAGGACGGTTCTATTGCCAACTCTGGCCGCTGGCTACAGTGGCACTGGAAAGGTCAGGATGCGCCGGGTGAAGCGCGTAATGACGGCGAAATTCTGGCCGGGATTTACCATCGTCTGCGCGAGATGTACCGCACAGAAGGCGGCAAAGGCGCTGAGCCGCTGCTGAAGATGAGCTGGAACTACAAGCAGCCGGATCATCCTGAGTCCGAAGAGGTGGCAAAAGAGAACAACGGTGTGGCGCTGGCCGACCTGTACGATGCCAACGGCAATCTGGTGGCGAAGAAAGGCCAGTTGCTCAATAGCTTCGCGCTGTTGCGTGACGACGGTACCACCGCCTCGTCCTGCTGGATCTACACCGGCAGCTGGACTGAGCAGGGTAACCAGATGGCCAACCGCGATAACGCCGATCCGTCAGGCCTGGGTAACACCCTGGGCTGGGCATGGGCGTGGCCGTTAAACCGCCGCGTACTGTACAACCGTGCCTCCGCAGACGTGAACGGTAAGCCGTGGGATCCGAAACGCATGCTGATCGAGTGGAACGGCACGAAGTGGACGGGGAACGATATCCCGGACTTCAACACCGCCGCGCCGGGTAGCAACACCGGGCCGTTTATCATGCAGCCGGAAGGGCTGGGACGTCTGTTTGCTATCGACAAACTGGCGGAAGGGCCGTTCCCTGAACACTACGAGCCGATGGAAACGCCGCTCGGCACTAACCCGTTGCACCCGAACGTGGTGTCAAGCCCGGTGGTACGCATCTACGAAGACGACGTGCTGCGTTTAGGTAAAAAAGACAAGTTCCCGTATGTCGGCACTACTTACCGCCTGACCGAGCATTTCCATACCTGGACCAAGCACGCGCGGCTTAACGCCATCGCGCAACCGGAACAGTTTGTGGAGATAAGCGAAACCCTGGCGAAGGCGAAAGGCATTGCCAATGGCGATCGCGTGAAGGTCAGCAGCAAGCGCGGCTTTATTCGCGCGGTGGCGGTGGTCACCCGTCGTCTGCAAACGCTGAACGTGCACGGCCAGCAGGTGGAAACGGTGGGCATACCACTGCACTGGGGCTTTGAAGGGGTAGCGCAGAAAGGCTACATCGCTAATACCCTGACGCCAAACGTTGGCGATTCCAACTCGCAAACGCCGGAGTATAAAGCGTTTCTGGTCAACATCGAGAAAGCGTAAGGAGCGATTAAATGGCGATGGAAACACAAGACATTATTAAACGCTCCGCGACCAACCCGATAACGCCCGCGCCTCGTGCGCGGGACTACAAGGCAGAAGTCGCCAAGCTGATCGATGTCTCTTCCTGCGTGGGCTGTAAGGCCTGCCAGGTGGCCTGCTCGGAGTGGAACGATATCCGCGACGAGGTGGGGCACTGCGTTGGGGTCTATGACAATCCTGCTGATCTGAGCGCCAAGTCCTGGACGGTGATGCGCTTTAGCGAAACCGACCAGAACGGCAAGCTGGAGTGGCTGATCCGTAAAGACGGCTGTATGCACTGTGAAGATCCGGGCTGCCTGAAGGCGTGCCCGTCTGCCGGGGCAATCATTCAGTACGCCAACGGGATCGTCGACTTCCAGCAGGATAACTGCATCGGCTGCGGCTACTGCATCGCAGGCTGTCCGTTTAATATCCCGCGCCTCAATAAAGAGGATAACCGGGTCTATAAATGCACCCTGTGCGTCGATCGCGTCAGCGTCGGCCAGGAGCCTGCCTGCGTGAAGACCTGTCCTACCGGGGCGATCCACTTCGGCACCAAAAAAGAGATGCTGGAAGTGGCGCAGCAGCGGGTGGATAAGCTCAAAGCGCGCGGCTATGACAAGGCCGGGATTTATAACCCGCAGGGCGTGGGCGGCACGCACGTCATGTATGTTCTGCACCACAATGACCAGCCGGAGCTGTATCATAATCTGCCGAAAGATCCGGCGATCGATACATCAATCAACCTGTGGAAAGGGGCGCTTAAACCGCTTTCAGCGGCGGGCTTTATCGCCACCTTTGCCGGGCTGATTTATCACTACATCGGTATCGGGCCGAATAAAGAGGTGGATGACGACGAGGAGGAGCATCATGAGTAAGTCGAAAATGATAGTGCGCACAAAATTTGTCGATCGCGCCTGTCACTGGACGGTAGTCATCTGCTTCTTCCTGGTGGCGGTATCCGGCATATCGTTCTTCTTCCCGACGCTACAGTGGCTCACGGAAACCTTCGGGACACCGCAGATGGGGCGCATTCTGCATCCGTTCTTCGGCGTGCTGATTTTCGTGGTGCTGATGTTTATGTTCGTGCGTTTTGTTCATCACAACATCCCTGACAAGCAGGATATTCCGTGGCTAAAAGGGATTGTTGAGGTTCTGAAAGGCAACGAGCATAAAGTCGCGAAGGTGGGGAAATACAACGCCGGGCAGAAGATGATGTTCTGGACCATCATGAGCATGATTTTTGTGCTGCTGGTGACCGGGGTCATCATCTGGCGTCCGTATTTTGCGCACTATTTCCCGATTCAGGTAGTGCGTTATGCGCTGCTGATCCACGCGACCTCGGCCATTATTCTGATCCACGCCATTCTGATCCATATGTATATGGCCTTCTGGGTGAAAGGATCGATTAAAGGCATGATTGAAGGGAAGGTGAGCCGCCGCTGGGCGCAAAAACACCATCCGCGCTGGTACCGGGACGTTGAGCGTCTTGAAGCGCAAAAAGAGAGTTCGGAAGGGTTGAAGTAAACCTTGCGCCGTCGGCATTGTCCGGCGGCGCTGCGCTTGTGCTGGCCTGCTTCCCCGTATCAAAATCGCTCTGCAATATACCGGAAGGGATATTTTGTAGGCTTCACTTTGCCGATCTTGCGTTTCGGTAAATCCACTTTGTCTACGTGAATTTCTTTATAGGGGATCTGTGAAAGCAGATGCGAAATAATATTCAGCCGCACCCGTTTTTTATCTTCTGAGCGCGCCACAAACCACGGCGCCCAGGCGGTGTCGGTCGCTTTAAACATCGCGTCACGGGCGAGGGTATATTCATCCCACAGATTAAAAGATTTTATGTCCATTGGAGACAGCTTCCAGATCTTGCGACCATCATTAATGCGATCGCGCAGGCGGCGTTCCTGCTCTTTTGGCGTTACTTCAAGCCAGTATTTCAACAATATGATCCCGGCATCGACCATCGCTTTTTCCATTACCGGCGTTCCATCAAGAAATTTTTCGGTCTGCTCTTCAGTACAGAAACCCATTACTTTTTCCACCCCCGCGCGGTTGTACCAGCTGCGGTCAAAAATAACGATTTCCCCGGCAGAGGGCAGATGAGGAACGTAACGCTGAAAATAGAGCTGACTTTTCTCTTTATCGGTGGGGGCCGGTAACGCAACAACGCGAAACACCCGGGGGCTGACGCGTTCGGTGATGGCTTTGATGACGCCGCCTTTACCGGCGCCGTCTCGCCCTTCAAAAACAATACAGACTTTTAACCCTTTGGCGACCACCCATTGCTGGAGCTTAACCAGTTCAACATGGAGGCGGCGCAGCTCTTGCTCGTACGTTTTGGTTTTGAGCGGCGCGTTTTTAACGACATCATCAACAACACGGGTTTTCTTCTTACTGACCATGGAGGGTCTCCCTATGGGTCCGGTCGCGGGATCGAGGCCGTACTAAGCGTGTAATCGGCCTGAATGAATGGATTAATGTGTCAGAAAGCTGATTTGAACTGGTTCACCATACAAGTTTAATCAATAATGCACGCTGCGTATTTTTTAACAGTGGTCGCGGTATGAAAAAGACAATTTTTTCGTTAGCACTGGCTACCTTTGGTCTGGGGATGGCTGAATTTGGCATCATGGGCGTGCTGACAGAACTGGCCCATGACACGGGCATTTCGATTCCCTCTGCCGGAAATATGATTTCGTTTTACGCTTTTGGCGTGGTGATCGGCGCGCCGATTGTGGCGCTGTTCTCCAGCAAATTTTCGCTGAAAACAACGCTGCTGTTTCTGGTGGCGATGTGCGTCGTTGGTAACACACTCTTTACCTTCTCTGACTCCTACGTGGGGCTGGCGGCGGGGCGCTTAATCTCTGGTTTTCCGCATGGCGCGATTTTCGGCGTGGGGGCGATAATCCTGTCAAAAATCGCACCGCCGGGTAAAGTGACGGTCGCTGTGGCCGGGATGATTGCCGGGATGACCGTTGCCAACCTGCTTGGCGTACCACTCGGGACGTGGCTGGGACATGAATTTAACTGGCGTTACACCTTCTTTTTGATTGCGGTCTTTGACGCGCTGGTGATCCTGTCTGTTCTGCTGTGGGTGCCAGACATTCACGACACGACAACCACCCGGCTGACAGAACAATTCCATTTCCTGAAGAAACCGGAACCGTGGTTGATTTTTGCCGCTACGATGTTTGGCAATGCCGGGGTGTTTGCCTGGTTTAGCTTCGTGAAGCCGTTTATGGTCAACGTGTCAGGCTTTTCCGAGGGCGTGATGACCGCGATCATGATGCTGATGGGGCTGGGCATGGTGCTGGGAAATGTCTTCAGCGGCAAGCTGTCGTCGCGCTTTAGCCCGCTGCGCATTGCTGCCACCACCGACCTGGTGATTGTGGCTTCGCTGCTGGCGTTGTTCGCCTTTGGCGAGCTTAAAACAGCTTCACTGGTAATGGGATTCGTGTGCTGCGCCGGGCTGTTTGCGCTCTCTGCGCCGCTGCAAATACTGCTGCTGCAAAATGCGAAAGGCGGCGAGATGCTGGGGGCCGCAGGCGGACAAATGGCGTTTAACCTCGGCAGCGCAATTGGCGCGTATTTCGGTGGAATGATGATTACGCTCGGCTTTAGCTGGAGTTATGTCACGCTGCCGGCAGCGATCTTATCCTTCTCAGCGATGACCTCTCTGTTGATGTATGGTTATTTATGTGCCAAAAAGCGTCAGGCCAACGCAGGAGCGCTGGCCTGATTCCACATGTTGCCCGCTGGTCGCGGGTGGTGGAGTGGACTACACGAATTTCGCCAGCGGGTCAGCGGCGGCAAAAGCAACCGCTTTGTCTGCTGCTGGCGGGTAAATCAGTTCGTTGGTGATGGCAACTTTGATCTTTTTGCCTTCCTCGCGCACGGATTTAATGCGCTGGTCCCAGCCCTCGGTGTATACCGCGCCCCAGCTACCCAAATCCAGACAGGTAACGTAGTTCACCTGACGGTAAGGGTACGGCTCCACATTTAACAGGCTGGCCGCCGCGTTGTGTCCGGCGAATTTCCCCAACTGGATCGCGTGCTGGCAGGTCATCAGCGCCGTGTTGCCCACATCGTCCGTTTTGGCATGCGCCATATCACCCGTCGCGTAAACCTCCGGATGCGCAGGAACCTGCAATGTGTCGGTGACGATAAGGCGTCCCTGAGTGTCGCGTTCCCCGTCAATTTGCAGGCTGAGGGGGTTAGCTTCTACCCCTGCCGTCCACACTACAGTGGCGCTGGCAATGCGTTCTCCGTTTTTCAGCGTTACGCCGCTGGCATCGATGGCTTCAACTTCACTGTTTAAACGCCATTCAACGCCCAGCGCGCTGCTTGCTTCTTCAATGGTGTTTCTCAGCGCCCCGCTGTAACGCCCGCCAATGGTTGCACCCCTTTCAACTACGATTATTTTAGTCTTTGTATTGGCGCCGAAGCGAGTGCGGAGCCGGGCAGGGAGTTCCGTTGCCAGCTCGATGCCGGTAAAGCCGCCGCCACACACGACCACGGTATTACGCTCCGGGGTGGAGGGGCGCGAAACCAGCGAATCAAGATGTTGCTCGAATAACCTGGCGGAGTCGAGTTGGTCGATATCAAAGGCGTATTCAGCCAGACCGGCAACAGGAGGACGTTTAGTCTGGCTACCGGTTGCGAGGATCAGACGTTCCCAGGCGACGTCAGCAATCGCGCCGTTTGAATCGCGATACAAAACGGTTTTAGACGAGGTATCAATACGTTGTGCTTCGCCCGCAATAAAGGCGATACCCAGCTCAGCAAACAGTTCGGTCAGCGGCGCGACCATCGTCGACACGTTCTCTTCATAAAAGCGTGGGCGAACGCGTAGCTCCGCAACAGGGGCCAGCACGGCAATGCTGAGGCTATTGTTACCCGCCAGAGCAGAAAGGCGCGCGGCGCTGACCGCAGCCCACATACCGGAAAACCCACTACCCACAATTAAAATCTGCTTTTTCATACTCGATCCTTTAGTGCGTCAGGCTGTATGTCTGACATAACTGCCACTATACTTGTCGGAGTTAACTGCGACAACTTCTTTCTGAGTTAAAAATCGTTATAATGCAGCGAACAATGACCCGGAGTGAGCCATGGCGTTTTACAGTTCTGGTGTGGAATATGGCATTCATAGCCTGATGTGTATGGTGGATGCAAAAGGCAATGAACGTGAGATGAGCGTCCGGGAGATGGCGGCCTTGCAGGGCGTGCCGTACGACTATCTTGGAAAAATCTTCACCCGTTTATCACGCGCGGGGCTGGTTATCAGCACCGAAGGCAAAGGGGGAGGCTTCCGGCTGGCGCGTCCGGCCGAGCTGATCAGCGTGCTGGACGTGGCGCACGCCATCGACGGCGAGAAGAATATGTTTGAGTGTCGGGAAGTGCGTCAGCGCCTGGCGGTGTTTGATGAAACGCCACCTGCCTGGGTCTGTGACGGCCCGTGTGGGGTGCGCTCGGTCATGGACAGCGCGCAGCAGCGGATGGAAGAGGAGTTAGGGCGCCATACCATTCTGGATCTGGCGCGGAAGATGTATCGAAAAGCGCCTGACACGTTCCAGATCGAGGTTCAGGAGTGGATTTCCGATCGCCGTTCGTCCACGTGAAAAGCCGGGCAGGGCAAAGCCGCTACCCGGCCGCCGGGGTTAAGAACGTAAATCAATCACCATACGGCCACGGATCTGGCCCTGTTCCATCTCTTTAAAGATGGCGTTGATATCTTCCAATGGGCGCATCGTGACTTTCGGAACCACCTTACCTTCAGCCGCAAACTGGAAGGCTTCGAGCAGATCCTGACGGGTACCCACCAGAGAGCCCACCACCTGAATCCCATCCAGGACCAGACGTGGAATATCCAGGCTCATCGCTTCCGGCGGCAGGCCAACAGCCACCACGCGGCCTCCGGCGCGAACTGCGTCAACGGCAGAGTTGAAGGCCGCTTTCGCTACTGCCGTCACCACCGCCGCATGCGCACCGCCGGTTTTCTCCTGAATCACTTTTGCCGCATCTTCACTGCGGGAGTTCACGGTTAAGTCTGCTCCCATGCTGGCAGCGAGCTTCAGCTGCTCGTCATTCACGTCAATGGCGATAACCTTCGCATTGAAGACATTTTTGGCGTATTGCAGCGCGAGGTTGCCCAGACCGCCCAGGCCATAGATCGCAATCCACTGGCCGGGTTTGATGTCAGAGACTTTTACCGCTTTGTAGGTGGTGACCCCGGCGCAGGTGATACTGCTGGCTGCCGCGGAGTCCAGCCCGTCCGGGACTTTAACCGCGTAATCCGCGGTTACGATGCACTCCTCCGCCATGCCGCCGTCAACGGAGTAACCCGCGTTTTTCACGTCACGGCACAGCGTTTCGTTGCCGGTATTACAATATTCACAGTGGCCACAGCCTTCAAAGAACCACGCCACGCTTGCACGGTCGCCTACTTTTAGCGACGTGACGCCAGGACCAATCTCTTTGACGATACCAATCCCTTCGTGGCCGAGGATCACCCCGGTTTTGTCGCCAAAATCGCCATTCTTAACATGGAGATCGGTATGGCACACGCCACAGCACTCCATCTTCAGCAGCGCTTCACCATGTTTAAGCGCGCGTAAGGTTTTCTCTGTAACATTAACCTGATGATCCTGAGTGACAACAGCAGCCTTCATGTGTTTCTCCTTTCATGATGAGTATCTGCATAGCAGGTGTAATACCCATTAAGGATTAATACTTTGACGCTGTAATGCAAGGCAACCGCAACATAATGTCATCATTTAGCTCAGTTTCAGATTAAGAATACGGCGATCCTCTAATAATCAGTAGGGAAAAACACTGACGTAAAAAAGACCCGGCGTAATGACCGCCGGGTACAGGCTTACAGTTGGGCTTCTATCTCCTCAATCTCTTTTCGCCATTGCGCCTGCAACTGCGGTTTTTGATGTTTGGGCTTACGCGCCAAATCTTCTTCCAGCAACGTTTCCAGGGCGACAAGGCGTTCGAGCAGATCGTCTGACGCTGAAGAGGGTGCCTTCAATGCGGCGTTCGATGCCTCAGGTACAGCCGGACCGGCGTCCTCACGCAGGCGCTCAAAGACCGCCTCCGCATCGTGCCATTCGCTCAGCCTGCCGTCCTCAATCAGCCAGAAGCGGTTACAGCACTGGCTAATTAACTGACGATCGTGGCTCACCAGCAGCACTCCGCCTTCAAACTGTTGCAGCGTTTCCGCCAGCGCCTCTTTGCCCTCCATATCCAGGTGGTTGGTCGGTTCATCCAGCATCAGCAGGCTATAACGGGCAAGGGTCAGGCCGACGAACAGCAGGCGCGAACGTTCCCCGCCGCTCAGCGTACTGACTTTTTGCCCGTGCCGCGCCCACGGGAAGCCGGCACTGATGAGCGCCATTTTACGGGTCTGCGGATCTGGCGCGAAAGGCTCCAGCGCATCAAGCAGCGCCGTATCGTCTGGCAACTGATGCAGCGTCTGGTCGTAGTAGCCGGGTGAAACGCGCGGATGACGCTTAAGCCGCTCGTCCGAGATCTCGTCGCGAAAATGTCGCCAGATAAGCTTCAGCAGCGACGATTTTCCGCAGCCGTTACGACCCACAATCGCCACGCGATCGCCGCTCTTCAGCCGCGCGCTGACGAGGGTAAACAGGTCTGGCAGACCCGGCGCCGGGGGGACGCCGAGGTCGGTTATTTCCAGCAGGCGGTCGGCCCGAAGCGCGTCCCCGCGCAGGGTTAAGGTCCACGGGCTTCCCGCCGTCAGTTCCGTCTGGTTTTCTTTAAGCCGTTCGACCTGTTTTTCCATCTGCTTAGCCTTACGGGAGAGATCTTCGTTGTCGTAGACCTTGCCCCAGGTCGCGAGGCGTTTGGCGCTGGCCGTGACGCGGTCGATCTCTTTTTGCTCTGCCTTATGCCGCAGCGCATCGCTTTCGTCTTTCGCCTCCAGCGCCTGACGGGCGGCAGTGCAGGGAAGGGCGAAGTAGTGCAGTGTTTTATCGCGCAGGATCCAGCTGCCGTTGGTTATCGCGTCCAGCAGTTGCCTGTCGTGTGAAACCAGCACAAAGCTGCCGGACCAGCTCTGTAAAAACTGCTCCAGCCACAGCAGGGTCGGCAGGTCGAGGTGGTTGCTCGGTTCGTCCAGAAGCAGCAGATCCGGATCGCTTATCAACGCCCGCGCCAGCAGCAACCGCGTATGCTGACCGCCGCTCAGCGTGGCGGATTGCAGCACCGTTTCCTGCGTCGTAAAGCCCATTCCGGCCAGCAGCGTCTCGGCCTTCCAGCGAAGACTGTCGCGCTCACCGGTCGGCAGCTGCGCCAGCACCGCATCCAGCATGGTCAGGGGATAAAGGGTCTCCGGCAGATGTTGTTCCACGCGCGCCAGCAGGCAATGTCCAGCCAGTGAAACGGTTCCGGCAGCAGGGGACTGCGTCCCGTCGAGGATTTTCAGCAGCGTACTTTTTCCGCAGCCGTTATCACCCAGCAGGCCAATGCGGTCGCCTTTTTTCAACGTAAAGGAGAGAGAGTCGAAGAGCGTGCCAAACGCGGTATCAACACGTAAAGAATGTGCAGTAAGTAGAGTGCTCATTGTTGCTTACCCAGGAGTTACAGGCATGTTTATGCCTCGTCAAACATCGCTGACGATAACTCAGTAAGCCCGAGAGAAGGGATTTCAGGGGTTAGTGTCTTCGCTCAAGCGGAAGTTATCGCAGCACGATACCGATAACGCTTGAGCTGGTGCGATCACCAAATGTATGTGAAACATTGAAAATTTCACAGTACAGCATAATTGGCCTCCTTATATATTCAGTAGGTTAATGGATGAAGGGAGTGTAGCGGGGGAAAATGGGTTTGGCTAGTGGGAAGTGCCGTATATTCCCCTCACCCTAACCCTGTCCCCAAAGGGGCGTGGGAACTGTCCGGTGCGGTTTTCACCCTCTCCCCTTTGGGGAGAGGGCTGGGTGAGGGGCAATGCTTAAATCGAAGTACGACGATAGCTACGGTATTCCGGCATCCAGAAATTATCATCAATCGCCTGCTGCAACGCATCGGCAGAGGTTTTCACCGCGACGCCTTGCTGCTGCGCCATTTTGCCTACCGCGAAGGCAATTGCGCGGGACACTTTATGAATGTCTTTCAGCTCCGGCAGTACCAGGCCTTCACCGTTATTCACCAGTGGTGAGTGACCTGCCAGCGTTTCGCTCGCGGACATCAGCATTTCGTCGGTGATGCGGGACGCGCCGGAAGCGATCACTCCCAGACCAATACCCGGGAAGATATAGGAGTTATTGCACTGCGCAATGGGGTAGAGCTTGTCCTTCCACACCACCGGATCGAACGGACTGCCGGTCGCGACCAGCGCATTGCCTTCGGTCCAGGCGATGATATCCTGCGGCGTCGCCTCCACGCGTGAGGTCGGGTTCGATAGCGGCATCACGATAGGGCGTTCGCAGTGCTTATGCATCTCGCGAATGATCTCCTCCGTGAAGAGGCCGGTCTGCCCGGATACGCCGATCAGAATATCCGGTTTCACGTTGCGCACCACGTCAAGAAGCGAGAGCACCTCGTTATCCGTATCCCAGTTTTTCAGGTTCTCGCGCTTCTGCACCAGTTTGGTCTGGAACGGGAGCAGGTTTGGCATACCGTCGGTCAGCAGGCCAAAACGGTCCACCATAAAGACGCGGGAGCGGGCGAGCTCTTCGCTTAAGCCTTCGCGCTGGGTCTGGGCAATAATTTGCTCGGCGATGCCGCAGCCCGCGGAGCCTGCCCCCAGGAAGACAATTTTCTGATAGCTGAGCTGGCTGCCTGCCGCACGGCTCGCAGCAATCAGCGTACCGACGGTCACTGCCGCAGTGCCCTGAATGTCATCGTTGAACGAGCAGATCTCATCGCGGTAGCGGTTCAGCAGCGGCATGGCGTTTTTCTGTGCGAAGTCTTCGAACTGCAACAGCACGTCCGGCCAGCGGTGCTTCACGGCCTGGATGAAATCATCCACAAACTGATAGTACTCGTCGTCGGTAATGCGCGGGTGACGCCACCCCATGTACAGCGGATCGTTCAGCAGTTGCTGGTTGTTGGTCCCCACGTCCAGGACCACCGGCAGGGTGTAGGCCGGGCTGATCCCGCCGCAGGCGGTATACAGCGAGAGCTTACCGATGGGAATACCCATCCCGCCAATGCCCTGGTCGCCAAGGCCCAGAATACGTTCGCCATCGGTTACCACGATCACCTTGATGTTGTGGTTCGGCACGTTTTGCAGAATGTCATCCATGTTGTGACGGTTCTGATAAGAGATGAACACGCCGCGGGAACGACGGTAGATCTCTGAGAAGCGTTCACATGCCGCGCCGACGGTTGGGGTGTAAATGACGGGCATCATCTCTTCGAGATGGTTCTGCACCAGGCGGTAGAAGAGGGTTTCGTTGGTGTCCTGGATATTACGCAGGTAGATGTGCTTATCGATTTCGGTTTTAAAACCCTGATACTGGATCCAGGCGCGTTCCGCCTGTTCTTCAATGGTTTCAACCACTTCAGGCAGCAGGCCCAGCAGGTTAAAGCTGCTGCGCTCTTCCATGCTAAAGGCGCTGCCTTTGTTCAGAAGAGGAAACTCCAGTAAAACCGGACCGGCGTAAGGAATATAAAGGGAACGATGTTTTTTCAGTTTGTTGTCCATGTCACTCACTCTTTTTAAGAAGATCCGTCCCTGACACTGCTGTTTGTCATCTTTCTGGCCTGTGCTACGGGGTGCGGTCGGTTGGTATTATAAAGGAGCTGAATATTAATTACCGCAACACATAAACAAAAACACCATCGGGATTACCGATGGTGTTGTGAATATCGTGCCGGAACTTACTTGCCGGAAGGGCGTTTTCTGCCGGTAGCGTGGGTAACCTGCGTTTCGCTACCCTCCTCAATAACCACTTTACGCTTGTTAGAGAGCTTGTAGTTCAGTCCCAGAATGTGGCGTGCCTGACGGTTCGATTTCATTTTAACTCCTCAATCCCGTTGATAGTTTTAAGGACAAGTTTGCTCACGCAAACGAAATGTAACCCCTTAGGTTGCAGATCCAGCTTAGCAGGTTTTTACAAAGGTGCATTTTGCCCGCTGACCACATAGTTGATGGTTTGCTGGTAGATGTCACTGAGGATGTCATTGTCTGTGGCTTCCACCCACTTGGTCAGTTCCATCAAAATGTCATCTTCGGTAACAACGCCGTGCTCTGCCTGAAGACCCTGCGCAATCGCGTTAACGAGTTCGGGTTGTGCTGCTGTGGTATGTGCCGGGTAATAAGTAAACATGCTGCCTCCGTGTCGTTGTCTGTTTAATGTTACGGCGTGCAAAATCGTAATTCACATTCAGATTGGCAAATATTTTCGCCGTTGTGGTTCAGATTCGTCCTGGAAATAAAAATATCATCTCTCCTGGCACACAAATAAAATTCAGGGTTTCCAGCGGCGTAAATTTGTCGTTTTTTCATAAGGCATGGGCGTCGGCCAGGAGATCAATTCCACAATGCTGCCCCAGGGGGTCTGTCCATAGCAGAAAGCATTCCCTTCACCTTGCTCATCCGGAAACGTGAGCGGCTTTGGCGCGGTAAACATCTCCCCGCCGGCAGCGGTGAAAGCGGCTATCGCCTTATCAAAATCATCAACATAAACAGCAAAATGCTGGAGGCCAAAGTCGCTGGCGCGGGCGGGCATTCCCTGTTCAGGGCCATGCATTTCGAAAAGTTCAATGCCGGGTCCATGGGGCATAACAAGCATGCGAATGGCGTGAATTTTTGTGCCGGGAAATAATTTTAAGGTGTGCTGTTGGGCGGCCTGATCAATATTATCGGTTTCCGCATCGACAGAATGATATAAAACCTGTGCGCCGAAAGCGCGTTCAAAAAATAGGGTGGCTTTTTCAATGTCGGGCACCGTAATACCGATATGGTCGATGCCCCTTACTGACGATGGCATAGTAAACTCCTGCTATAAAAAATTTAAATATAGCAGGAGATAATCAGGATATTACCACTTCATTTCGCCGGTATTCACTTTGGCACTCAATTCCAGCGAACTGGCTTCCGCCAGATTCGGCCACTGTTTTTTCATCGTGCTAATGACGCCGGTTGACGCTTTATGTGTCATGAGGGCCTGTTCAAACTGATGTAGATAGCGACGGGTAAAGTCGATAGCGCCGGTACCCGCTGGCGGTGTCCCAAGGTAGTGGCCCGGAATAACGTGTTCGGGCTTAAGGGCTGCCATGCTATCCAGCGTCTGCTGCCACTGTTTGCGGCTTTCCGGCGTTTGGGTATCCGCCGTCCAGACGTGAATACCCCACGAGACGCCCGTGCCGCCGAGGATGGTTTTTGCGGATGGGATCCAGACGTACGCCGCATAGCTCTCAGGCTCTTCAATATTCACTCTTTCACCATCAATCATAAAGGTGGTTGAGGCAAGCACTTGCGGCACGTAGAGCTGTGACGGCGCGCCGTCTTTCATCTGTGGCCCCCAGAAGGCGAGCTTCGCGTCTTTTGTGGCCCTGATATGGTCCACCACCTGTTGCGTGGCGACAACTTTGGCATTAGGGAAGGCTTTCACCAGCGGTTGCAGGCCGAAATAGAAATCCGGATCGCCGGAGGTGATCACGATTTTGTTCAGCGTTTTACCGCTGTGGCGAATTTTTTCTACCAGCGCTTCGCCATCCTTCACGCTGAACTGCGCGTCAAACAGCACTGCCTCTTTCGGCCCAGATACCAGGGTGGATGAGACGGCAAAAATGCCTTTTTCCTGCGGGTTGTACGTATCAACGGTCAACGGCGCGGCAAAGACGGCCGGAGTGAAAAGGGTTGTCAGCAAAGCAAGGCGGGCGATAGTCATGGTCATGTCTCTGTTCTTCAGGAAAGTCTCTATTGTACGGATCTCTTCATTTGCCAGAATTCCTGAAACAGGAGATGCTTAGTTTCATAAATCGAGCAAATGGAGGTCAAAATGGATCGCGTTATTGCCGCCCAGGTGTACAACCGCATCTGTGAGCTGGGGAGTTTAAGCGCGGCGGCGCGGGCGCTGGGGATCTCCCGTCCGATGGTGAGCCGTTATCTGGAGCAGATGGAGAAGTGGGCCGGGGCGCGGCTGGTGAACCGCTCCACCCGCAAGCTGACGCTGACGGCTGCGGGGGAGAAGGTCCTGCAAAAGACCCGCACGCTCTCGCAAATTTCTCAGGAAATTGAAGATCAGTCAGTGAAGAATTTACCCTCAGGCACGCTTCGTGTCGCCTGCGCGCACTTTACGGCGATGCATATTATCGTTCCGGTGCTGCCCGATCTGTTGCAGCGTTACCCTCAGCTGCGCATTGAGCTGGATGTTAACAATCATCCGGTAAGTCTGGTGGGCGAGCGAATTGACGTGGCGATCCGCATCACCGATAACCCTGAACCGGGCATGATCGCCCGCCGACTGGGAGAGTGTCGGTCCGTACTTTGCGCCTCGCCGCACTACCTTGCCAGTCGGGGCGTTCCAGAGCAGCTGGAGGATTTATCCC
This sequence comes from Enterobacter cloacae complex sp. IR5459, assembly GCF_049238005.1. Classification (NCBI taxonomy): domain Bacteria; kingdom Pseudomonadati; phylum Pseudomonadota; class Gammaproteobacteria; order Enterobacterales; family Enterobacteriaceae; genus Enterobacter; species Enterobacter cloacae complex sp. IR5459. Next base: position 68,898 of record NZ_JBMKIG010000008.1, read on the forward strand.
GGCACAACTGCCTGCATTACAGCTTTTTTGCCGGTCAGTCGTGGCGTTTTTTGACGCCAGAAGGGGAGTCGGTCACGACGGCGGTCAGCGGCAATCTCAGCGCCAGTATCTCGTCATTGCTGATGGAGGCGGCGATAAACCACTGTGGTATTGCCATGCTGCCCGAGCGCGAGGCCGACGCGGCGCTACGGCAGGGCAGCCTGGTGCCGGTGCTCGGCGCCTTTACGCCAAAACCGATCGGTATTTTTGGTATTTATCAGTCGCGAGACTATCAGCCTGCGGCGCAGCGTGTGTTCCTGGATGCACTTGCAAACCACCTTGCCACGCGCTCGGACTAGTCTGTCTTCCCTGCAAAATGGATTATGCGTCCTATACTTATCCCTTTGTAAGCCAAAAGGAGAGCAAGAATGACGATTCATAAGCACGGTTCAGCACACTGGTCTGGCGACATCAAACGCGGCAAAGGGACGGTCTCAACAGAGAGTGGCGTCCTTAACCAGCAACCTTACGGCTTTAACACCCGCTTCGAGGGCGAAAAAGGGACTAACCCGGAAGAGCTGATTGGCGCAGCGCACGCGGCCTGTTTCTCTATGGCCCTGTCGCTAATGCTGGGCGAAGCGGGTTATACTGCCGATTCCATCGATACCACGGCGGATGTCTCGCTGGATAAAACCGACAGCGGTTTTGCCATCAGCAAAGTGGCGCTACAAAGCAAGGTGACGGTACCGGGTATCGATCCGCAGCAGTTCGACGGCATTATTCAGAAAGCGAAGGCGGGTTGTCCGGTATCGCAGCTGTTGAAAGCCGAAATCACGCTGGATTACAAACTGAACTGATATCAGGCCGGGCAAATGCCCGGCTAACCTTTCACTGCCGCAGGGAAAACCTCGGCAAGCCACGCAATAAACACTCTCAGGCGATGCGTTAAATGCCGACTCTGGGGATAGACCACGTGAAAAGGATACGCCTTAGGACGCCAGTCGCTCAGGATCTGTACCAGCGCGCCCGTTTCCAGATGCGCTCTCGCAGCATAGCCAAACGTCTGAATAATCCCTAAACCCGCCAGCGCCGCGGCCAGATGTGCGTTGCTTTCATTGACCCCAAGATGGTGCGGTACGCTGATCTCCAGCGGCTCACCCCGGTCGAGGAAGCGGAACGGAAATGCGCGTCCGGTAACCGGGGAAAGGTAGCTAATCAGCTTATGGCCGTTGCGCAGCTCCTGCGGATAGGCAGGGATGCCGTGAGCTTTAAGATAGCCCGGCGCCGCGCAGGCGATCATCCCGGCATCACCGATATGCCGCGCGATAAGCGAAGAGTCATCCAGCGCGCCGCCGCGGATCACGCAGTCCACGTTTCCGCTGATTAAATCTACCGGACGATCGGCTACCCCCAGGTTAATGCGCAGATCCGGGTAGCGCTGAAAAAAATCCGGCAGCAGGGGGATCAGCACGTCCCGGGCGGTTGAGCCCCCCACGTCAATACGCAAATGGCCTTTGGGCGTGCAGCACGATGCGCGAAAGGCGGTATCAATGTCCTCTATATCAATTAATACCCGTAGCGCTTTCTCGTAGTATTCCATGCCTTCTGCCGTCGTGACCACCCGGCGCGTCGTGCGATGCAGCAGCCGTGTTTCCAGGTGCGCTTCAAGTGATTTTACCAGCTTGCTCAGCGTGGCTATCGGCATGTTCAGGGAGTCTGCCGCTCGGGTAAAGCTTCCGGATTCAACCACCCGCGTAAAGGCACGCATTGCCATTAGCTGATCCACATAGATCTCCTCTGATTATTTCCTGCTGTGAAAATTCATTTTCATTTTTGCCCGTTTATCGCTAATCCCGCAAGGTCTAAAGTCTGCCTGACGCGGGCAAACGCTCCTCTTTTACATCACAACAAAGGTTATGAGTATGAATACAACGCTTGCAGGAAAAATCGCTCTGGTGACCGGTGGCAGCACCGGTATTGGTCTCGCAACGGCACAGGAGCTGGCGGCGCAGGGAGCGAAGGTCTATATCACCGGACGTCGTCAGGCCGAACTGGATGCTGCCCGGGCAGACATTGGCGCCGCGGCGGTAGCTATCCGCGCGGACGTCTCCAGAATGGCCGATCTGGATGCGGTTTACGCGCAGATTGCTAAAGAAGAAGGACGACTCGATATTCTGTTCGCCAACGCCGGGGGCGGCGACATGCTGCCGCTGGGCGCTATCACCGAAGAGCAGTTTGACCGGATTTTTGCCACCAACGTGCGCGGCGTGCTGTTCACCGTCCAGAAAGCGCTGCCGCTGCTCTCATCTGGTTCATCCATTATCCTCACCGGATCGACGGTTTCGATTAAGGGGACGGCGAATTTTAGCGTCTACAGCGCCAGTAAAGCCGCCGTGCGTAACTTTGCCCGCTCCTGGGCGCTGGACTTACAGGGCCGCGGGATACGCGTCAACGTCGTCAGCCCTGGCCCCGTGAAAACGCCCGGTCTTGGCGATCTGGTTCCCGAAGAACAGCGTCAGGGATTATACGATGCGCTGGCGGCCCAGGTACCGCTGGGTCGCCTGGGCGCGCCGGGCGAAGTCGGGAAAGCCGTGGCGTTTCTGGCGTCCGATGCCGCCAGCTTTATTAACGCCACGGAGCTGTTTGTCGATGGCGGGATGGCGCAAATCTAGCGGTTACGCCAGCAGCGTACGCTTCGGCCTTCGGCTGCGGGCTGAAGCGGCTGCGGCCGTTCACATCCCTGCATCGCCAGCGGGCAGCGGTCGCGAAAGTAGCAGCCAACGGGCAGGTGGCGATTACCGGGAAGATCGGTTTTGCGTAATGCCAGATCTTCGTCCAGCGGTTCTCCGGTACGGGGAACGGAGTCAAGCAGCAGCTGCGTATACGGATGCCGCGGCTGACTCAGCACCTGGTCCGCCGGACCCAGCTCCACGATCTGCCCCAGATACATCACTGCCACCCGGTCGCTCATGTGCCGGACCACCGAGACGTTGTGCGAGATCAGTACGTAGGTCAGATTTCGCTGCTGTTGCAGGGCAACCAGCAAATTGAGGATCTGCGCCTGGACAGAAATATCCAGCGCGCTGGTGGGTTCATCCAGCACGATGATGTCAGGATCTGAAGAGAGCGCCCGGGCGATAGCGATGCGCTGGCGCTGTCCGCCCGAAAACGCATGCGGCAGGCGGTCAAGATATTCTGCTCGAATGCCCACCTGCTGCGCCAGCGTCTCAGCCAGCTGACGACGCTCCCGTTCGCTGCGGCGTTGCTGTATCCACACCGGCTCGGTGATTATGCGCCAGACGGGTAAACGCGGATCGAGGGACGAGAGCGGGTCCTGAAATACCATCTGCATACCGCCTGCCGCATTTGCGCGCTGACAGGCACCTGTAATCGGTTTGAGCATGCCCATCAGCAGTTGCGCCAGCGTGCTCTTTCCACAGCCGGATTCCCCCACAACGCCCAGCGTTTCGCCGCGATGGATCCGGAGATCCATGCCGTTGAGGGCGTGTACCTGCTCCGTCACGCGCCCCAGCCAGTTTTTGCGCGCAGGAAAATTCACATGCACGCTATCCAGTTCCAGCAGTACCTCAGACATGTCGTCTCTCCTGTTGTGGGTACCAGCAGGCAGCCTGTTGGCCTTCTGCGCCCGTGGAAATTAAGCGCGGCGTTTCGCTGCATTTCGCCCCGGCAGCAAAACAGCGTTCGCGAAAGGCACATCCGCGCGGGAGGTGGCTGAGGTTAGGTACCGTGCCGGGAATGGCCGGGAGGATCTCGCGCGGTTCACCATTTTCCGGGGCACACCGCAGCAGGCCAATCGAATAGGGGTGTACAGGATGGTGGATCAAAGTCTGCGTGCTGCCGCTTTCGATCACGCTGCCCGCGTACATAACGTACATCCGGTCACAAAGCTGCGACACCACCGCCATATCGTGACTGATAAACAGCACCGACGTCCCGCTGGCGCGCGCTTTGTGTTTCAGTAGCCGCAGCACCTGACGCTGAACGGTCACGTCCAGCGCGGTGGTCGGCTCATCGGCAATGATCAGCTCCGGCTCGCAGGAGAAGGCAAGGGCGATCATCACCCGCTGGCGCATGCCGCCGGAAAGCTCAAACGGATAGCGATCCATCACCTGTGCCGCATCCGGGATTTGCATCTCGCCCAGCAGGGCGATCGCCTTCTGCTGCGCGTCGCGGCGGGAAAGCGACTGATGCTGGCGGATCACCTCCACCATTTGTCTGCCAATCCGGCGCGTAGGGTTAAGCGCCGTCATCGGCTCCTGAAAAATCATCGCCACCCTGGCGCCGCGCCACTGACGAAGCTGTTTTTCCGACGCGTTCAGGACATCTTCCCCGAGCAGGGTGACCCGGCCATGGTGAACATGGTAACTGCCTTCCGGCAGCAGGCGCATCGCCAGCATCGCGGTGACCGATTTTCCCGAGCCGGATTCGCCCACCACGCCGACAATTTCACCCCGGCCAATCTCCAGCGAGACGTGGTTGAGCGCGTGGACGTCACCGCGAAAAATGGGGAAGCTCAGATGCAAATCTTCAATCGATAATACGGAATCACTCATGACTGCTTCCCTCCTGATTTGGGATCCAGCAGGTCGCGAAGACCATCGCCAAACAGATTAAACCCAACCGCCGTGATCAGAATTGCCGCCCCCGGAAACGCGCAGTACCACCACTGGTCAAGCACGTAGTTACGCCCCACGGCCACCATCGCGCCCCATTCGGCGGTCGGCTGCTGCGCGCCTAATCCAATAAAGCCCAGCGTGGCGGCCATCAGAATGGCGCTGCCGATATCCAGCGACGCCTGTACGATCAGCGGCGGAAGGGCGTTACGCAGGATATGCCAGCTGATCAGGTGCCAGCGCGATGCGCCAAAGGTGCGGGCGGCCTGCACGTAGGTGAACTGGCGCACCAACAGCGTTTGCCCGCGTGCCAGCCGCACGTAAAACGGAATGCGTACAATCGCAATCGCCAGCATCGCGTTAAACAGGCTTGGGCCGAGCGCGGCGGCCAGCGCCATCGTCAACACCAGCGAGGGGATGGAGAGCATAATGTCCATGATACGCATAATGATGGCGTCGCCGCGTCCGCCGAGTACGCCGGACAAACAGCCGAGCAGAGAACCGATGCCGCCCGCAATCACCACCACCGCCAGCCCCGCCGTGATGGACTGCTGGCTGCCCACCAGCACGCGGCTGAACAGATCCCGGCCCACCTCATCGGTGCCAAACCAGTGCTGGGCTGAAGGCGCCTGCAATCGCGCGGTCAGATCCAGCGCATTCGGATCGTGCGGGACTATCCACGGCGAGACCATCATCATCAGCAGCATCACGATCATAATCACCCCGCCGATCAGCGTGAGCGGGCTTTTGCGTAACATCCAGAATAGCTTTGCCCAGTTAATGCGCTGTTTAGCGGTGCTGACAGGGACGGGCGTTTCCTGAGTTAACATCATTCGGCACCTCCGCGCCCGATTCGCGGGTCGATCCACAGATACAGCAGATCCACCACCAGATTGACGAAGACATAGGCCAGCGATACCACGACCGCGAAGCCCATGACGGCAGGGAAGTCCAGCGCCTGAATGGAGGTCACCACCCAGGCTCCCATTCCCGGCCAGGCAAACACGGTTTCGGTAAGGACTGCCCCGTACAGCAGATCGCCCAGCGCCAGCCCGAGCACGGTAATGGAGGGGATCATGGCGTTGGGTAAGGCGTAGCGCAGCACGATGTACCACCCCGGCAACCCGCTCGCGCGGGCGGTACGAATATAATCCTCGCTCAGTTGCTCCAGCATCGCGGAACGTACCTGACGCGCCACAATACCCAGATGCACAAAGGCCAGGGTCAGGGAGGGGAGAATCAGGTGCTGTAGGGCGTTGAAAAACACCTCGCCGTTGCCTTCCAGCAGAGCGTCCAGCAGATAAAAACCGGTAACGTGGGCGGGCGGATCGAGCCAGTCGTCCAGCCTGCCGCCGCCGGGCAGAATTTGCAGTTGCCCGTAGAACAGAACGATAACACCCAGTCCCAGCCAGAAGGCAGGCGTCGAGATGCCCGTCATCGCCATCAGTCGCACCAGGTGATCCAGCCAGCGGTTACGGTACACCGCCGATAAAATGCCCAGCGGCACGCCAATCACCAGGGCCAGCAGCAAAGAGCAGAAGGCCAGTTCCAGCGTGGCGGGGAAAAAGGCTTTCAAATCTTCCGCAACGGGGCGACCGGTGCGAATGGATGTGCCCAGATCGCCATGCGCCAGCGCCTCTACATAGCGGCCAAACTGAATATAGAGCGGTTGATCCAGCCCCAGCTGCTGGCGGATGCCCTGCACGATTTCATCGCTGGCGCGGTCACCGGCCAGCAGGCGGGCCGGATCGCCGGGGATCAGGTGTGAAATAATAAAAGTAATAATACAGACACCGGCCACCACCAGGATTAACCCCCAGCAGCGCTGGCGCACAATGCTCCAGAACGTCATACACTTTCCCCCGGCGTGGGCCGTTACTTACTCATGGTGGCGATGTTAAAGACCTGCTCAAGCATCGGATTAAAGGTGAAGCCTTTGACCTCTTTGTTCATCGCCAGCTGATAGTTCTTCTGGAACAGATAAACGTAAGCCGCCTCGTCAATCACCACTTTCTGCGCCTGCTGGTAATCTTTGGTGCGCTCCGCCTGATCGGTGGTTTTCAGTGCCGCCTGCAACAGCGCATCGACCTCTTTGTTCTCATAGAATGAGCGGTTACCCGGCAGCCCTTTTTTGTCCGATTCGAACCAGTAGTTCATGAACATGTACGGGTCAGCGAAGTCCGGGCTCCAGTTACCAATCGCAATGTCATAATCACCTTTGCCGACGCGGTCGCGCATGGTGGCGTTCGCCAGTTTCTCGAGCTTGACGTTAATCCCCAGCTTGCCCAGGCTCGCCTGCGTGGAGAGGGCGATAGGCTCCCAGTTCGGGTCGTTATCGGAGTAGAGGAACGTCAGGCTGGCCGGTTTATCGTTGACTTTCTCCAGCGCCGCTTTGGCTTTGGCCTCGTCAAAGCTGTACTGCATGGCGTTCGCATCAAAGCCCCACATGCCCTCCGGGATCGGGCCGCGCATCTGCTTGCCGTTCCCGCTGAGAATGCCTTTCACCATCCCCTGATAATCGGTCGCCCAGGAGACCGCGCGGCGCAAATCCACCTGATTCATCGGAGGCTTACTGTTGTTCAGATAGAGGTAGGTCACCCGCAGGGACGGGTATTCCGCCACGGCCACTTTGCCTTCCTGCTTCAGAGCGGCAAGCTGATCCACCGGCAGGGCGTCGGCGATATCCAGATCGCCACGGGAAAGTTGCAGGCGACGCGAGGCGCTTTCACCGATAATCTTGACCGAGACACGCTTGAAGTGCGGCTTTTCACCCGGCCAGTGTGGGTTGGGCACCATCACCAGCTGCTGACCTTTCCGCCAGCTTTTCAGCATAAACGGTCCGGAACCCGCGGTGTTTTGCGCCAGGAAACCGCGTGCGTCGTCGGCGGCATTGGCTTTCAGCACCGCCGGGTTGACGATCGACGCGCCGTCATTGGCCAGCGTGTAGAGGAACGGGGCGAACGGCTGGCTGAGGGTGAATTTCACCGTATGCTCATCCACCGCGTCCACTTTCAAATCTTTCGGGAACGCTTCGGAAGGTCCCTGGTTAATTTTCAGCAGACGTTCAAACGACAGCTTGACCGCTTCGGCGGTCACCGGCGTGCCGTCGGAGAATTTTGCATTATCTGCCAGGGTGAACGTCCACTCTTTCTGGTCGTCAGACGCCTTCCAGCCCGTCGACAGATCGCCTTCCACCTCCGTGGTGCCAGGCTTGTATTTCACCAGACGCTGGTACGAGGGGTAGGTCACCGTCCAGTCGTTGTTATCGATAGTGACCGCCGGATCCAGCGTTTGCGGATCGGCAGCTTTCCCAATCACCAGCATATCTTTTGGCACCGCCGCCAGCGCGAGAGGGGCGCTCAGGGCGAGCGTAGCGGCAATCAGGGTTGTAAGCAGCGTTGTTTTCATGGCGGGGCTCCAGAATTACAGTGAGTGTGTGGTCGGATAACAGGCGAACTGGTCATCTAACAGCGGGTAGCTGGCGGCATTCGGCAGTTCGAAATGCCACCATTCGCTGCTGATGCCCACAAAACCGCCGCCGTACATAACGGCGTTCAGGAGCAGACGATTTCGCTGCGCCTCAGGCGGAACGGAAGGGTGCCAGGCATGAGAACGGTCGTGCATTTCGTCAAACCCGGCACCCATATCCAGCACGTTGTCGTTTTCATCCATCAGCGTGACGTCAATGGCGGTGCCCCGGCTGTGGTTAGAGCCAATTGCGACATCCACCACGTATTCCGGATTGGGGCAGGCATCCCAGAGTTGCGACTGCGCCTGCTGGGGGCGGTAGGCGTCGTAAACCACCAGCTTCAGACCGGCCAGCGCGGCGATGCCGATCGCTTTCGCCAGCGCGGTGGCGGCATCCGTATGCAACAGGCACGCGGCGTGCTGGTAGATCGGGCGGCCAGTGATGTTATCGGCGGTCGCGTATTTCAGATCGATATGCAGCGTGGGAAAGGTTTTCGCCACATCAATCAGTTGACTCTCTTCAGGCATAGCTCCGCTCCTTTAGCGTTCAAATTGACCAAACTCTTGTTGTAGTTGTCGGTTGATTGCCAGACGTTCCGGCAGCGCATCCCCCAGCGCCTCCACAACGCCCGACAGCAGCAGGTTGAACAGACAGCTCACCGGCGCCAGCGAATCCCAGAAATGGCCGGTATCGGTCTTCACCTGGAGTAAATCAATCGGGTAATCCCGCGCCCACGGGCACCAGATATCGGTGATCAGCGCCATCGCCAGGCCTTTTTCGCTCGCCACGCGGCAGTACTGGCGGGCAATGGCGGAGTAGGCGCGGGTATCCGTCAGCACGATATACGGGTTCGCAAAGCCGGAGTTAAGCGACTCCACCCAGCTACCGGAGAGCCCTTCTGAATAGCTCACCCGCGGGCGCAGATACTCCAGATGGCTGAAGAACGCATTGGCGATCCCGCGCGTGGACTGGATCCCCAGCACGAAAACGGCGTCGGCATGGGTAAGTTGCTGGACCACCTGCCTGAACGTTTCGCTTTGCGCCAGCTGGTAGACATGGGCAATGGCGTCCACCTCCAGCGACAGGGAGTTCTGAAGGCGATCCGACAGCGGCTGTTGCTGCTTCCAGGAGTCGAGACGCTCGTTAATGCCCCAGGGCTGGTGGGGATCGCGCAGGCTTTTTTTGGCGTCGTCCAGGTTGCGATAGCCCAGCTTGCGCAGAAAGCGTCCGACGGTGATCCCGCTGGTGGCCGTGGCCAGCGCCACGCTCTCTGCCGTTTCAAAGGGGATCTGCCCGACGTGCGCCAGCATCCAGCTTGCCACCCGTTTTTCGCTCGGGGTGAGCTGGCTAAAGGTCGCTTCGATACGGCTCAACACCTCAGGTTTGGTCGTCATACCGCCTCGCTGTTAACTGGCTGTCAAAGGCCGGGTTTCTGTTACCGGATTAACAATGCAGGACGCGTGCCATGTTCACATTGCGGCGAAAACGCGCTGTGCAGCAAAGTTAATGCAATATTTGTTTAACATGTGATCAACATTTGTGCAGCGTAGTTCACTTTTGGTGCAGTGTGCAGGCTGAAGGGTATCTATTTGGTGAATACGTCAGCCTCTTCACATTTTTTGGTAAGATGAAAGCTCTGGGAAAAAAGAGGGAGCCTTACATGGCGAATTTGCCCTGGCGGGTCAGCGTGCGCCTGATGGCTCTCGCAAAAAAAATAGCGATGGTCATCGGGATCATTGTGCTCGTTCTGCTTTCGGTGCGGGTTTATCTTTCGCAGCAGGGGCCAGCCCTGCATCACTGGCACACCTGGCGGGCTGATGAAATGTCTGTGCAGGAGATGGATAACGCGACCTTCGCAGCGTATGTCGCGCGGGAAAACGCCATCTTCACCGCTCTCGACGCTGAGGTGACGGCGAAAGTCACCCCCGCAGAGCGCACGCCGCTGAACCGTTATTACCGCCAGAGCCTGGTGTGGCCAGGACACTTTTCCCCGGATGCAAACCGGTCGTTCGTGCTGATGCCTGCCGGAAAGCCGCGCGGGGGGGTGGTATTGCTGCACGGTCTGACGGATTCGCCCTACAGCGTCAGGCATCTGGCAGAGAATTATCAAAAGCACGGCTTTGTGGCCGTAGTGCCTCGTTTGCCCGGACACGGCACGGCACCGGGCGCGCTGACAGACGTTGACTGGGAGGCGTGGCTGGCGGCAACGCGCCTCGCGGTTCGTGAAGCGACACGCCTGACGGGGAACGATCTCCCCCTGCATCTGGTGGGCTACTCCAACGGCGGGGCGCTGGCGATGAAATATGCCCTCGACGCCCTTGATGCGCCTGCACTGCGTCAACCTGAGCAGATCGTGTTGCTCTCACCGATGATTGGCGTCACGGCGTTTGCGCGCTTTGCCGGATTCGCCGGGCTACCGGCTATGTTACCGGCGTTTGCCAAAGCCGCGTGGCTCAACATTTCGCCGGAATATAATCCTTATAAATACAATTCGTTCCCGGTGAATGCGGCACGTCAGTCCTGGCTGCTTACCCAGGCGCTGCATGAGCAGATAAACCGCGATGTTCATGATCACAAACTGGCGCAGCTTCCGCCGATACTTGCTTTCCAGTCGGTCATGGATTCAACGGTCAGTACCCGCGCCGTGGTCAGCGGGCTGTTTGACCAGCTTCCGGCAAACGGCAGCGAACTGGTGGTTTTTAATATCAACCAGGCCGGGAGTTTCCGTCCACTGTTCAGGCCATCATCCTGGACGGCGGTGGCTGACCTGCTACCGGAGGCAAAAAGACGTTACAGTGTCATAATTGTGACCAATGCCAGCCCCGACAGGTTTGATATGGTGGCAAAGACAACGCCAGCGGGCAGCACCCGGGAAACGGTGATGCCGCTGTCGGTCGCGTATCCGCAGGAGGTTTATTCCCTGTCGCATGTTGCTATTCCGTTCCCGCCTGATGACGATCTGTATGGCCGCCATCCTGCGGTGAAAAACCGCTACGGTATCAGCCTCGGGACGATAGCCCTGTGGGGAGAAACATCGGTTCTGAGCGTCGGCAAAGATGCGCTGATGCGCGTGACGTCGAATCCGTTCTACGACTATATGCAGACGAGGATCGACAGCCGTATCGGGGAGAATTAAGCCCGACGTGGAATAGATTAGGTCACACCGGGGAACTGTGTTAAACAGTACCGTTCAGGCGTATACCCCATACCGGACCCCGTTTCTGTGCTGACAACTCTCATTTATCGAAGCCAGCTTAGCTTAACCTGCACCCCCGCAGCGTTAAGCGCGCTGGTTGAACAGGCCAGGATCCGTAACACGGAGCAGGGCATCTCAGGCATTCTTCTCTCCCGTGGACGTGACGTTCTGCAAATTCTCGAAGGCACGGAACAGCGCGTCGTCGCGCTTTTTAACTCCATCCGTGCGGATGACCGGCATACCGGCGTAGTGGAGCTGATGCGCGATTACGGCCCGCGCAGACGTTTCGAAGACGTGGGAATGCTGCTGTTTGACCTGGACGTTCAGACCCCGAAAGCGGTTCTGGCGTCGGTTCTGCATTACAGCAAGCTGGAAAGTTATCTGACTTCTGAGGATCGGGTCTTCAAATTCATTCAGACCTTTATCACCGGTAAAACCGCTATCCCACCCGCTTCGGACTATGAGCCCGATAAATGGACGCTTTCGCGAGAGCGCGCGCCGTTTGGTAAAGGGTTAGGTCTGCTGGCGGGACAGCCCTGCCAGTTTGCGCTGCAACCCATTGTCGAGCCGTCCGAAGGCAAGATCAGTTCTCTCGAAGCGCTTATACGCGGAAACGACGGCGGCAGCCCGGAGCATTTCTTCCGTAGTCTCGATCGTGAACTGATTTACGAAGTCGACCTGCAAACCAAAGCCTGGACCTTTGCGCTGGCGCAAAAGCTCGGCATCGGCAGCCACAAACTGGCGGTGAACCTGCTGCCAATGTCGCTGGTTAACGTGCCGGGCGCGGTAGAGTTCCTGGTAACGCAGATCAAAAAGCACAATCTACAGCCGGAGCAGGTGATCATTGAAGTCACTGAGAACGAGATGATCTCAGGCTTCAACCAGTTTAACAGCGCGATTAAACAGCTGCGGGCGGAAGGGGTTGGGCTGGCGATAGATGATTTTGGTTCCGGCTATGCTGGTCTTTCGCTGCTCACGCGGTTCCAGCCGGATAAACTCAAAATCGACAGAGAGATCGTCAGCGATATCCACCTGAGCGGGCCCAAGCAGGCGATTGTGAAGTCGATAATCAGCTGCTGCACCGATCTGGAGATTACGCTGGTCGCAGAAGGCATTGAGAAGATAGAAGAGTGGTGCTGGCTTGAATACGCCGGTATTCGCCGCTTCCAGGGCTTTTTGTTCGCCCGCCCGCAGCTCAATGGCGTGGGTGATATCCACTGGCCCCATCGGGTGGGTTAAGCAAATTTTCCCTCGCCATATTTCCCCGACACCCTGCCTGTGCTTAAATAGCTAAACCGGTTTAACATGATTTAGCTAAGAAGGTGATATGGAGACGATCTGGGTACTTGGCGATGCAGTGGTGGATCTGTTGCCCGACGGAGAGGGCAAACTGCTGCAATGTCCTGGCGGCGCACCGGCCAACGTCGCGGTAGGGGTAGCGCGTCTGGGCGGCAGAAGCGCCTTTATAGGCCGGGTGGGCGACGACCCCTTCGGGCATTTTATGCAAAAAACGCTTGCGGATGAGCAGGTTAATACAGAATGGCTGCGGCTGGACCCGCAGCATCGCACCTCCACGGTGGTGGTGGATCTCGATAACGACGGTGAACGTTCCTTTACCTTTATGGTTCGCCCGAGCGCTGACTTGTTCCTCGACGCCGCCGACCTCCCGTCATTCCGCGCCGGGGAGTGGCTGCACGTCTGCTCTATCGCGCTCAGCGCCGAACCCAGCCGTTCCGCGACGTTTCAGGCGATGGCCGCGATCAGACAGGCGGGGGGATTCGTCAGCTTTGACCCCAATATCCGCGCCGATCTCTGGCACGATGAAGTCGAGCTGCGTCAGTGTCTTGAGCGGGCATTAGCCTGTGCAGATGTGGTGAAAATCTCGGTGGAAGAGCTGGCGTTCTTAACCGGAAATGCGCAGGTCCATGAGGGGCTGGCGGCGCTGATGCGCACCTGTCCGGCCAGGCTGGTGCTGGTAACGCAGGGAAAAGAGGGCGTCACCGCCTGGCAGGAAGGCGCGTTGACACACTATGCTGCATCACCCGTGGAATGCATTGATACCACTGGCGCGGGGGATGCTTTCGTCGCAGGGCTACTGTTCGGTCTGGCACGTTATGGCCAGGCCCGTCTCTCAGAGGTCATCACGTTAGCGCAGCGCTGTGGGGCGCTGGCGACAACCGCAAAAGGGGCAATGACCGCGCTGCCTTATCATCACGAACTGTAATTCACCTCTCCAGGCCACCATTCGGCGGCCTGAATTGTCGCCTCGATCACACTTACTAAAACGGTTTAGCAAAAAACATTGCCGATCTAAAATTCAACGGTTTAGTATCACCAGCCTAAACCGGTTTAGCAATTTAGCACTTTCACCGATAGTTATTAGGGATGCGACAAAATGTATAAAAAACGCAGACTTGCCGTGATGATAGGCATGCTGGCCGGCAGTACCTCTGTTTTTGCCCAGACGGATATGACCCGTATCGAAGCGCGCCTGGCGGCGCTGGAGCAGCGTTTGCAGGAGGCGGAAACTCGCGCGCAGGTTGCTGAAAAGCGCGCCACGGCAGCGGAACAGAAAACGCAGCAGCTGGTGGCTGCGCAGCAGGAAGCGCAAACCTCCACACAGGCGGTGGCGCAACGCACCACGATGCTGGAAGAAAAAGCCGACCGGACAGGCGGTTTTGAATTTCACGGTTACGCCCGTTCCGGCCTGCTGATGAACGACGCGGCCTCCAGCAGCAAAAGCGGCCCTTATCTGACGCCCGCCGGGGAAACGGGCGGGGCCATCGGGCGTCTGGGGAACGAAGCGGATACCTACGTTGAGCTGAATGTTGAGCACAAACAGACGCTGGAGAATGGCGCGACGACGCGCTTTAAGGCGATGCTGGCCGACGGTCAGAAAACCTATAACGACTGGTCGGCAGACAGCAGCGACCTGAACATTCGTCAGGCCTTTGCCGAGCTGGGCAATTTGCCGGACTTTACCGGCGCGCTGAAGGGCAGCACCTTCTGGGCGGGTAAGCGTTTTGACCGCGACAACTTCGACATTCACTGGCTGGATTCCGACGTGGTATTTCTCGCCGGGACCGGTGGCGGCGTCTACGACGTGAAGTGGAACGATACGCTGCGCAGTAACTTCTCCCTTTATGGCCGTAACTTCGGCAGCGAAGAGGAGATCGACAACAACGTTCAGAACTACATCCTCAGCATGAATCACTTCGCCGGGCCGGTGCAGATGATGGTCAGCGGCTTACGGGCAAAAGATAACGACGACCGTAAGGACAGCAACGGCGATCCGATTAAAACCGACGCGGCCAATAACGGAGTACATGCGCTGGTTGGTCTGCATAACGAGAGCTTCTACGGCCTGCGGGAAGGTTCCGCCAAAACGGCGCTCCTTTACGGCCACGGTCTGGGCGCCGAGGTGAAAAGCATTGGTTCAGACGGCGCGCTGCTGTCAGAAGCCGATACCTGGCGTTTTGCTAGTTACGGTGTCACGCCTCTGGGCGGTGGCTGGCACATTGCGCCCGCCGTGCTGGCTCAAAGCAGTAAGGACCGCTACGTGAAGGGCGACAGCTATGAGTGGGTCACGCTCAACACGCGTCTGATCAAAGAGGTGACCCAGAATTTCGCCCTCGCGTTCGAGGGCAGCTATCAGTACATGGATTTAAGCCCGGAAGGCTACAAGGATCGCAATGCGGTTAACGGTAGCTTCTACAAGCTGACCTTCGCGCCGACGTTAAAGGCGGGCAAGATTGGCGATTTCTTCAGCCGTCCGGAGCTGCGTCTGTTCGCCACCTGGATGGACTGGAGCAGCAAGCTGGATAACTACGCCAGCGATGACGCCTTTGGCAGCAGCGGCTTTAACGCGGGCGGGGAATGGAACTTTGGGGTGCAGATGGAAACCTGGTTTTAACCCTTCACGCTCCCGCATCGCGGGGGCGTTTCAAACACCATAAAAAGAGGTCAGGAAGAGGTATCTATGGATTTTAATCATATTGCGCGCGAGCTGATTCCGCTGCTCGGTGGCAAAGAGAACATTGCCAGCGCGGCACATTGCGCCACGCGCCTTCGTCTGGTGCTGGTCGATGATGCGCTTGCCGACCAGCAGGCTATCGGCAAGGTTGAAGGCGTGAAAGGCTGTTTTCGCAACGCCGGGCAGATGCAGGTGATCTTCGGCACCGGGGTGGTGAATAAGGTTTACGCCGCGTTTATTCAGGCGGCAGGAATTAGCGAGTCCAGTAAATCGGAAGCGGCGGATATTGCGGCCCGCAAGCTGAACCCGTTCCAGCGTATCGCGCGTCTGCTCTCCAACATCTTCGTGCCGATTATCCCGGCGATCGTGGCCTCGGGTCTGCTGATGGGCCTGCTGGGGATGGTTAAAACCTACGGCTGGGGTAATCCGGATAACGCGCTCTATATCATGCTGGATATGTGCAGCTCGGCGGCGTTTATTATTCTGCCGATCCTGATTGGCTTCACCGCCGCGCGGGAGTTTGGCGGCAACCCGTATCTGGGGGCAACGCTCGGCGGCATCCTGACTCATCCGGCGCTGACCAACGCCTGGGGCGTAGCGTCCGGCTTCCACACCATGAACTTCTTCGGTCTTGAAATCGCCATGATTGGCTATCAGGGAACCGTCTTCCCGGTGCTGCTGGCGGTGTGGTTTATGAGCATTGTGGAAAAACAGCTGCGCCGGGCAATACCGGATGCGTTAGATCTGATCCTGACGCCGTTCCTGACCGTCATTATCTCCGGCTTTATCGCGCTGTTGATTATTGGCCCGGCGGGACGCGCGTTGGGCGACGGGATCTCCTTCATTCTTAGCACCCTGATTGCCCACGCGGGCTGGCTGGCCGGGCTGTTGTTTGGTGGGCTCTATTCGGTGATTGTCATTACCGGCATTCACCACAGCTTCCACGCTATTGAGGCCGGACTGCTGGGTAATCCGTCGATTGGCGTTAACTTCCTGCTGCCGATCTGGGCGATGGCGAACGTGGCGCAGGGCGGGGCGTGTCTGGCGGTGTGGTTCAAAACCCGCGATGCTAAAATCAAAGCCATTACCTTACCGTCGGCGTTTTCCGCGATGCTGGGCATCACCGAAGCGGCAATTTTTGGCATCAACCTGCGTTTTGTGAAGCCGTTTATCGCGGCGCTGATCGGTGGTGCGGCGGGCGGTGCCTGGGTGGTGTCGGTGCATGTCTACATGACCGCCGTTGGCCTGACCGCGATTCCCGGTATGGCTATCGTTCAGGCCAGCTCGCTGCTCAACTATATTATCGGCATGGTGATTGCATTTGGCGTGGCGTTCACCGTCTCTCTGCTGCTGAAATATAAGACGGACTCTGAATAATGACTTTAACTTCCCGCTGGCCTGCCGTATTGCAGGCCGTGATGCAAGGCCAACCGCGTGCGCTGGCGGACAGCCACTATCCGCAGTGGCATCCCGCGCCGGTGACGGGGCTGATGAACGATCCGAACGGCTTTATCTGGTTTGCCGGACGCTATCATCTGTTTTATCAGTGGAACCCGCTGGGCTGCGATCATCGCTACAAGTGCTGGGGACACTGGAGCTCAGCAGATCTGGTGCACTGGCAGCACGAGCCAATGGCGCTGATGCCTGACGAAGAGTATGACCGCAACGGCTGTTACTCCGGCAGCGCCGTGGATAACAACGGCGTGCTGACCCTGTGCTATACCGGCAACGTTAAGTTTGACGATGGCGGCCGCACCGCCTGGCAGTGTCTGGCGGTGCAAAATGACGACGGCACGTTTGCCAAACTGGGACCGGTGTTGCCTCTGCCGGACGGGTATACCGGGCACGTCCGCGATCCGAAAGTGTGGCGCCATGACGGGCAGTGGTACATGGTGCTCGGGGCGCAGGATCGGCATAAGCGCGGCAAGGTGCTGCTGTTTACGTCAGCCGATTTACACACCTGGGCGCCCTGCGGCGAAATCGCTGGTCACGGCGTCAACGGACTCACGGACGCGGGCTATATGTGGGAGTGCCCGGATCTGTTTGCGCTTGATGGCACACACGTCTTGATCTGCTGCCCGCAGGGGCTGGCGCGCGAACCGCATCGCTATCTCAACACCTATCCGGCCGTCTGGATGAGCGGGGCCTTTGATTATCAAACGCCTGCATTTACGCACGGCGAGCTGCATGAGCTTGACGCCGGATTCGAATTTTACGCGCCGCAAACCACGGTGGCAGAAGATGGCCGCCGCCTCCTCATCGGCTGGATGGGCGTGCCGGACGGCGAAGAGATGCTCCAGCCTACGCGGGCGCACGGCTGGATCCACCAGATGACCTTTCCTCGCGAGCTGCGCTACCGCGACGGTAAGCTCTGGCAGACCCCGGTCCGTGAGCTGGAAACGCTGCGCGAGGATGAACACCACTGGCAGGGACGCGCCAGCGATGCCCCGGTGCTGGCGGGAGCGCGTCTTGAGTTCGAACTGAGCGCCTCGTGCGTGAACGTGGATTTTGCCGGCGCGTTGCGACTGATTGTGGATGATGCGGGGATCCGTCTGGAACGCGCCAGTCTGAAAACCGCAGACACGCTGACCCGCTACTGGCAGGGCACTGTTCATCATTTACGCGTGCTGTGTGACCGTTCCAGCGTCGAAATTTTCATCAATCACGGTGAAGGCGTCATGAGCAGCCGCTATTTTCCTGACCATCCGGCCCAGGTACGCTTCGAAGGTGCGTCCGACATCACATTACGCTACTGGTCGCTGCGCAGCTGCATGATAGAATAGAGGTTTTGGCAGCCGGATCTAAGTCGTTGTGAGAAAAACAAAACGCGTCACCATTAAAGATATCGCGGAGCTCGCGGGGGTATCAAAAGCCACCGCCAGCCTGGTGCTGAACGGCCGCAGCAAAGAGCTTCGGGTGGCGGAGGAGACACGCGAGCGCGTGCTGGCGATTGCCAAAGAACATCATTATCAGCCCAGTATTCACGCCCGTTCGCTGCGGGACAACCGCAGCCACACCATTGGTCTGGTGGTGCCAGAAATCACCAACTACGGGTTTGCCGTTTTTTCTCATGAGCTGGAGACCCTCTGCCGCGAGGCGGGTGTTCAGCTGCTGATCTCCTGTAGCGATGAAAATCCGGGCCAGGAGACGGTGGTGGTCAATAACATGGTGGCCCGCCAGGTGGACGGGCTGATTGTCGCCTCCAGCATGCTCAACGACGCGGACTATCAAAAGCTGAGCGAACAGTTGCCCGTTGTGCTTTTTGACCGTCATATGAACGACAGTACTCTGCCGCTGGTCCTCACCGATTCAATTACCCCAACCGCCACACTGGTGGCCGACATCGCGCGCCAGCATCCGGATGAGTTCTACTTCCTCGGCGGCCAGCCGCGGCTTTCCCCGACGCGTGACCGTCTGGAAGGGTTTAAGCAGGGGCTGCGTGACGCTGGCGTCGAGTTACGTCCGGAGTGGATCATTCATGGTAATTACCATCCGAGCTCCGGCTACGAAATGTTTGCCGAGCTTTGCGCGCGCCTGGGCCGCCCGCCAAAAGCCCTTTTTACCGCCGCCTGCGGTCTGCTGGAAGGGGTGTTGCGCTATATGGGGCAACATAATCTGCTGCAAAGCGATATGCGTCTGGCCAGCTTTGACGATCACTATCTCTATGATTCTCTGACCATTCCTGTCGATACCGTTCGTCAGGATAACCGCCAGCTCGCCTGGCACTGCTTTGATCTGATTGGCAAACTGATTGAAGGGGAAACGCCGGAGCCGATCCAGCGTAAGCTGGATGCCACCCTGCAACGGCGATACAAGGCCGTGGAGTGACAGGGTAACGTATGAGAGGTACATCTATAACTTTAATTAATTAAAGATTGGATTCAGCCGATAACCAAAGGGAAATTATATCCCTGAGGTGTGTTATGTCGTTGAAAAAATCATCCCTGATTATCCTGTTTTCCCTGCTTTTCTTCTTTGTGGCCAGCACTATCACCAGCGTTGGGCTCATCATTAAAAGTAATACTTCGCTGGATAATGTGAACAAAGAAATTCAGGTGGTTCTGTCCATTATTGATCCCATTAACCACAGCCGAACCCTGCGCGTCAGGGTTATGGAGTATGTGAAAATGGTGGAAGCGGGGGACGCTACCGACCCGTCTGCGAAACTGGCCTCGGTTAAAGAGGCGCTGACCAAAGCCGATAGTGCATTTTCGGCGTTTATGGCCTCGCCGCGTTTGCCGGACGAAGCCCCGCTGGTCACTGCCTACCAGGAGGCGTGGCAAAACTACCGTAACCAGGGACTGGCGCCTCTCATCGCCGCTGCCGCCGCTCACGACGTGTCGCGGTTCAACGCTCTTATTCCCGTGGTGTCTCAACTCGATCGCCAATATGAAATTGTGCTCGATCAGGTTCTCTCCGTTCACCAGAAGTACGCCAAAACGCTGAACGAGGAGGCGAGCCATGATTTTGTGTCGGGTCTGGTTATTATCGCCAGTATTGCGGTGCTGTTCGTGGTGGTGATCTTCGCCGTCAGCCTGCTGATGAAACGCGTGGTCTTTGCGCCGGTGAACCTGGCGCGCGAGCACTGTCGCCAGATTGCGGCCGGGAAGCTGGACGTACCGGTACCGATCAAGCGTGATTCCGGGAATGAAATCGATCACCTGATGTCCTCGATGGAGCAGATGCGCCAGGCGCTGCTCTCCACCATTTCTCAGGTGCGCGATGCCAGCCACACCGTGACGCATGCGGCGCAGGAAATTGCCTCCGGCAATATCGACCTGGCCTCCCGTACCGAGCAACAGGCTTCGGCCCTGACCCAGACGGCCGCCAGCATGGAAGAGCTGAGCGCGACGGTGGCGAATAACACCGACAACGTTTTCCAGGCCGGTAAGCTGGTGCAGGATGCCGTGAAAAATGCCCATACCGGTGAAGCGGTAACCCGTGAAGTCATCGAAACGATGAATACTATCGCGTCCAATTCGAAGCGTATTGAGGACATCACCAGCGTCATCAACAGCATTGCTTTCCAGACTAATATTCTGGCGCTAAACGCGGCCGTTGAAGCGGCGCGTGCTGGCGCGCAGGGGCGAGGATTTGCCGTGGTAGCAAGTGAAGTGCGCACACTGGCCCAGAAAAGCGCGGTGGCGGCGAAGGATATCGAAAGCCTCATCGCCCAGTCTGTTTCCAGCGTGAAAAACGGTGCGGAACTGGTGAATCGTTCGGGAGAGGTGATTGATTCTATTATCAGCTCTGTGAATAAAGTGCATATGCTGATGGAACAGATTTCGGTTGCCTCAGAAGAGCAGAGCCGCGGGATTGGTCAGGTTGGGCAGGCCGTAACGGAGATGGACGGTGTGACCCAGCAGAACGCGGCGCTGGTGCAGCAATCCGCCGCCGCCGCGGCCTCGCTGGAGGAGCAGGCGCAGCAGCTGTCCCAAAGTATCTCGCGCTTTAGTTTGCCTGCTACGGCGTGATGTTCAGAGAGGCTCCCGAGGGAGCCTTTTTAATGTTTGTATTCAGCCGCTGCACAATCTCCTTCAGCCAATACTGTTATCCATACAACGCCGCTATCACATAAATTTTCTCTTTCCCCGGCAATATTTCTGTTTCTCATCCGTCTACCTCATCAGAGACCATAATCATTCAACATAAACGAGGCACACATGAGAAATTTTGATATGCACGGAAAAGGTCACGGGCGTGGCTTGGGCCGCCATCGTATGGGTAAGGGCATCGTGATTGGCGCAGTCCTGTACGTGGTGCTTGGCCTGCTGGTCATGTCCCTGTGGAACGCGTTGCTCCCGGCCATCCTGGGGGTTAAAGCCATTGGCTTCTGGCAGGCGCTGGGGATCCTGCTGCTGAGCCGCATTCTTTTCGGTGGGCTGGGTTTCCGTCCCGGTATGTTCGGTGCGCACCGCCGTATGCACGAACAATGGATGAATATGAGCCCCGAACAACGTGAGGCCTTCATTCAGCAGCGTCGGGCGGGATTTGGTCGCCA
This sequence comes from Enterobacter cloacae complex sp. IR5459, assembly GCF_049238005.1. Lineage (NCBI taxonomy): Bacteria > Pseudomonadati > Pseudomonadota > Gammaproteobacteria > Enterobacterales > Enterobacteriaceae > Enterobacter > Enterobacter cloacae complex sp. IR5459. The sequence continues at coordinate 90,150 of NZ_JBMKIG010000008.1, forward strand.
TGGTCATTGCCGATGGCACGATGGCCGGGATGAAAAACGAGATGATAACGGTGCGAAAGCGCCGGAAGCCGAGTGAGCGATATGAAAGCCGGTGAGGCGGGGGAATCATTACTGATCTCGGCACTCAATGCCTGCCGCACGCGGCTAAAAGCCTTCATTCGCGGAAGGACTGCGGTTCGTGATGATGTCGATGATATTCTTCAGGAAGTGACCTGGCAGTTGATGAAAGTGGAACAACCGGTCGAGAACGTCGCCGCCTGGCTGTTTCGCGCCACACGAAATGAGATGATCGACCGGGCGCGAAAAAAGCACGAGGTTTCACTGCCGGGGTACCTGACAGCAGATGACGAGGACTTTCCGGAGCAGGAGATTGCAGAAACGTTATTCGGCGTACCGCAAACGCCGGAAGAGGAGTATCTCAACATGCTGCTATGGGAAGAGTTGGGGCAAGCCCTGTCGGAACTGCCGCCACCTCAGCGCGAGGTGTTTGAAAAAACGGAATTTGAGGGCTACAGCATGAAGGTGCTGGCAGAGGAAACAGGCGACAGTGTGCAGGCGTTATTATCCCGCAAACACAAAGCCGTGCGATTTTTGCGTAGCCGCCTCAAGGATATTTATGAAGCGTTGACAGGGCAATAAACTTCGACCACTCTGAAAAACAATATTTTAGAGGGGTCGTTATGCTTCAACGGTTAGCAAAGAAAAAGGTGCTGTTACTCTCTGCTCTGATGGTTTCGGGGCTGGTCAGCGCAGAGGAGTCGCTTCCGGATGTGGTGAAGCACTTCAGTGAACAGCAGGACATCAAGATCATTAAGAAAATTGACGCCCCCGGCGGCGCGCCAGCGTGGCTGGGGCAATATCAGGACATGGGCGTGACGCTCTTTCTGACCCCTGACGGAAAGCACGTCGTGTCTGGCTATCTGTATGATGAGAAGGGAACCAACCTCAGCGAGGCCTTTTTCCAGAAAGAGATCTACGCCCCGATGGGCCGCGAGATGTGGAAAAAGCTCAATGCGGCGCATCCCCTGAAGGAGGGCGCGGAGAGTGCCCCGCGCAAAGTCTTCGTCTTTGCCGACCCGTACTGCCCGTACTGCAAGCAGATCTGGGCTGAAGCGCAGCCGTGGGTGAAGGCTGGCAAGGTCCAGCTCAACACGCTGCTGGTTGCGTTTCTTAACCCGAACAGCGGGCGTAACGCCTCCGCGATCCTGAATGCGAAAGATCCGGTGTCGGCCTGGAAAGCGTACGAGCTGTCCGGCGGTAAAAAGCTGCCGAAACCTGAAGGAGCGGCGTCCCGGGAAACCGTTGAGATCCTGCAAAATCACCAGACGCTCATGGACAGTCTCGGCGCGAATGCCACACCGGCTATTTATTACCTGAATGAGCAAAACGAACTGCAACAGGTCGTGGGTATGCCAGACGCAAAACAGCTTGAGGCAATGTTCGGACCGAAGCCGTAAAAAGAAAGGCAGAAACAGGACGTTTCTGCCTTTTTTCAGTCAACTACCCCAGCGTCCCCGGAGGTAATTTACTGCTTCCTGCGTCTGCGGCTGGTTAAGATAGTCTTCACGGAACAGGATGGTGCCCTTAACGTCTGGCAGTGAATCATTGAGGTCGAGCTGTTTTTTCAGCTCCGGTACGCCGCCGTTCACCGTCCAGTCCGGTTCGTTTCTGGAAGGCGCGCCCACTTTGTAGAACGCGATCCCGATATACAGACGGGTGTGGGTCGGTTTCACCACGTCAGCCCACCATTTTGTCAGCACATCGTAACGTGCCGCGTCGCGGGCGAAGGGCCAGTAGATCTGCGGCGCAATGTAATCCAGTAATCCCTGCTGTACCCATTTGCGCGTGTCAGCGTAGGATTCATCATAGGCTGCGGCGCCGCGCGTGTCCGAGCCTGCCGGGTCGAAGGAGCGATTGCGCCAGACCCCCGCCGGGCTGACGCCAAATTCGACCTCAGGTTTAGCCTGCTTGATCGCCCTGGAGACCTGCACAATCAACTGCTGCGTATTGTGTCGACGCCAGTCCGCTTTTGACGAAAATCCTTCGCCATAGCGCCTGAAGGTCCAGGCATCATTCAGGGGGGAACCCGGCGTCTCGGTGTAAAAATAGTCATCGAACTGAACGCCGTCGACAGGGTAATGATTTACCACTTCCATCACCACCTGGGTTATCCAGTCCCGCACCTCGGGAATGCCCGGGTCGAGAACAAAACGATCCCCCGAGGTGCGGATCCACTCTGGATGCAGGACGTACACGCTCGAAGGATGAAGCGACGAGGTGCGGTTAAGCGCGGCGATGGTCGACGGCTTCGTGTTGGTGGAAACGCGGTATGGGTTAAACCAGGCATGAACCTTCATCCCACGCTTGTGCGCTTCATCCAGCATAAACTGAAGCGGATCGTAACCGGGATCTTCCCCGATAGTCCCCGTCAGGGTATCTGACCAGGGCAGTATTTTAGAAGCCCACAGCGCCGTACTGTCCGGTTTTACCTGAAAGAAGACGGTGTTGATCCCAAGATTTTTCAGCTTATCGAGCTTGTCCGTCAGCGCCCGCTGTTGCTGGGCGATGCGCTGGTCCGCGCTACGGCCATTCACCGATGAAACGGGAGGCCAGTCGAGACGGGAGACGGTCGCCAGCCAGATCCCGCGCATGGGTTCTTTAGTCTGCTGTACAGGTCTCGCCTGCGGCAGCGGGGTTACGAGTGATTTAGGTGGTTTGGAAGTGCAACTTACCAGTAAAAGCGCGCAGCCAAGCAGCGCGCCAGTCCGTTTTACGTGTCGCATCATTTGCGTGTTAGCTCCTGGGTGTCCGGCTATCCGTCCAGGGATTAAACGCCGGTTCGTCCTGTTCCCCGTTACCGTCATCGTGAAGGGAGTCGAGGTAGAGGGCTTCAACTTCCGCCCGCGCCCATGGGGTGCGGCGCAGGAACTTCAGACTCGATTTAACACTCGGGTCCTTGCGAAAACAGTTGATTTTGATTCGGTTGCCCAGTTCATTCCAGCCATATCGCGCAACCAGCGCGTTAACCTGCATTTCGAGGGTTACGCCATGCAAAGGATCGTTGGAAACATGTGCTGTCATAGGCGTCCGGTAGTCTCATTTTTTATGGGGATGTGATAAACGCTCAAAGGTTACAAGAAAGCAGGGGACGCGGCAATTTCAGCGTGAGGTTCTTCACCCGTGAAGGGTGAAGAAGATTTTCCGGTTAACGCTATTTTTTAAACAGTTCAGGTGCCCACGGCGTTGGGTCTACCTCCATAAAGGGCGCACGCTCAAAGCGGGACTTCAGCGCCCAGGGCACCGTACAGTCGAAAATCGTTTTGCAGGTGATCCCGTTGCCACGAATGGAGGGGCTGTAGTCCGGCGCCTGAGACGGATCGAGCTGGTGTCCGCGGATCCCCGGCAGATGGGTGATGCTGACATCGCCCTGCATACGGGTCGTCATCGCCCACAAGATGTCGTCGCTGTCGAAAATATCCACATCTTCGTCGACGAGAATAATGTTTTTAAGCTCGGAATAGGTGGCTAACGCAATGAGAGCCGCCTGACCCTGACGCCCTTCGTCAGAGGGCTGGCGTTTTTTCACCTGCAATACGCCAAGGAACTTGCCGCCGCCAGCGGTATGCGCATAGACGTTTTGCAGAAAACCGGGAATGGCTTCTTCCACCGCATTACGGATGCTGGCCTCCGTTGGCAAACCGGCCAGCGTGGTGTGCTCTTCGCCCGGTCCTACCAGGGTTTGCAGGATCGCCTGATGACGCATCGTGACGGCCTTCACTTTTATTACCGGTAAGGAGGGGTTAGCCTCCCCGCAGTAGCCGGGAAATTCCGGCATCGCGTGCCCGGTGTGGGTATGCTGATCTTCTACTACGCGCACGCCCGGCAGCAGTTCGCCTTCGATGATAATTTCCGCACGCGCAATCGCTTTTTCATTTACGGCCACACCCTGCACCAGCTCGACGGGGGTCTGACGTAACGCACCGGCGACACCCAATTCGTTGTAGCCGAAGGGCGTGGTAGGGGCTTCGAAACAGGCGCCAATATAGATAGCGGGATCGAGACCCATATTGATCGTGACCGGCAACGGTTTACCCGCCTCCTCGGCTTTCTTACGGAACACTTCAATATGGCGGCCCGCGGCAAGAAACATGGAGAGCTCATCGCGCTCCTGCACGCAGAGACGGTGAATAGTGACATCGGTCAGTGAGGCATCTTCCGGATCGCTTGCCAGCACCAGCCCCAGACAGAAGAACGGACCGGCATCTATCGGCGTGTTGGTCGGTGCCGGAAGCAATTTACGCAGATCGAAGTCCGGATTGTCGGCATAAAACACCTGTTCCTGACACGGCGCCTGTGCCGCCGGAACCACAACGGGAGCAATCGGGTTTTTCACGGCCTGGCCGACATGTTTTGCCAGTTCAGAGGGTTCGCAGCCCAACAGGAGCGCTGCCCGCTCGCGGCTGGCGTGCATTCCGACCAGAATACGGGAGTCGGGGTATCCCTTAATAGCGTTAAACATCATCGCCGGGCCAATGCGCGTCGGACGTTTTACCGTGCCGCCAGCACCAATATGCCGGTACACACCCGCCAGCTCCGCGTCAGGATCGACCGGATGGCTGGTTTCAAGGTATTGACCTTCATGGCGTTTGAGCAGTTCGATAGCACTTCTGAGATCGTTGATGTGGTTTTCCATATTTTTCCCCCCTCGGATGAATGTATCCATTCTTAACCGGACGAAGAGGGCTATCAATTGCATCATTTATGCTATTTTAATATGAATTTTATTATCAATAATAAAGGCATGGTATGCAGTTTCGACTGATGCGCAATTTTATCGTGGTGGCGGAAGAGCTTCACATGCATCGAGCGGCGGAGCGCCTTAACATGGCGCAGCCCGCGCTGAGTCAGCAGATAAAAACGCTTGAAGATCGTCTGGGGGTAATGCTCTTTAGCCGGGCGAATCGTCGCCTGACGCTGACGCCAGCCGGTGAGGCGTTTCTCAGTAAAGCCAGAGTCGCGATTTTAATGACCGATCAGGCGATTCTGGATGCCAGACAGACGGCCAGAGGAGAACAGGGCGTGCTGAATCTCGGATGTGTTTCAAGTGCGATATTCGACAGTAAGCTGCCCGCCGCGCTGCGGCTTTTACATGAGAAATGGCCCGCCATCAGCCTTTCAATGATGACGGGAAACGTGCAAACCCTTTATACCGGCGTGCAAAGCAACCAGCTGGATGTGGCCATTATTCGTGCCCCGTTACCGCTGCTGCCTGACGATCTGCAAAGCCGTCCTTTCACAACGGAAAAAGCCGTGCTGGCCTTACCTCGTCAACACAGCCTGGCGGGCTCCGCCGCGCTGACGCTTGCGTCGGTGAAAGAGGAGAAGTGGATCGCCCTGCGCGACCCGGAGGGGATGGGGCTGGAGCAATATTTCTATGATGCCTGCCACAGCGCGGGCATACAGCCTGACGTTGTGCAAAATGCCACCGATGTCCCCACGGTGATAAGCCTCGTCTCGGCAGGGTTTGGCATCGCCATGCTGCCGGCTTCAGCGAAGGCGATATGCGTACAAAACGTCGTCTTTGTGGATATTCTTGACCGACTCCGGGAGAGCGAGCTGACGCTGGTTTGCCACCGGATTATTCGCTCTGAGGTGCTGAAAAAATTGATGAGTATCCTCGATCATACCTGACGTCCGGCGGCCTGAAGAAGCTGTTCTCGCAGCCAGCGGTTAGCCGGATCCTGGCTGTTTTTCGGGTGCCAGTACATACCAATGACGATCGGCGGGAGATCCAGCGGCGGCGGAAAAATATCAAGCGTTTGCGTAAACCGTAGCAACATGCGTCTGGGTAAGGTGCAGAGCAAATCGGTACCGGCAACAATCGCAGGCGCCATCGCATAGCTTTGCGTCGACATCACTACGTTACGCTGGTGGCCAAGCCCCGCCAGGTGCTGATCGACAAAGCCCGCGAACGGGTCGCCCTCGGATGAAACCACCAGGTGGGAAAGGCTACAATAGCTATCCAGATCCATCGGACCCGTACCGCGCGGATGGCCTTTTCGCTGGGCTGTGGCATATTCATCGTCAAACAGCTTGCGTCTGACCCATGCATCGTGCGCCACCGCGTTAACGCCGACATAAATATCCACATCGCCATTTTCCATCTGCGCTGGCAGCAGTTGGGTTTCCGGGAGCGCAAAACGCAGGCGGATACCTGGCGCCGCACTGCTAATCTGATTCTGCAACTCTGCCCCCAGCATCAGCGCCGGGTTCTCGTGCAGGGCAATCACGAAGGTGCGGTTGCTGTTCTGCGCGTTAAACGTGGTGGGTTCAAGCATCGCCGATATACCCTGCAAAACCGTCGCGACCTGCGGCCTTAACGCCTCGGCGCGCGGCGTCGGTAACACCCCACGTCCGTGTGGGGAAGGGACAAACAGCGGCTCACCAAACAACACGCGCAGGCGCGCAAGGCGGGCAGACATCGCCGGCTGGCTGATGCCCAGCCGCGCGGCGGCATGGGTGATATTCTGGTCCCTGAGTAACGCATCCAGCGTCAGGATCAGGTCCATATCTATATCGGAGGGGGACATCTTATTTTGCGTCACGGTTGGTATAGGTCACCGGAACCCACGCGTAGCCGTCCCGCTCACCTTTCGTCACATAGCCGATCCCGGGGAAAGGCAGATGTGGCGCCGCAATCAGCGCTTTATTTTTCACAAACTCAGCGAAAGCAGCGTTGCGCACCCGGGCGGCGCCGTCCTGATCCTCATCGTAAGCAATCGTCACGTTGGGCTGTGGGAACTGAACCGCGGCAACGTGAATGATGTCGCCGACAAAAGTCATTTTTTCACCTTTGCTCTCCAGCGTGTAGAACGCGGAGCCTGGAGTGTGACCCGGGTGAACCGTACCGCTGATGCCCGGCAGAAGCTGTTCCGTGCCGGAGAAGGTCGTCACTTTTCCGGCATCCAGATAGGGCTTTAAGGTCTTGTGCGCGACGTCGAAGTAGTTCTGGTCATAGCCAGACTTTTTCTGGTTCTCGTCGTTAAAGAAGAAATCGATATCCGGTTTGCCGACATACACCTGCGCGCGGGTAAACACGCGCTGATCGTCTTTAACCAGGCCGCCAGCGTGATCGGAGTGCGCATGGGTGATCAGAATATCGGTAATATCTTCGGGTTTGATGCCCTGGGTCGCCAGGCTCTCAATCAGCCGCCCGCCTTTGCCGGGGCCAAACAGCTGACCAGAACCGGTATCCACCAGAATTTTGTGGCCGGGGATGGCGATATAGAACGCGTTAATCGACGCTTCCACCGGATTGGCCTGGAAGTTTTTAGCCAGTAACGCATCGGTATTTTCCGCCGTCGTCCGGCGCAGTAAGGCGTGCAGATCCTGCGGCACGCTGCCGTCCGTAAAGGCGGTGACAATCGTATCGCCAACCTGAACGCTGTAGCCGCCAGCCTGCTGTTTCACCACATGCTGCGGAACGCTGGCCACCGCGTGGATAGCGGGAAAGAATAAAACCGAACCGGTCAACAGGGTTGATATCGCAAGTTTTTTCACAGTAAACATGATGGGCTCCTCAATAGTAAGTTCATCATAGTTCAACTGCGATTTTTGAGAACCGCCGGGAAGTGAATGTGACCTATCCATGGAATGGATAGGTCTGAGAGGATGCTTTACAGCACGCCGGTACCGCCGTCAGAGCACCACACTTGCCCGGAGGCGTATGAGCAGGTATCGGAGGCAAACAATACATACAGCGGTGCGATTTCAACCGGCTGGCCCGGTCTGCCCAGGGGCGTATCTTCCCCGAACTTCTGAACTTTGGACTGCGGCTGGCCGCCGCTGGACTGAAGAGGCGTCCAGTATGGACCTGGCGCGACGGCATTCACCCGAATTCCACGCGGTCCCAGCTGCTGGGCCAGAGACTTGGTAAAGGCTACGTTACAGGCTTTGGTCTGCGCATAGTCCACCAGGATCGCGCTCGGTTTAAACGCCTGAACGGAAGTGGTGTTAATGATCACGGCGCCTTCCTGCAAATGGCGTAGCGCAGCTTTGGTGATCCAGAAGGGGGCATAGACGTTGGTCTTAAACGTCGCGTCAAAATCTGCCGTGGTGAGATCGTCGATAGATTCACAGTACTGCTGGCGTCCGGCGTTATTCACCAGAATATCCAGGCCGCCCAGTTCGGCAACGGATTTTTCCACCAGCGTGTCGCAGAACGACTCCACGCGAATGTCGCCCGGAATGGCGACCGCTTTACGGCCTTCAGCCTGAATCAGCGCAATGACCGATGCCGCATCGGACTCCTCTTCCGGCAGATAGCCAATAGCGACATCTGCGCCTTCACGGGCATAGGCGATCGCTACCGCGCGACCAATTCCGGAATCACCGCCGGTAATCAGCGCTTTTTTTCCTGCCAGTTTTCCTGACCCGATATAACTTGTTTCACCATGATCCGGTATTGGCTTCATTTCCGATGCCAGCCCGGGGGCCCTTTGCGGTTGTTCAGCAAACGGTGGACGAGGGTAATGCAGCGTGTGATTATTTCCTGTAGACATACCGGCCTCCTTAATAGTGAATTCCAAGATTAGTCGTTAATTAAACGTAAGCGGGCAAAATTGACAAATTCAGACAAATCTATCTTCCGGTAGCGGATATAAAATATTTTCTCAAGCCAGCATGTAATACCAGAAAAGGGCGACCTCATCTTTTTCCGGCAGGGCGTTGTAAAGGTAGCGATCGTAACCGCCGAGAATAAACCCATAGTGACGATAAAAAAGACAGGCAGAAACATTAACGTTCTGCGTCTCCAGCCGTAACCCGGGCGCATTGAGGCTTCGCGCCCAGACGTGGGTGGCGGACATCAGCTTGTGCGCCGCGCCCGTACGACGCTTTGAACGCTCCACGGCAATGTAATCCACCGATATAAATTTATTCCAGTTGCAGGACGCGGTAATAAAACCGGCGATTTCACCGTCATCCGTTTCGGCGATAAGAAATATTGAATCCGGATTAACACAATGATTTTCCAGCGTCTGGAGATCCAGTTCATAGGTTTTAAGATAAGGTTCGGTCAGCGCCTCGATATGCAAATCACCATTGAGAAAAGGCTCTCTGGCAATCTCATCGACCGTAAAAGAAAAATCACAGCATTCAAGACGGGCAAGGTCGGTGCTTAATCCTTTTCGAATATGCATAGTATTCCTTAAGTGGGAGTTATAAATAGATAATAGACGAAGCGGCATACTCTGCTGGCATAACACTCTGTAGATCCTGGTCTAAGCTTGTATTTCGTTCCGCGTAAAATGTGGTCATTCGAGGACAATGAATGGAATTCAGAACATGTCGCAGGCACTGGGGTGCTGAGTTTATTTCCGATGACGTTGTACGTTTTCGCGTCTGGGCAGAAGGGCAAAAAGATCTCACGTTGCGTTTAACCGATACCGACATTCACATGGCGGCGGTGGGCGACGGCTGGTTTCAGATTGACGTGCCCGGCATCAGGCACGGTACGACGTATCAGTTTGTTTTACAGGATGGAATGGCGGTGCCGGACCCGGCCTCGCGCGCGCAGCAGGCTGATGTCAATGGCCCGTCGGTGGTGATCGACCCGCGTCGCAGCCTGCCCGCTCAGCGCGAATGGCAAGGACGACCGTGGGAAGAGACGGTGATCTACGAGCTGCATATCGGCACCTTCACCGGGGAAGGAACCTTCAGGGCGGCCATCGACAAACTGCCTTATCTGGCCGAACTGGGTATTACGCAACTGGAAGTGATGCCCGTGTCCCAGTTCGGGGGCGCGCGCGGATGGGGGTATGACGGTGTACTGCTGTATGCCCCGCACTCGGCTTATGGTACACCGGATGATTTTCATGCCTTCATTGATGCCGCCCACGCGCTCGGGCTTTCCGTGGTGCTGGATATCGTACTCAACCACTTTGGCCCGGAAGGGAACTACCTGCCGTTGCTCTCGCCGGCGTTTTTCCATCAGGATCGTATGACCCCGTGGGGCAACGGTATTGCCTATGAGGTTGAAGCTGTCCGGCAATACATCGCTGAGGCGCCGTTATTCTGGCTCTCGGAGTATCATCTTGACGGTCTGCGCTTCGACGCCATCGACCAGATCCATGACGACGCTGAGACCCATATTCTTCCCGAGATAGCGCAACGGATCCGCGACGCCTTTCCGGATCGGCATATCCATCTGACCACCGAAGACAGTCGCAACGTGATTTTCCTGCATCCGCGTGATGAGCATGGTCAGACGCCGCTTTTCACCGCCGAATGGAATGATGATTTTCACAACGCCGCGCATGTCTTCGCGACGGGAGAATCACACGCCTACTATCAGGATTTTGCCTTTGAGCCCGAGAAAAAACTGGCGCGGGCGCTGGTAGAAGGCTTTGTCTACCAGGGGGAAATCTCGCTTCAGACCGGAAAATCGCGCGGGGTAGAGTGTCGCGAGCAACCCCCACAGTTTTTTGTCGATTTTATTCAAAATCACGACCAGGTCGGCAACCGTGCCCAGGGGGAGAGGCTTATCTCTCTGGCTGGGGCGGATAAAACGCGCGTGCTGTTCGCGGCGCTGCTCCTGTCGCCCCATATTCCGCTGCTGTTTATGGGCGAGGAGTATGGCGAAACGCATCCGTTCCTCTTTTTCACCGACTTCCACGGCGACCTGGCGAAAGCGGTGCGGGAAGGGCGCGCGAAAGAGTTTACCGGCCATGCCGGGCACGATGAAACCGTACCGGACCCCAATGACGTAAATACCTTTATGCGGTCGAAGCTTGACTGGAACAAGGCAGACACGGAGGAAGGCAGGGCGTGGCTGCACGTCACGCGCGAGCTGATTGTGCTGCGTCAGCGCTTTATCGTCCCGTTACTGAAACAGCGGGGCACCGTGGAGGGTAACGTCCTGCAAACGGCGCTCGGCATGGTTGCCGTGAGCTGGCGTTTTCCGTCCGGCACGTTGTCGCTGGCGCTGAATATCGGCAAAAAGCCGCTCGCCTTACCGGACCTGCCCGGAAAAACGATCTTTAGCTGGCCGGAGGCAGTCGAAAACCTGCCGTCGAACAGCATTGTTGTTCGCTTTGCTGATGGAGAAGCAGCGCTATGATCCCTTCCTCTACTTACCGAATTCAGTTTCGCAACGGCATGACCTTTGACCGCGTGGCAGACCTGATTCCGTATATGAAAGACCTCGGTATCAGCCATCTTTACGCGTCGCCTGTTTTCACCGCAACCACGAATTCCACCCACGGCTATGACGTGACCGACCCCAACGAAATTGACCCGGCGATTGGCGGGCGGGAAGGGTTTGACCGCATGGCGGCGGCGCTGAAACAGGCGGGGATGGGGCTGATTCTGGATATCGTTCCTAACCATATGTCGACCTCGCTGGAAAACCGCTGGTGGCGCGATGTTATCGAACATGGCAGGCAGAGCCGCTATGCGGCGTATTTTGATATCGACTGGTCCCGACCGCTGACGTTGCCGTTTCTTGGCGACACCTTTGAAGCCGAGCTGGAGCGGGGGACTATCACCTTAAAACGTGACAGTGTCACAAACAGCGCAGCGCTGGTTTACTATGATACCGCCTATCCGCTTAATCCCGGCACGTATGCCGAAGGCAAGAGCATCGCTGAGATCCACGAGGCGCAAAGCTGGCGGCTGATGTCCTGGCGTGAAGCGCCGAAACAGCTTTCATGGCGTCGCTTTTTTGAAATCACCGGGCTGGTCGGCGTGCGGGTAGAGGATGAGGCGGTATTCGCAGATACGCACCACCTGATCCTTGAGCTTGTCCACGCCGGGGTTGTCGACGGCCTGCGCATTGACCATGTGGACGGGCTTGCCGATCCGCTGGGCTATTTGCAGCGACTGCGTGCGGCTACCGGACCGGATTGCTACATCACGGTGGAAAAAATCCTCGCCAAAGGGGAACAGCTTCCTCCGGAGTGGCCCATCTCAGGTACTACGGGTTATGAGTTTATCGCCTCCCTGGCGGAAGTGCTGGTGGATGATACCAACCTCTCGCGGCTGGAGATGCTCTACGACGAGACGCTGGGTACGACCGTGGACAGGCAGGCGGAACTTCGCAACGCCAAAGGGCTGATGACCGATCGTAATTTTGAGGGTGAATTTACCACGTTGCTCAAAATAGCCAGCGAGCTGGCCGGGCATAACGGTGCAGAAGTGGAGCATGAGGATATCCGCCATGCCCTGCGTGAGCTGCTTATCGCGTTTCCGGTGTATCGCACCTACGGCACCGCTGAGGGACTGACGCCACCGGATGTGGCGCTGCTCAGCCGTGTGGTCGCCAGCGTCAACGCCTCTGAACCCGCTCTGAGCCTGATCGTGCGTATTCTTACTGGCGATCTGCCGGAGCATGACCACGCGCTGGCCTCGCTTTTCCGCACCCGTTTTCAGCAACTGACCGGGCCGCTGATGGCGAAATCGGTAGAGGATACGCTGTTCTTCCGCCATAACCTGGAGCTGGCCCTGAACGAAGTCGGCGCCGACCCGACGCCGCGCGCGTTTTCACTTTCCCGTTTTCATCAGGAGATGCGCATTCGACTTGCCCGCCAGCCCGATGCGCTGCTGGGAACCTCCACCCACGACACCAAACGCGGCGAGGATGCACGAGCTCGTCTGTATACGCTGACGGAAGCGCCAGATCTGTGGGGAGAAAATCTGGCGCGCTGGCGGCAGATGAACCAGACGCAGGTCCGATTCCTCAACGATGGCACCGCGCCGAACGCCGCCGACACCTGGATGATCTTCCAGGCGCTGGCGGGCGTCTGGCCAGCAACCCTGTCGCCTGAGGATCGTGATGGCCTTAAGTCACTGGAAGAGCGTTTCCTCGGCTTTATCGAGAAAGCCCTGCGCGAGGCCAAGCAGCGTACCGACTGGATCGACAGCAACGAAGGTTACGAGAGCGTGGTCCTGGACTACGTGCGCCATCTGCTTTCCCCGGATAACACCCTGTTCCTGCGTGATTTCAGTGCCGCACTCCAGCCGTTTATTCGGGCTGGGTTAATGAACAGCCTGAGCCAGACGGTGATCAAGCTGACTGCGCCTGGCGTACCGGACATCTACCAGGGCAGCGAGGGGCTTAACTTCAGCCTCGTCGACCCGGATAACCGCCGCGAACCGGATTTCGCCGCACTGGCGGAAAACCTCAGCGTAGCGGATGGCACCGTTTTTAACGATGCGCAACGCTGGCGAGACGGCAGCGTGAAGCAGTACGTTACCGCCACGCTGTTACGGCTTCGGCCACATTACCCCGCACTTTTCCGCTACGGCGACTGGCTGCCGCTGAAGGTAACCGGTGAGCGGGAGGAGAATCTGATCGTTTATGCCCGCATAAAAGATGACGAGGCGCTGATCGTCGCCGTGCCGCGTCTGGTGTTTGACGTCACCGACAATGCGTTGCTGTGGGCCAACACTATCGTGGCCATACCCCAGGAGTTGGCCGGGAAGCACTACCGGGATCTGTTTACCGGTGAGCGTCGCCTTCTGCCAGAGACGCTGGATTTAACGTCTGAAAAGGGATGTTTGTTGGTTCTGCTTACCTGCGACTAATCGAGGAGAACAAAAATGCCAAAGGATACAACGTTTGAAATTCGGGCCGGTCATGGCCAGCAGTTGGGCGCAAATTATGACGGGAAAGGGGTAAACTTCGCCCTGTTTTCCGCCCACGCGGAGCGGGTGGAGCTGTGTCTGTTTGATCCTTCGGGAAAAACAGAAATCGCCCGCCTGGAACTGCCGGAATATACCCATGAGGTCTGGCACGGCTATGTGCCGGATCTGAAACCGGGGGCGCTGTATGGCTACCGTGTGTATGGCCCCTACGATCCGGAGAACGGTCACCGTTTTAACCCCAATAAGCTGCTTATTGACCCCTATGCCCGTGAACTGGTGGGTGACATTGAGTGGAACGATGCCCACTTCGGCTATGAGCTGGGACACGATGAGCTGGATCTCAGTTTTGATACGCGAGACAGCGCGCCATTTACGCCCAAATGTAAGGTCATCGACCCCAATGCCGTTGACTGGCAGGACTCACGCCGGCCCGATATCCCGTGGCCGCATACCGTGGTCTATGAAAGCCACGTAAAAGGCTTTACCCAGCTTAACCCGGCTATTCCGCCTGAACTGCGCGGTACGTTTGAGGGGATGGGGCATAAAGCCTCGGTGGAATACATCAAAAGCCTCGACATTACCTCGGTCGAGCTGCTACCGGTTCACTGGTTCCCTGACGATCAGCACCTGCTCGATCGCGGCCTGAAAAACTTCTGGGGCTATAACTCGCTCGGTTTCTTTGCGCCAGCGTCCCGCTATTACGGCCCGGCGGGCATCCAGGGTTTCCGCGACATGGTGCGTGCCTATCATGACGCGGGCATCGAGGTGATCCTCGACGTGGTCTATAACCACACGGCGGAGGGCAACGAGCTGGGACCAACCCTGTCGTTTAAGGGGATTGATAACTTCTGTTATTACCGCACCATGCCGGATCAGCACCGGTATTACATCAACGACACCGGCACCGGGAACACCGTTAATACATCGCACCCGCGCGTGTTACAGATGGTCATGGACTCCCTGCGCTACTGGGCGGAGTCGATGCAGATTGACGGTTTCCGCTTTGACCTCGGGACCATTCTCGGACGTGAGCCGGAGGGGTTCGATCCGCGCGGCGGCTTCTTTGATGCCGTGACCCAGGATCCGGTGCTGTCGAAGCTGAAGCTCATCGGTGAGCCGTGGGATATCGGCCCCGGCGGGTATCAGGTGGGGGGCTTCCCACCTGGCTGGGGTGAGTGGAACGACAAATACCGCGATACGGTACGTGAATACTGGAAGGGGGATAACGTTTCTAACGATTTTGCCGCCCGTCTGTTAGGGTCCGGTGATTTGTACGATCTGCGCGGGCGTCGTCCGTGGGCCAGCGTCAATTTTATCACCGCGCATGACGGCTTCACGCTGAACGACCTGGTATCGTACAACGAGAAACATAACGCCGATAACGGGGAAGATAATAACGACGGACATAACGATAACCGTTCGTATAACTACGGCGAGGAAGGGCCGACGGAAAACCCGGATATCATTGCCACCCGCGAGCGGCAAAAGCGCAACTTCCTCACCACGCTCTTCTTCTCGCACGGCACGCCGATGCTGCTGGCAGGCGATGAGTTTGGCCGGACGCAAAAGGGCAATAATAACGGCTATTGTCAGGACAGCGAGATCTCCTGGGTAAACTGGGAAGGACTCACTGAAAACGACGAGAAGCTGCGCGACTTTACCCGTCGGTTGATTGCCCTGCGCGCGACGCAGCCGCTGCTGCGACGTGAGAACTGGCGCGACGGGCTGGAGATCCGCTGGTTTAACGCCGGTGGCGGACCGCAGCAGTCGGAACAGTGGGACGAGGGTTCCACCCTTGGTCTTGCCATCAGCCGTCCTGATCTTGAGCAGGAAGAGGGCGTCTGGCAAGACGTGCTGATGCTGTTTAACCCGTTTGAAGGTACGGTGCCATTCCAGATCCCGCAGTTTGGCGAAGGGGGTTGGGTGCTCGAACTCTCGACGTCGGAGGATGCCACCACGGGGGAAATCATCACTGAATCTGTCGATTACGAGCTGGCCGGGCGGAGTATCACCCTGTTCCGCCGTCCTTAAAGCGAGGCCGCCGCGCGTGCGGCGGTATCATACAGGGAGGAGATCGCGCGGAGTAACTGCGCGGTCTCGCCAATCGACGCGCCCGGAATACCGCTTTCCGCATGAATGTTGATCAGGCAGGCCTCCCGCACCTCCCGGTACTTCATGCACAGCGCTTTTCCCTCCTCCGTAGTGGAGAAAAAAAGCTCTTTTCCCGCTTTCTCGCTGGTGACGTAGCCCGCCTTGACCAGCTTTTTCAGCGCATACGTCACCACGTGGGTATCTTCCACGTTCAGCACAAAGCAGATGTCAGCCAGCTTTTTCTTACGGTTGCGGTGATTCACGTGGTGCAGAAGCGAAACATCAAAGGCCCCCATATCCGGTTCACCCGCTGCGGTCATGCAGCGCACCATCCATTTGTTAAACGCATTGCTGGTCATGATCAGCGCATATTCCAGCTCTGATAATTCAGCACACCGCTCTGAGACGAGATGACGGGAGGAGACGATTCGCCCGTCCGCAATATCGTCGTGGTTTAACGCTGTCGTCTTTTTCTTTACTGTCATAACGATCCTTCCCCCGAAATGTAAACCCGTCGATAAAATAAGAACATTTTATTGATAAATTGTTTACATGTTTTTGACGTTCAGATATAGCTTTTTAGTGCAGGTTCTGTGGAGCCTCACG
The DNA here is from genome assembly GCF_049238005.1 of Enterobacter cloacae complex sp. IR5459. Lineage (NCBI taxonomy): Bacteria > Pseudomonadati > Pseudomonadota > Gammaproteobacteria > Enterobacterales > Enterobacteriaceae > Enterobacter > Enterobacter cloacae complex sp. IR5459. The sequence continues at coordinate 106,491 of NZ_JBMKIG010000008.1, forward strand.
CAAAACACAACATCGCGCGCCGTAATGCACCGGCTTCGCTCTGCTGCGAAGTATAAAAAATAGCCGTCGGCGCGCAACGCTCACTTTGGATAGGGTAACGTTTATGGACAGTTCTACACTGTTGCCACTTATCGGGATTCCGGTGGTGGTTATTGGTTTTGCACTGCGTTTCAACCCGCTGCTGGTTGTCGTGGTGGCGGGCCTGGCGACGGGCCTGCTGGTTGGCATGGATTTCGGTATGCTGCTGGAAACCTTTGGCGAAAAGTTCGTGAATAGCCGATCGCTTGCCACCTTCATTCTGATCCTGCCGGTGATTGGCCTATTAGAGTATTACGGGCTGAAAGAACGCGCCCAGGCCTGGGTCGCGAAGATCGCCAGCGCCACCTCGGCGCGTATCCTGATGCTCTACTTTGTTGCCCGCGAAGGAACGGCTGCGCTGGGCCTGATGTCGCTTGGCGGCCACGCGCAAACGGTGCGTCCGCTGCTGGCGCCGATGGCGGAAGGGGCAGCTCTGAATGAATACGGGGAACTGCCGCAGACTATCCGCGACAAAATCAAAGCCCATGCCGCCGCGTGTGACAATATCGCGGTTTTCTTTGGGGAAGATATTTTTATCGCCTTTGGCGCGGTACTGCTGATTGATGCGTTCCTGAAAGAGAACGGGATCGAGGGGATCGAACCGCTGCATATCGGCCTGTGGGCCATTCCGACCGCCATTGCGGCACTGATCATCCATATGACGCGTCTGCTACGCCTCGATGCCAGCATTCGTCGCGACGTGATGGCCTGGAAAGCAGAGCAGGGTACGCAGGAGATCGCACCATGATGACCCTCATCACCATTAACCGCGTGTACTACCTGATCGGCTTCGTCGTGATGCTGCTGGTTGTGATGACCCTTCGCGATCGCGCTAACCCGAAACGCTATACCACGGCGCTGTTCTGGTTTCTGTTTGGCGGGATCTTCCTGTTTGGCGATCTGATGGTGCAGGAGCTGGGTAAGCCCCTGGCGTATCGCATTATTGGCGGCGCCGTTATCGTGATTGCGCTGCTGGCCGGTTTCGGGCTGGTCGGGAAGGGGCATTATAAAATGTCCACCGAGGAGGAGCGTGTTGCCTCGTCGAACCGGCTGAAAAACTCGCTGTTTTTACCGGCACTGATGATCCCCGTGGTAACGGTCATCGGGACGCTATTTCTGAAAGGCGTGTCGATTGGCGGTGTCTATCTGCTCGACCAGAAACAGCTTACGCTGGCGGCGCTGTGCGTGGCCTGTGTGGCAGCTATCCTCACCGGCTGGTGGCTGACAAAAGGTACGCCGCTGCATGCGGTTCGTCAGTCGCGTCGGCTGGTCGATACCATTGGCTGGGCGGTGATCCTGCCGCAGATGCTCGCCATGCTCGGCGGGGTGTTTGTGGTGGCGAATACCGGCGAATCGGTACAAAAGGTGGTCAGCCTGTTTGTGAACCCGGACAGCCGCTTCATGCTGGTGGTCATTTATTGCGTGGGGATGGCGCTGTTTACCATGATCATGGGTAACGCCTTCGCAGCCTTCCCGGTGTTAAGCGCCGGTATCGCTCTGCCATTCCTGATTAACGTCCATCACGGTAACCCGGCGCCGCTGCTGGCTATCGGTATGTACGCTGGCTATTGCGGCACGCTGATGACGCCGATGGCCGCCAACTTCAACATTGTGCCCGCCGCGCTACTGGAGCTAAAAGACAAATATCAGGTTATCAAGATCCAGATCCCGACCGCGTTAACCCTGCTGGTGGTGAACGTGTTCTTAATGTATTTCCTCGTGTTTCGCTAAGGAGCTGCAATGGAATTAACGCAACATCAGGCTGACGCCTTCGCCAGAATGCCGTTGACCTATTTACGTCAGGAATACCCGAACCACATTATGCATCTGCTCAACGATGACGGCGACGTTCTGCCGCCTCGCGAGCTGCACCCGATCTTTTACGGCTGTTTTGACTGGCACTCTGCGGTGCATGGCTACTGGCTGCTGCTGCGCTGCCTGCGTCTCTGGCCCGAACTGCCGTGCCGGGAAGAGATCATCACTCTGTTCGAAGAACACCTGACCGACGAGAAGGTGGCGAAGGAGTTGGCCTATTTTACCGCGCCGTTCCGCGCGTCGTTTGAGCGGCCTTATGGCTACGGCTGGCTGCTGGCGCTGGCGCAGGAGCTGAAGCAATCGTCACTGCCGCAGGCGGAGCGCTGGTACCAGACGCTGCAACCGTTAACGCTGGATATTCGCCAGCGGCTGGTGGATTACCTCAGCAAGCTTACCTATCCGATCCGCGTCGGGACGCACTACAACACGGCGTTTGCGCTCGCGCTGGGGCTGGATTATGCCCGGGCGGTGAACGATGACACGCTTGAGCGCGCCATCCTGGACGCGGCAACGCGGTTTTACCTCGCGGACACGCAATATCCTGCGCATTATGAGCCGGGTGGCGACGAGTATATCTCCGGAGCGCTGACCGAGGCCCTGCTGATGAGTAAGGTGGTGGAGGATTTCCCGGCCTGGTTCGATGCGTTTCTGCCTGAAGTGGGCGCCGTTTCTGCGCTCATGAACCCGGCCGAGGTGAGCGACCGCACCGACCCGAAAATCGCGCATCTGGACGGTCTCAACCTCAGCCGCGCCTGGTGTATGAAGCACATTGCCCGTGCTCTGCCGGAAAATCATCACGCCCGGAAGCCATTACACGATGCCGTTGCGCGCCATCTCTCGGCAAGCGTGGAACATGTTGTCGGCAGCCACTACAGCGGCGGGCACTGGCTGGCGAGTTTTGCGCTGCTGGCGCTGGAGTAGCGCTTAGTTATATTTTCGTGCTCATCCTGTTTCCGCAGGATGAGTGATTTTACGCAACCGACTCGCGCTGACGACGACCGCTACCGCAGAAGCCGCGGCGGCGACCCACAGTGCAACATGAATTGACCTTTCATCTGCGGCCAGCAGAACGGCCACGGCGGCGGCGCCCAGACACTGCCCGAACGTGCGCATAATGGATAAAACACCGGATGCATAGCTCGCATGCTCACGAATAACGTTGGAGAGCATTTCCCGGTTATTGGGACTCTGAAAGCAGCCAAACCCCATGCCGCATACCAGACTCCGCAGGCAGATATCCCACATTGTAGGGCGGTCGGGTAATGTCGCAAGAAGGATCAAACCCACGACAAAAATCACCAGCCCCAGGGTGGATATCGCCGGGGCTGAAATCGTGTCCGCCCACCGGCCTGCATGCGGCGCAATCAGTACGATCCCTAGCGGCCACGGCGTAAACAGCAGGGCAGACAACACCGGACTGTAGCCGTATTCGCTCTGAAACAGGAAAGGCAGTGCAATAAAAGTGATCCCCTGGCTGACAAAAGCAATCATTGACGTGAAGGCCGCGAGGGTAAAACGTTCATTTTTAAACATCGTCGGCGGCAGCAAGGGGTTATCCGTGCGGCGGATCTGCCAGATAAACGCCATGCCGCTCAGCGCAGCGAGCACCGTCCAGCAAAGACTGCCGGGGTGATAAGTAGCCTCCTGGAGGCTGTTCGCCGCCATGATCGTCGACCCCAGCAGCAGCGCCGACAATATGGCGCCCGGGGTGTCGAAGGGCGCTTGCTTTCGAACCGCATCCCGCGGCAGCGCTTTGACCGCCAGCAGTAAGGCGAGGGTGCCGGGAACCACGTTTATCGCAAACAGCCATTGCCAGCTCAGGGTGTGAAGGATCGTCCCACCCAATACCGGCCCGATAGCGGAGCTGGAGGCGATGAGCAGAGCGTGTAACCCCAGAATGCGGCCAAGTAATCGCCCGGGAAATACGGATCGCAGGATTGCGGGGGCAATACTCAGCGTCGCCGCGCCGCCGATCCCCTGAAGCACGCGCATACCGATGAGCACTTCGGGCGTCTTCGCCAGCGCGCAACCCAGCGATGTCAGGGTAAAGGTTGTCAGACCTGCCAGAAAAACGGGGCGATAACCCAGGCGGGCCGCAAGCGCCGCGAATATCGCCAGCGACATCGCGGCCGCCAGCAGATACCCGTTGGCGAACCAGACGGCAATACTGGCAGGTACCTGCATCTCCTGAGCCATGGAGGGCAGGGCAATGTTGATCATGGTGCCATCAAACACGCCCATTAAGGTGGTGGTCATAATTGCGGCCATCACCCGTGCGCGCGCCGGGCCAGGCAGTCCTTCGTCGCCGGGTTGACTGGAAAAGAGCGTCATCAGGTTGTCCTCTGAGAAGAGTGTATGGATGACAAAACTATAAAGATGGCTTTTACAGGGCGGAAGGCGCACCATTTGCACTTTATCGTTGCATGAAACGCCTTATCTGAATGTACAGGAATGAGCGCTATGACCAATCCAGATTTTAATTTACTGATTGCACTCGACATATTGCTGAGCGAAGCGAGTGTCGCAGGTGCGGCACGCCGTCTGAACCTCAGCACCTCGGCCATGAGCCGGACATTAAGCAGGTTACGCGACGTTACAGGCGACCCGATCCTGGTGCGCGCCGGGCGTAACATGGTACTAACCCCGTGGGCCGAAGCGACCCGGGATCGCGCCAGGCGTGCAGTGCACGAGACCAGGGCGGTATTGCAGCCCTCAACTGAAACGTTCAGCGCGCGAAGTCTGGCGCGTCTTTTTACCATCAGGGCAAACGATGGTTTTGTGGTGGCGTTTGGGCCTGCGCTTATAGCGGCTGTGGCCGACGCCGCGCCGGACGTCTGTATACGCTTCGCGCCGAAGCCGGAAAAAACGTCGCGCTATCTTCGGGAAGGGCTGGTTGATCTGGAGATTGGCGTCCAGAGCAATATGGGGCCTGAAATACGGCTGCAACGACTGTTTGAGGATCGGTTTGTGGGCGTCGTGCGTAAGGGGCATCCGCTGGCTAATCAGGCAGAAATAGGGGTGAAGGATTATGTCGCCTGGGGCCATGTGGTAGCGTCACCTGAGGGCGCGTTGCACGGTTCCGTTGACGATGCGCTGGCCGAACTGGGGACAAAACGTAAAATCGCCAGCGTCGTACCGGGATTTCCGACGGCGCTGTCCGTGGCGCTGGCATCAGATCTTATTGCCATGATACCCGCGCTCTATTTACTCAATCAGCAGATAACGGAGCAGTTACACGTTTTCGAGCTGCCGTTCAAAAGCCGTCGTATTACGGTTTCACAGATGTGGCACCCAAGAATGGAACGCGACCCTGGTCACCGCTGGCTGAGAGAGCAAATTCTTGCGATATGCGGTGTGGAGAGGTCAGACATGATAAAGAGCGCTGTATAGCGATTGCTATACACGCCGCTTATGTTATGCTTGTAAAGCAATTGCTATACAAGAGGTATACCCATGAAATCAGATGTTCAACTCAATCTCAGAGCCAAAGAATCCCAGCGGGCGCTTATCGATGCCGCCGCAGAGATCCTCCATAAATCACGTACAGACTTCATTCTGGAGATGGCCTGTCAGGCAGCCGAGAATGTGATCCTCGATCGACGTGTATTCAATTTTAACGATGAACAGTACGCAGAGTTCATTGACATGCTCGATGCCCCGGTCGCGGACGATCCTGCCATAGAAAAACTGCTGGCAAGGAAACCGCAGTGGGGCGTGTAACAGCACCAGAGCCCTTATCCAGCGTCCATCAACTGGCGGAGTTCGTCAGCGGAGAGGCCGTGCTTGACGAATGGCTAAAACAAAGAGGTCTGAAAAACCAGGCGCTCGGCGCAGCCCGAACATTTGTCGTTTGTAAAACGGGCACGAAGCAGGTCGCGGGATTTTACTCTCTGGCTACCGGCAGCGTTAACCATACGCAAGCGACAGGTAATCTGCGGCGTAACATGCCGGATCCCATTCCCGTGATTATACTTGCCCGTCTGGCTGTTGATGTCTCGTTACGCGGAAACGGGTTGGGAGCCGATTTACTCCACGATGCGGTTTTACGCTGTTATCGGGTAGCTGAGAATATCGGGGTGCGGGCGATCATGGTTCATGCACTCACTGAGGAAGCCAAAGCGTTTTATATCCACCATGGTTTTAAAGCCTCGCAGACTCAGGAACGGACACTGTTTCTCCGGCTTCCTCAGTAGAGGCAAAGGAAAGGGTGGTATGCGATGGGCTTATCTGATGAGTGATAGGATTCATAATATTTCATTTAACATAATATACATTATGCGTACTAAGATTAATTAAGAACAAATCCAGCCGTTTCGGGCCCAGCCTTGTTCTGCTCATTCAGCGAATTATGCCCATAGATTCTATGCCATCAACGTTCATAACTGTCGTTACAGTCTTGCGTGTTCTCTACGGCAGTCACCTGCACATCCTGAAAGCGCAACCCATCCACACCGGAAATTTTCCCAAACTCTGTCGCGTCAATAAAAATCCCCTCCAGCGTTAACCCGGCCACAGGACGCTCCGGATACCCCTCAATGAAAAATGCCCGCGAGAAATATTTGTTGTCTGAGCGACGCGCCGTCATATTTTTAATCGTCAGTCCGCTGACCTCAGTAAGACCGGCTTCGCCCTCAACACCTTCAGCCAGCTTGCGCCAGTGTTCTGGTTTATCAGATAAATTGCTCTGGTCGCCATAGCTGTATTGCGGAAACCAGTTCAGCTGGATCAGCACCGGAAAACGTACGTCCGTAAGACGTAAATTTTGGACGGTGATATCACGGATAAACCCGCCACGGTTGCGGGCCGACTTAATGCGAAACCCGACGCCCGTTCCGTTAAACGCGTTATCTTCTATCAGGACGCGTTCAATGCCACCTGAAGTTTCACTCCCCAGCGTGATCCCGGATCCCTTATTCAGCGTACATCCTCGAATCACTATATCCCGCGCGGTACGTGCTTTTTGCGCCGCTTCGCGTCCTCGTCCTGATTTGATGCAAATATTGTCGTCATTGCAGGATACAATGCAGCGTTCAATCCGCACCTGTTCGCAGGAGTCGACGTCAATCCCGTCGGTGCTCGGCCCCGCAGAATTGCTGATTTGCACACCCTCAACCGCGATACGGCGCGAATAACAGAGGTGTATGTTCCAGAATCCGGACTCCCGACTGGTAAAATCACGCAGCAGAATGTTCTGGCTTTCAAAGACCAGGATATTGCGCGGGCGCTGACAGTCGTAATCAATCACCCAGCGTAATCCTCTGGCGCTGTAATCGCCAACCATGCCGCTGCGTTCGTCATCGCCCCAGAAGCGTTGCCACCAGATGACACCCTGCCCGTCTATCGTACCTGTACCGGTAATGCTGACGTTTTCACAATCGATGATATTAATAATCCCTGCCGGCCAGCGCATATCAATGCCGGCCACCCGGGTGTTTATCAGGGGATAATCAGCCAGATCCTGGCTTCCAACGAGCTGTGCGCCAGCATCCAGGCGAAGCGAAACACCGCTTTTCAGAAACAGTGCGCCGGTCAGAAAACGGCCTTGAGGAATAACAATGACATCGTTCTGTTGAGCACTGTTTATGGCCTGCTGAATGGCAGACGTTGACAGGCGTTGCGCGGTTGGGTCCGCGCCGCACGCCAGAATGGAGATCGCTTTCATGGCTTGTCCTTAAACAGATGAAAGCCTTAGTCTAGAAATCCGCGTGAAGGATAACCTTTGTCTTTTTGACAGCCTGGCGGTCAGGCTGGCAAAAAAGCGGATATTTACTGGCTTGCGATCACCGTAACGCCCTTTTCTTTCATGGCGCTCACCCAGCGTTCATCCGTTGTGTTTTCAACAACCAGCGTATTCACCAGCGACAGGTCGCCAATCACGAACGCCGAGGCCGTGTTGATCTTTTCCGGCGAGGCCAGTACCACCGTTTCCGCCGCTCTGCCGGAAAATGCACGTTTGATGCACGCTTCTTCATAATCTCCGGTGGTCAGCCCGGCCTCAGGATGCACGCCGGTGACACCCATGAAAAACAGATCCGCATGAATATTATTGATGCCTTCAATTGCGGCCGCGCCGACCGTGACGATGGAGTGTTTATACAAACGACCACCGATCAGGATCACCTCTATGCTCGGATGGCCGACCAGACCCAATGCGATACCCGGGCTGTGCGTCACCACGGTTATCGGTAAATCGGGTGGCAAGAATGTAATAAGTTCGGAGGTGGTCGTCCCGCCATCAATGATCACCACCTGCCCCGGTGAAATGAGCTGCGCGCCTCGCCGTGCCACGCGTTTTTTTGCATCCATTTTGACGGACTGACGCTCGGCAAAAGGCGCAATCGCTGAAGATGCTGGCAGTGCACCGCCGTGAACACGCTGCAAACGCCCTTCTGCCGCCAGTTCACGTAAATCCCGGCGGATAGTGTCCTCAGACACCGAGAAAAAGAGGCTGAGCGCAGTTGACTGGACCTGGCCTTCCGCCTCCAGTTTTTCCAGAATCAGCTGTTTACGCTGGCTTGTAAGCATGATTTATTCCTGCTGTTGCACGATATGTCTTGTATTTGCACGATAGTGCTGTTTATGATGCTTACTCTACGAGAGGAGAGCCAAACGTGCAATCAAAACGTGCAGATATACGCATCATCAACAGCGAAACGTTGTCCGACAACTGGTATAACCTGAAAAAATACACTTTTGACTTCCAGCGTAGCGATGGCGAGTGGCAGCGGCAAGAGCGTGAAGTGTATGACCGGGGGAATGGCGCGACGATCCTGCTCTATAATCGCGACAGCAAAACCATCATTCTGACGCGTCAGTTCCGTTTCCCGGTGTTTATCAATGGTCACGAAGAGGATCTCATTGAGGCGGCCGCCGGGTTGCTTGATAACCTTGACCCGGAAAGCCGGATTAAGGCCGAAGCGGAAGAAGAAACCGGGTTTAAGGTGACGCGCGTAGAGAAAATTTTTGAGGCCTATATGAGCCCGGGCTCGGTTACCGAGAAACTCTACTTCTATCTGGCGGAATATCATCCGCAGGATCGGACCAGCGCGGGCGGCGGCGTTAAAGCTGAGGGGGAAGATATCGACGTGCTGGAAATGACGCTGGACGACGCGCTTCAGGGCATTGAAAATGGGCAGATCGTCGACGGAAAAACCATCATGCTGCTCTATCACCTGGCCCTCAAAGGCATTTTATAATCTCACCATTAGCCAGATACCTGCCCCGGCGCAGGTATTTGCCTGTGCTATTCTTGCTGAACACCTCAACATGGAGATGCGAAAATGGCCGACTGGGATCCCTCTCTTTATCTACAGTACAGCGCAGAACGCACACGTCCCGCCGCTGAGTTACTGGCCCGGGTGCCGCTTGCTGACATAACCTCAGCCGTGGATTTGGGCTGCGGGCCAGGCAACAGCACCGCGCTGCTGAAACAGCGCTGGCCTTCTGCGCAGATCGCCGGCGTGGATAACTCCCCGGCCATGCTGGAGGAAGCCCGACAGGCCCTGCCAGACTGCCACTTTGTTGAGGCGGATATCCGGCACTACAAACCTGACCAGCCGCTCAGCCTGATCTACGCCAACGCCTCATTGCAATGGATCCCGGACCATTACCACCTTCTGCCACACCTGGTTTCACTGCTCCAGTTAAACGGCGTGCTGGCGGTGCAAATGCCTGACAACTGGCTTGAGCCGACGCACGCCCTGATGCGTGAAGTTGCCTGGGAACAGGGCTACCCCGATCGTGGCCGCGAGCCATTGCCGGGTATCCATGCCTACTACGATATTCTGACGGAAGCGGGATGTGACGTGGATATCTGGCGCACCACCTACTTCCATCAGATGAGCTCTCATCAGGCGATTATTGACTGGGTCAGCGCGACGGGGTTACGGCCGTGGTTACAGGAACTCAACGAAAGCGAGCAGAAAAACTATCTGAAACGCTACCTTGAGCTGCTGGAAGAGCAGTATCCGCTCCAGGAGAACGGGCAGATACTGCTGGCTTTTCCGCGCCTGTTTATGGTGGCTCAGCGGGTTCCGTAAGCCGGATCAGGAACGCGCTTCCTTGAGCAACTGCTGAATCACGGCCTCCTGCTTGTCGTAGTTACCTTCGCCAAACGCGGTGTAACGCAGTTGCCCTTTCGCATCGAAATAGTAATGCGCTGGCCAGTACTGATTTCCGAACACGCTCCAGATTTTGTAGTTATTATCCGTCACTACGCGGTACGGCAGCTGCCATTTATTGACCGCGTTTTTCACCGATGATAACGGCTTTTCCCAGGGGTATTCCGGGGTGTGGACGCCAATCACCACCAGACCTTGTGACTCATATTTCTTCGCCCAGTCTCGAACATGCGGAAGGGTATGCTGGCAGTTGATACAGTCCCAGGTCCAGAAATCGATAAGCACAACTTTCCCCCGCAAGGCCTCAGACGTGACAGGGTCACCGTTTACCCAGCCCGTACCGCCGCTTAATGATGGTAGCTGGCTGCTCGGCGTTGCGTCAGCGACTGGTTGCAGTTTCACCTGCGTGGAGGATGGTTGCGCAAGGCTCAACAGAGCGTTTTCCAGCTGGTCGGCAATACCGTTGGCACCTTTCAGGGCTGAGGTCATCCCGCTGGCGTTGAACGCAACGGCAGCTAACATCATCACTCCCGCTCCCTGACGCAAACGCGCCATCAATGCGGATTTGGCTCTCAGAGGGGTTATCAGCTTACGGCCCCCCGCGACAAGCAGCCCCAGCATCAACGCGCACCCACTGCCGTAAGCGGCTAACAGCGCTCCGGTTGCGATGGCCGAGTGGCCCGCAATATTAATGCTGAAGATCGCCCCGAGAATCGGTCCGGCACAGGGGGACCACAGAAGTCCAACGGCCAGCCCTGCCAGAAAAGCCGAAACCAGGCCGTGTCGCTGAACGCTGTGGGTGTTGAGAACGTTTCCCGCACTGACCGCCGGACGGGCAATGCGCTGAGCAAACTGCGGGAAGATCAGAGCCAGGGCAGCAATGCTCAGTATCAGCAGCGCAATCCAGCGACCGATAACGGTGGCGTCAGCGATCCACTCGCTGGCAACCGTTACTACCATCGCCACCAACGTGAACATCACAATCATTCCCGCCAGAAGCGCCAGAATGTGTTTGCGCTGCCCCTGAAAGCCAGCGAACAGCAGAGGAATGACGGGAAGCGTGCACGGACTGAGCAGGCTAATCATGCCGCCCAAAAAAGCGATTATCAGAAACATAACGACCTCACGATACGGTTGCTGCGAAGGTGCAGTGAGGTTATTTGACCGTACGAATGTGTTCAGGCCGTGTGCGAAAAGCTGAATTTTGTCTGCCTGCGTATCGGCACGGGGTGCAGATACACAGGCGTACAATTAACCGCGCGGAAGAGTCACGCTTACGGCCAACCCGCCCTCTGCCCGGTTTGCAATATGCAATTTCCCGTCAAGCTGGGCGGTGAGCTGCGCGGCAATGGCGAGGCCTAACCCGGTGCCGCCCGTTTCGCGGTTGCGCGACGTTTCAACCCGGTAGAACGGCTGTAACACCGCCTCCAGTTCTGCCTCCGGGATGCCGGGGCCGTTATCCATAATACGGATCGCTACCTGCCTTTCATCTTCATCAATCTCTATAACCGCGCTATCGCCAAACTTGAGCGCATTATCCAGCAGATTGGTCATTACCCTGCGCAATGCCTGTGGACGAGTAACGATCGGCAGACGCGCATTGCGTGCATGAAACTGCACGTTTTTACCAATGTCCTGATAATCACTGGCGATGCTGTTAACCCACGCGTTCAGCTCCAGCTTCAGCGTGGTCTCTTCCAGTGATTCTGATGACCGGGCATAGGCAATCCCCTCCCGTACCAGGCGCGACATATTATCCAGGTCGCTCAGCAGCTTATCGCGGAGTTCGGGCTGATCTGCCATTTCGATCCGCAGCTTCATACGCGTGATGGGCGTCTGGAGATCGTGAGAAATGGCCGCCAGAATCTGCGCGCGTTCACGCAGATACGTTTGTATCCGCGACTGCATCTCATTAAAAGCGTGTGCAGCCTGGCGCACTTCAACCGGTCCTTTTTCAGTCATCGGTGAATGGGCCGCAGGATCGAGGGAATCAACCGCACGCGTGAATTGCAGGAAAGGCCGGACAACCTGGCGTACGGCAATCCAGGAGCAGAGCGCGACAAGTAACAGCTGAAGAACTAGCACCACGGGTAACCAGCTGGCGACAGGCGGCATGCGCGGGATCAGATCGATAGTGAGCGGTGCGCCGTCGCGGAGCGTCAGATGGGCCTGAATATGGGAGATTGGCCCTGGCACCGCCGTAAACTGGAGCGGATATTGGGCTGAAAGCGTCTCTTTCAGGGTGCGAATTGCATCCCGCGAGCGCTTGTCCGTTGGTGCGGCGCCTGCCTCGCCGGGGCCAAGGATATAACGATAATTACCGCGACTGAGCCGTTCCAGCCACTCTGGCCTCTCTTTGGCCGGAAGCCGGTCGAGAATGGCCACGCTGGTCGCCACGTCATTCTCAAGATTGCCCAGCATAACCGTGCGCGCGCTGTGCATTCGCTCAACCATGACCAGCGTCAGGCTGAGCGCGTTAGCCAGTAAGAGTCCAAGCAGCACAATGATCAGCAGCCGGGCCAGTAAGGTGCGGGGCCACAGCGTCATTCATTGGCCTCGACGATGGTCACCGGCATGGTAAAAACGTAGCCTTCGCTGCGAACGGTTTTAATGTAGGCCGGCGTGCGGGCATCTTCATTCAGGCGCTGTCGCACGCGGCTCACCAGGAGATCAATCGAACGCTCAAACAGCTCGGCATCACGTCCCTGCGTCAGGTTCAGCAGCTGATCGCGGGTCAGCACCCGTTGAGGATGATCGAGGAATACGCGCAAAAGGCGATATTCCGCCCCGCTGAGCGCCACAACCATCCCCTCGTTATCAATCAGATGACGCGCCACGGTATCCAGTTGCCATTCACCGAACACCACCAGGCGCCCTGCCTCGGTCACCTGAAGATTAGGCGGCATAGTACGAAAACGACGCAGGATAGCTTTGATACGCGCCAGCAGTTCGCGGGCCACAAACGGTTTCACCACATAATCGTCGGCGCCCATCTCCAGTCCCAGGATCCGGTCCGTGTCCTCGTTGCGCGCGGTGAGCATCAGGATCGGTAGATCCTTATGCCTGCTGCTGCGCAGCTGTCGACACAGCGTCAGGCCATCATCGCCGGGCATCATCACGTCCAGCACCACCAGGTCGATATGCTGTTTGTCGAGCAGTACGCGCATCTCTTTCCCGTTCGCCGCGCCAGAGGCGTGGTAGCCGGATTTCACGAGGTAATCGACAATCAGTTCACGAATATCCCTGTCGTCATCGACGACAAGGATGTGATCAATATGCTCCACCGCAGGCTCCTGATTAAGAGGTAACGGATTGAAAATAGCACATATCAGAGCTTATCCGCGTCGACAACGGCTTTAACAAAGTCCTGCGGATCTTCCTGCGGCGGGTTGTGGCCAACCGTTGCGCCGAAAGTACGGTGCTCATATTTTCCGGTGAATTTCCCCGCATAGGCTGCGGGTGCAGGATGTGGTGCTCCGTTGTTACCACCCTCGATGGTGATGGTCGGCACCGTAATATTCGGCAGCGTAGCTAGCTTTTGTTCGTAGGCGTCATATTTCTGCTCACCCTTCTCCAGCCCCAGACGCCAGCGGTAATTACTGAGCGTGACGGCAACGTGGTCCGGGTTATCGAGGGATTTGGCGCTGGCATTGAAGGTGGCATCGCTGAATTTCCAGTCAGGCGAAGCCTGGGACCAGATCAACCGGGCAAAATCGTGCGTATTTTTAGCATAGCCCTCCGCCCCGCGCGGCGTGGCGAAATAGAACTGATACCACCACTGAACCTCTGCCTTCGGCGGTAAAGGCTGTTTGCCAATCGCCTGGCTGCTGATCAGGTAGCCACTTACCGAGACCAGCGATTTCACCCGTTCCGGCCAGAGCGCTGCAACGATATCTGCCGTACGCGCCCCCCAGTCATAACCGGCAAACACCGCCTGTTTGATATTCAGGGCGTCCATCAGGTTGACGATGTCTTTTGCCATTGCCGAAGGCTGGCCGTTTCGCGGCGTTTTATCAGAAATAAAGCGTGTGGTGCCGTACCCGCGCAGGGACGGCACAATGACACGATACCCCTTCGCGGCCAGCGCGGGGGCCACTTCTGCATAACTGTGAATGTCGTACGGCCAGCCATGCAGCAGGATCACCGGTTGCCCCTCTTTTGGCCCGATATCGACGTAACCGACGTTCAAATCGCCAGCGTTAATCTGTTTAACCTGGTTAAAGGCCGACGCGTAATCCTTACCCGTCGCTTCTGCCTGGCAGGACATCACGGTGCCAAGTGATACGGTCAGGGCGACGGCTGAGTATGCGAGTTTATTAAACATGATGTTATCTCCGGGTAAGTTCAGTTGACGGAGATATAACACCATGCGTTTGTACAGGAGATGTGTGCGGATGCGGTTTTATTGCATACCTGTGTATGTATCACAGAGGCAGATACAGTGTGATACAAACCCAGGTATTAAACGACTAAAGCGAGATTCGGTACCGGACGTAATCGTCGGCTTCACCATAGTGATCATACAGCTTACGCGCCGGATTGTTCATGCGGGTTACCCAGTAGAGTTTTGACCACCCTTCCCGCTTGCCTTCATCGATCAGGGCGTCGATAAGCGCTTTACCCGCCCCTGCGCCACGTTCGGCAGCGTCAACAAACAGATCTTCCAGATAGCAAACGGGCGCGGTTGACCAGGTCCCTTCATGCAGGACGCACATGGCGAAGCCGATGACGCGGCCGTCCTTCTCCACGACACGGCAAAACAGAGATGATGAATCTGCGAGCGCCCTGTCCCAGGTGGCCGCGGTAACGGACTCGTCAAGGTAGCACTCATAAAAATGGGTATAGCCATCCCACAGCGGTCGCCATTGTGGGTAATCATCTGTGCATAAAGGACGTACGGTTAGCGTCATCTGTTCTGACCTTACAAATCAATTGCCATTTCAATACAGCGTAAATGCGCGTCGGCCATACGCGAGTAATGCGTATTTTCACCCAGCATGGCAAAACCCACTAGATTTTGCAGCCATGGCGAATCGCTTCGTTACGGACGTGCCAGAGTGTTTCGGCTTCTTCGGGCCTGGCTTTTCTCAGCATCATATAACCCCTTTTATGGATAAACCTGAATAACAAAAGCACGACCAAATAGAATGTGATATTGATGAAAATACCAGAACCCAAACAAAAGCATAACGCTTAATTATGGAGATCAGCGGATGACCATACCCACGCTTACCACCGAGCGCCTGATATTACGCCCCCTGATTGCAGAAGATGCCGTCCAGATCCAGCAACACTATCCGCGCTGGGAGATTGTCCGCTATATGGTGGCTTCAGTCCCCTGGCCCTACCCGGAAAACGGTGCAGAAAATTATGTCAACAACGTTGCACTGCCCGATATGGCCAAAGGGATTGCGTGGTTCTGGACGATTCGCCGTCGCGAAGCGCCTGACGAACTGATGGGGTTGATTTGCCTGTATGACGTGGAGGACAACAATCGGGGCTTCTGGCTCGCGCCGGAATTTCAGGGCCAGGGATATATGCGCGAGGCGAGCATTGCGGCCACGGATTACTGGTTCAATACGCTCAATAAACCGGTGTTGCGCGCGCCGAAAGCGGCTGCAAACAGCCGCTCCCGATGTATTTCAGACAGCAGCGGCATGCGGCTCATCAGGACGGAGAAGAAAGCCTATGTCAGCGGTCTGCTGGATTCGGAGCTGTGGGAAATCACCCGCGACGAGTGGAATGCCCGTCAGGTCAGCTGATAATGCTTATCCGGCATCAGTCTTTCAGGTATGTTCTCTTCATCGCTCATCTGCAACAGATCGCGCTCCATCATGTTGCAGATGGCGTCCAGCGGCAGATCGTTATCTTCCGTCCCAAACGGATCTTCCAGCTCTTCCGCCAGCGTGTCCAGCGAGATAAAGGTGTAGGAAATCAGTGCAGAGACAAAGGGCGTCATGTAATGCAGGTCAACGACCAGCGCAAACGGCAGCATGATGCAGAACAGATACACCGTCCGGTGCAGGATCAGCGTATAGGCAAACGGGACTGGCGTATTGGCGATACGCTCACAGCCAGCCAGCACGATGGACATATCATTCAGGCGGTTGTTGAGGCTGTGAAACAGAATGTCTGAAAGGTGCCCGCTACGCCGCCGCACGGCCAGCCACTCCCCCATGATCAGCAGGATACGGTTCGCCGGCGAGTTGGCGTCCATCACTTTACGTAAATCGTCTGGAGCCAGATAGCGGGACAGCTGATCGGCATTGGTTTCTCTGCGTAGAGTCATTCGCAGACAGTTAGCAAACGCGATTTGCAGGCGGACAAACTCTCCAAGATGTTTATCATCCGGCAAGGTGTTTTTTACCTCGCGAAACAGCGAGCGCGCCGCTATCATCAACTGCCCCCAAAGCAGACGCGCCTCAACGTAGCGCGAATAACAGGCGTTATTGCGAAACCCCAGGAAGATGGCGATAGCCACACCCAGAATGCTGAACGGCGCGACGGTAAACCGGATACCCAGCGAGGTGTACCACGGCAGCATGACAATCACGGCGATGGAAAGCAGGAAGTTAAGCAGCAGTCGGGTATAAATTTTGGGAAGTACCGAACCATGCCAGACAAAAATCAGTTGCAGCCAGTGCTGTTGAGGACGAACAATCATAATCAGCTTCAGAAAAGTAAAGAGCGCGGCTATTAAACGTGATCCCCCTCACGGTTGCAAGCATGTTAATAGTTCATTGCATTTTCTGACCTGTTAAGCCTGAACCGCACGGTGCCGCAAGTGCGTTCTAAAAAAAGAACGGATAGTATGTTGTAACTAAATAGGGTCTTTAAAAAACCCGGCCAACGCCGGGCATTATGATTAGCAGAGCGGTTTCACCGCATCGCGCATGCCTTTGCTTAAAATTGCATCCAGATCCAGCGCAACCTGTTCTACCAGTCCGTTCACCAGAGTGAGATCCTGTTCCCAGTGCTCGCTCACGCTTAACACCGACGATACCAGTTCACGGGTAGTGACCTGTTTGTCGTGATGTTGCGTCCACAGCTGCTGGTAACGTTCAAGCCAGTGCGCATCGTCCTGCACCGGATAGCGCTCACCGTTGCGCTCGGCACGGTAAAATGCAATCAGCGCCGCCAGAGCAAAGGTCAGACGTGCTGGCAGTTTGCCGGTCGCCTTCTGCCCTGCCAGCAGTTGCGGCAGAATACGGGTGCGGTACTTGGTCATCCCGTTCAGTGCAATCGACAGCAGCTGATGCTTAATGTACGGATTACGGAAACGCCCCGTTACGGCACTGGCGAAGGAGTGCAGCTCGTCGCGCGGCAGATCCAGGACCGGAATAATCTCCTCATAAATAGCTTTCTCTACGAACGCGCAAATTTCCGCGTCGTTCATGGCTTCCCCAACCGTATCCAGGCCGGCCTGAAAAGCGACCGGAACCAGCGCCGTGTGCGCGCCGTTGAGGATCGCCACCTTACGCTCTTTATACGGTTTGATATCGTCAACAATCAGGACGTTGAGTGGGTATTTATCCAGGCGCAGTTCAGCTGCAAGTGATTTCGGCCCCTGAATAACAAACAGATAGAAATGTTCCGCCGTGTCGAGGAAGCTGTCGTGATAGCCCAGCCCGGCTTCCAGCTCTGCCACCTCATCACGCGGATAGCCGGTAACAATGCGGTCAACCAGCGTCGAACAGAAAGTGTTAGCATCATTCAGCCACGCAATGAATGCCGCCGGCAGTGCCCACTCCTGTGCATAACGCAGCACCAGTTCACGCAGGGCATCGCCGTTGTAGTCGATAAGCTCACAAGGAATAATGATCCAGCCTTTATCCGCAGCCCCGTTAAAGTGGGTAAAGCGCTCGAACAGCAGACGCGTCAGTTTGGCCGGATAGCTGGCAGCTGGCGCATCGTCAAACTTATCCCCCGCGTGATAGCTGATGCCCGCCTCCGTGGTATTGGAGAAGACAAACCGTATGTCCGGGTTATGGGCGAGCGCCAGAAATTCATCGTACTGGCTGTAGACGCTGATTTCACGATTTACGGAACGAATAAGACGCGCATCGCTTACCGCTTCTCCCTGCTCATTCAGACCACGAATAATTGTGGTATACAGACCATCCTGGGTGCTCAGCGACGGCGGAAAATCGCTCTGGATCGGCCGCACAATCACCACACCGGCATTGAGGTCGGTATGCTCGTTTAAGAGGTCGATTTGCCAGTCAACGAACGCGCGCAGGAAGTTACCTTCGCCAAACTGGATGATACGTTCAGGGTAGCACACACCGGGGAAATCACGACGGTTGAGAGTGTTCACAATGGAGGTCCTTTATGATTAGTCATACAGCCTGATAAGATTGGTGTGATAACTTATCAAAACTTCAGGACCAGAACCCCTGTCTGGATCAACTCAGGACGCGATGGTGAAAAATATCAAAGAAATTTATAGAACATCGAGGTCGCCGTCATGTCCCCGTTCGGCATCAGGGCGTAGCGTGGGATCTCCCCCGCCTTTTGCCAGCCCGCTCTCTGATAAAACGTCTCCGCGCCGCTGCCGGTCGAGGTATCAAGCACCAGCACCGTAAGCGCTTTTTCACGCGCAACCGCCTCCAGGGATTCCATCAGCGCCATTGCCGCCCCTTTACGGCGCGCCTTCCCATGAACCAGCAGTTTCGCGACATCTGCACGGTGCGGCTGGTTTTCAGGCTGATCGGTGATCAGCTGGACCGTGCCAACCAGCCCCTGCTCCGCATCAAAACAGCCCAGGACGGTACGCTCGTCGCGCCCGACGCTGTCTGCGACGCCGAGCCAGAAGGTTCGGGCTTTCCCGGCAGAAAAAGGCAGCATAAAGCTGACGGAGGCGCCGCCGTTGACACAGTTGACGAGAATATCGTTCAGGGCATCAATGTGGGTGAGGATGTCCTGTCGGGAGAGAGGTTTAATCAGCATGGGAGAGTTCATTGCGCGTCCTTAGGTTGAATCTCTCCACTTTGCTATTAACATTTTTGTAACGCAATAAGCGATGACATAGGATTTCGTTATGTCATTTTTCGCCGTGGTGTTGCCGCTTCATGGCGTACATTTGCGCATCCGCGTGTTTTAACCATGCCTGAATATCGTTGCGGTGATGATCGAACTCGCTCAGCCCCCAGGAGAACTGTAACGACCAGGGATGTAGCTGACGCGCGTTATACTTTTCCGTTTGTTCGACGAGATACTGCATGGCGATCCAGGCGCCAGGCTCATCGGTATCCGCAAACAGCACCGCGAACTCATCTCCCCCGAAACGTACCAGTAGATCGGCCTCGCGGAACGAGGAACGCATCAGGGCGGCCATCGCTTTCAGAGCTTTGTCACCCTCCTGATGTCCGAAGCGATCGTTAATGGTTTTGAAATGGTCCAGATCCAGCCAGCCAAGGGTTAACGGTTCTGCCCGACGCTGCGAAACCGACAGTGCAAACTGCGCAAACTGGTTAAACCCGCGACGGTTAAACAATCCCGTGAGTTCATCGGTCGTGGCGGCGCTAACGGCTGCAAATTCATCCTCCGCCAGCGCGCTGAGATCGGCCAGTACGGCGGCATCCGCCGCGGTAAACTCCCGCGGCGCGTAATCAATGAGACACAACGATCCTACGCACGCCCCGTCGCGTAAACGCAGCGGGAAACCGGCATAAAAGCGCACGCCCGGATCTCCCGCCACCTGCGGATTATCCGCGAAGCGTTCGTCCAGCAGCGTGTCACTCACCACCAGCGGCGCGTCACCCAGGATCGTATGACCGCAAAACGAGAGGTCGCGAGGCTGGCTGGCGAGTGCCCGGCCGTCAGCAGATTTCACGATCGCGGCGTGGTCATCCACCAGCGTAATCATCGCCAGCGGCACCCTGAAAAAGCGTGTTGCCAGCCGCGTAAGACGATCAAACGCGGGATAATTGTCGATCTCAAGCAGACCGGATTCGCGCAGCGCATTCATGCGCTGCGCTTCATTAACGGGAATTTGAGGTGCCTTCATAACGTCTCCTGACGCTGAGCATTAGTAAAAGCGTAGCTTAAACAGAGACATTGTCAGTTCAGGAGGCACGATTTACCTCTATGACCAGCCAATGATGGATTACGTTGACGATATACTGTTGTTGCTGCGCACTCAGCGGCACGCCCTGCGGAATAGCGTGCCACTTAGCCAGACAGCCCCGACAGCAGGTTGCCGTGGCATGCTGGGCGATAAAAACCGGATGGCCGCGCATCGGCGTCTGCTTACCGTCATTCACCGGGTGTGCAGGCGCCAGCCGCGCGGCGACAAAATCGGCGGCATGCTTATCGATAGTCTCTGCGCCCTTATCCCAGCAGTATTGCCGCTCTTTCGTCCCTAAATGAAATCGTGAACGAAACGTGGAGCGAGCCAGGCGCGCGAACAGAGGATCTAACGTGGACATCAGTATACGGACCGTCCAAGACGTTTGGTCAGCTGTTCCAGCGCCGCTACGCCCGCCAGTGAATTTCCGGTCTCGTCCAGTTCCGGGCTCCAGACGGCAATCGCCATCTCGTGGGGGACAATCGCCACGACCCCACCGCCAACGCCGGATTTAGCCGGCAGCCCCACGCGCCAGGCAAACTCCCCGGCATTCTGATACATTCCGCTGGTTGCCATTAAGGCGTTGATCTGCCGGGCCTGCATCGGGGAGACAACGTCCTCGCCCAGATGAGGGGCATGGCCCTGATGCGCCAGAAACAGAAAAGTCTGCGCCAGTTCAACGCAGTTCATCTTCAGCGCGCAGTAATGAAAATAGTTTTGCAGCACCGTGGCAACGTCATTATGAAAGTTGCCGAAGGACTTCATCAGCCAGGCGATGGCGGCGTTACGTGCAGAGTGTTCAAACTCAGAGCGCGCTACCACCGGATCGTAGGCGATGTCCTGCACGCCGGAAAGCTGCCGCACAATCTGGAGCATCCGCTGGCGCGGCGCGCTCAGCCGGCTTTGCAGCATATCGCACACCACCAACGCCCCGGCGTTAATAAATGGGTTACGCGGCTTACCCTGTTCGATTTCCAGCTGAAGAAGGGAGTTAAACGGCTGACCGGACGGATCTTTGCCCACCCGCTGCCAGATCTCCTGCTCGTCATACTGGCGCATGGCGGCAACGAGGCTAAGCACTTTTGAGATCGACTGAATGGAAAATCGCTCCAGCGCGTCTCCCGCCTGAAAACGCTGCCCGTCGACAGTACAAATGGCGATGCCGAGCTTATTACCGCTGATCGAGGCCAGCGCGGGAATGTAATCGGCAACCTTACCCTGCCCCAGTAACGGACGAACCTGCGCCAGAATCTCGTCCAGCATCTCATTATGGATGACCGCAGCCACACTTTGCTCCTTGCCCTCAGGCTAAAACGGGCTGCGAGTATAACAGAGGCTTATACGTCACGTCAGGCAGGGAGACGAAAACGCGAGACGGCCTGCAACAAAAGATCGGACTGTTGATGCAGGCGCTCAGAGGCATTTGACGCTTCGCTAACCAGCACATCAGTCTGACGTGATACCTGATTCAGCGCCTGAAGCTGACGGGTCATCTGATGGATGCTATCCCCCTGATTCAGGGTGGCCAAGGAAATATCATTCAGCAGGCTGCTCAGATTCGCCACCAGCCCGGTGACCTGTTGCAAATTCTCTTCCAGACGGTTTACCACCTGAGATCCTTCCTCAATGCCCTGAAGCGAGTGGTTAATCAGCGCCTGGATGGTTTGCGTAGAGTGACTGCTTTTTCTGGCCAGCAACCCCACTTCCCGGGCGACCACCGCAAATCCGCGCCCCTGCTCTCCTGCATGGGCGGCTTCAATGGCAGCATTGAGGGCGAGAATGTTGGTCTGAAACGCCACGCTGTCGATCATCGCGACGATCCCGCGCATCTCTGAGGATCGGTCGACGATCGTCTGCATCGAGCCATTCACCGCCGCCATCATTTGCTCCCCGCCTACGGCAGCCTGTCGGGCCTCATCCGCGCGCGAGCGGGCGAGTTTTGCATAACCTGTGTTCCCCTCAACGTGGGTTTCGAGATCGGCGATATGCGCGGTCACCTCCTCCAGCTCTTTGGCTTGTCGCGTAGACTGCTGATAAAGCTTCTGATTCCCCTGCGCAAGTGACCCAATATTTTCAACCATGGCGGTAGTGGCCTCGCTGACCTGAGTCACCAGCTGCTGTAGCCCAAGCTGCATGGCGGTAATACTGCCGCAGAGCTGGCTGATTTCACGGTTAAAGCGCACAACGTCAGGCGGCGTGCCTGATAAATCCCCTGCCGCAAGCTGGTTAATATGGATAATCAGACGGCGTAGCGGGGATATCACCCACTTCGCCATTCCAAACCAGACGGCTATGGCAATGGCCAGCAGCACCAGCGGCGCAAACAGGAACAGCCGTTGCAGGCCTGAGAGTTGTTCCATGAGCGACTGACGCCCCTGTATCGCCTGCTTCTCACTCCGTTGCTGATAGCGTGCAAAGTTGTCATTAAAATCGGTCTGAAAGGCCTGGGCGGGTACGGCAAAAAAGAGGTCGATGCTGTTGGTTTTCACCAGCCCTTCCGCCTGCTCGCTAATGGCACCGAAGAACAGCTGATAGCTGTTAACAAGCCCCTCGTCCTGCGGAGGATTAAGCGCGAGCCATGCTTGCCATGCCTGTTGAGACGCCGCCAGGGATTTTTGCGCCTCGTCCATCAGGCTATGCCAGCTCCCTTCCGAACCGGTCTCTTTATCCTGCATAAAGTACACTCCGGAGCGGTTGAGCAGATCGCTCGCCGCAAGCAGCGAAATACGGGCCTGATCCAGCCTGCTCTGTTGCTGCCAGGCCAGCTGATTGCGCTGTTCGTTACGCTGGGCTTGATTCAGGGAGGCGGTCAGCAGGAAGGAGGAAGAGAGTTGCAGGGCGGAGAAAAGGCCAATAATACAAAAGATGCCGGTCAGCAGGCCAAACTGACGAGGAATAAAGCGCGGCGCAAGACGGCGAAAAATTTGCGTTAGGTTCATAATTTTCTTCTGTAACAATACGTTAGGCGCGAGCGAGTCTACGAAACGAAAATGACAGAACCATTACGCAAAAATGACAGGAAACGTGAATTGCCGGGTAGCGGCCTGGCCTTACCCGGCAACAATATTAGATGCGGTCCTTCCACACCGTCTGCACATTACAGAACTCATGCAGACCGAAATGAGATAGCTCTCGCCCGAAGCCGCTCTTCTTCACTCCGCCAAAGGCAACGCGCGCATCGCTTGCGCTATAGCCGTTGATAAAGACTCCGCCGCACTCCAGCTCGCGAGAGAAGGTTTCAGCCAGCGCATCGTTCGCGGTAAAGACCGTCGCCGATAAGCCAAAATCGCTGTCGTTAGCCAGCTGCAACGCGTGCGCCGCATCATTGGCGACGGTAATCGCGGCCACCGGGCCAAACAGCTCCTGACGGAAGGCCGTCATCTGTGGGGTGACGCCGCCGAGTACGGTTGGCGCATAATAGTTACCGCTCCCGGCAAGCTTCTCTCCGCCGAGCAGCAGGGTCGCCCCTTCCGCCAGCGTAGCCTGCACCTGCTGATGCAGTTCATCGCGAAGATCAAATCGCGCCATCGGGCCAATATAGTTATCTTCCTCATCCGGTGCGCCCATCTTCAGCGCCTTGACCGCGTCAACAAAGCGTTGGGTAAAGGCGTCCGCTACGCCCGCTTCCACAATAAAGCGTTTTGCCGCCGCACAAACCTGTCCGGTATTCTGATAACGTCCGGCCACCGCCGCGTTGACGGCCAGATCAAGATCCGCATCGTTCAGAACGATAAACGGATCGGAACCGCCCAGCTCCAGCACGCATTTCTTCAGCGCCGCGCCCGCCTGCGCGCCAATTGCCGCACCAGCCCGAACGCTGCCGGTTACGGTCACCGCCGCGATATGCCGATCGTTAATCGCCTGGCTGACGCCGTCATTTGTCGCGTTCACCCAGCCAAAGACCCCCTCCGGGAAACCGGCATCCGCGAATACCTTCCCGATCAGCTCCGCCGAGCCGAGCACATTTGGCGCATGTTTAAGCAGATAGCTGTTCCCTGCCAGCAGGATCGGCACCGCACCGCGCAGCACCTGCCAGAGCGGGAAATTCCACGGCATCACCGCAAGAATAGGTCCCAGCGGACGGTACTCAATCACCGCATTTTCGACCTGGGTTGATTCCGGGTGCAGCATCGACGGGCCGTGTTCAGCGTACCAGTCGCAAAGGCTGGCGGACTTAGCCACCTCCGCACGCGCCTGCACAATGGGCTTGCCCATCTCCCGGGAGATAGTCTGCGCCATCTCTTCCGCACGGCTACGCAGTGCCGCACCCAGATCGCGAAGTTTTTGCGCCCGGTGCGCCACGCTTTCGCGTCGCCATTGACGAAAACCGGTATCCGCCTGTGCAATGGCACGCTCAACGTCACGGGACGTTGCCCACGGGTAAGCAGCCAGCGTTTCGCCGGTAGCCGGGTTGACAGAGTGGGCATGGGTAGCAGATGAATAGGTCATGATGTCCTCCACGTAATAACAATTGATTGATTGTGGCCTACTCTGCTATTTCTTAAAAATGAATAATACTCACCACCTTATTCACGAATCGAGAACGGCATGGACTTAACACAGCTTGAGATGTTTAACGCCGTCGCACTGACCGGCAGCATTACCCAGGCGGCGCAGAAGGTACACCGGGTGCCCTCAAACCTCACCACCCGCATCCGACAGCTAGAAGCGGATCTCGGCGTGGAGCTGTTTATTCGCGAGAATCAGCGCCTGCGGCTTTCCCCCGCCGGGCACAATTTTTTGCGCTACAGCAAACAGATCCTGGCGCTGGTCGACGAAGCGCGAATGGTCGTCGCCGGGGATGAACCGCAGGGATTATTCTCGCTCGGCGCGCTGGAAAGTACCGCCGCCGTACGCATTCCGGAAAGTCTGGCGCGGTTTAACCAGCGCTATCCGCGCATTCAGTTTGCGTTATCCACCGGGCCTTCCGGTACGATGATTGACGGCGTGCTTGAAGGGACGCTTAGCGCCGCCTTTGTCGACGGGCCGCTCTCGCACCCGGAACTGGAAGGAATGCCGGTTTACCGGGAAGAGATGATGCTGGTCACCCCTGCGGGCCACGCGGAAGTGTCAAAAGCCACGCAGGTGAGCGGCAGCGACGTGTATGCCTTTCGCGCCAACTGTTCTTACCGGCGTCATCTGGAGAGCTGGTTCCATGCCGACCGCGTAACGCCGGGAAGGATCCATGAGATGGAGTCCTACCACGGGATGCTCGCCTGTGTGATTGCCGGGGCAGGCATTGCGCTGATGCCCCGCTCCATGCTGGAGAGCATGCCGGGGCATCATCAGGTGGCGGCGTGGCCGCTGGCGGAAAACTGGCGCTGGCTCACCACCTGGCTGGTGTGGCGACGCGGGGCGATGACTCGCCAGCTGGAGGCATTTATCGCGCTGCTGAACGAGCGTCAGCCACCTGCGCCCAGTTGTTAAAGTTGAACGTAGTCCTGGAGTCGAAGGAAAATTTTTCCCTTCATATACAGCGTGGCCTGCCCGCCAATCAGCACGCGGTCGCCTTTCAGCTCGCAGCGCAGATCCCCGCCGCGCAAGGAGACCTGGCGGGCCGACATCTGCGTTTTACCAAGCTTTTCGCTCCAGTACGGGATCAGCATGCTGTGAGCTGATCCCGTCACCGGATCCTCCGGCACCCCTTCCCCCGGGCAGAAGAAGCGGCTGACGAAATCATACTCATCTCCCGGCGCTGTAACGCAGACCATTTTCCCCAGCGGGAGCATGGCAGTGATATCCGGCGTCAGCGCCTCCACCTGCCGCTGGCTGTCGAGCACCACCATGTAGTCACGCCCCACACGGACCTCGTTTGCCGCGTTAATGCCCAGCGCGCTGAACAGCACTGGGGGTGGAGTATCGACAACCTCGGTTGACCACGCCGGGAAATTAAGCGTCAGCCAGTCGCCGCTGCGTTGTACCGTCAGTTCGCCGACAAAGCGCGTGGTGAAGGTGATTTCCGTATGCGGATAATCCAGGTATTCAAAAATAACGTGAGAAGCCGCGAGGGTTGCGTGGCCGCAGAGGTTAATTTCATCCTGCGTGGTAAACCAGCGCAGCTCAAACCCGTTATCCGTTCGGACAAAAAACGCCGTCTCTGACTGATTATGCTGCTTCGCCATCTTCAGCAGCGTCTCATCCGGTAGCCACGCTTCCAGCGGACACACCGCCGCCGCATTGCCGCCGAACGCCCTGTCGCTGAAGGCATCTACCAGATAAAAATCAATTTCCTGCATCGTTGGTTCCTCTTAGATTTATTCAGCGCAGAAATACTGTGCCCTTCAGATACAGCGCCGCCTGCCCGCCCATCCGCACGCGGTCGCCCTTGAGTTCGCAGCGTACGTCTCCTCCACGGGCGGAAACCTGGCGGGCAAACATCTGTGTTTTGCCAAGCCGTTCACTCCAGTAAGGGATCAGCATGGTGTGCGCGGAGCCGGTGACAGGATCTTCCGGCACGGCCACGCCCGGCGAGAAGAAACGACTGATAAAGTCGTATTCTCCTTCGTCCCGGGCGGTGACGGCCACTTTATGCTCCCCCGGCGTCATGGCGGAGAAATCCGGATTAATGGCTTCCACCTGCTCGCGGCTCTCCAGTACCAGCACCCAGGCGCGGCCTTTTCGCGCCTCGACGTAGCGGGTGATACCGAGTGCGGTGAGCAACTCCGGTGGCGGCGTCTGTGCCTGCGTCGGGCAGGCCGGGAAGTCCAGCGTCATCCAGTCACCTTCACGGCTGACGGTCAGGCGACCAGAGGCAGTGTCAAAATGAAGGCGTGAGTCCGGATAATCCAGTTCGTTAAACAGAATATACGCCGCGGCAAGCGTCGCGTGACCACACAGATTAACCTCGGTTAGCGTGGTGAACCAGCGCAACTCGATCCCCCCTTTTGTACACACAAAAAACGCGGTTTCCGACTGGTTATGCTGTTGTGCCATCCGCAGTAACGTCTCATCCGGTAGCCACGCGTCGAGGGGGCACACCGCCGCCGGGTTGCCGCCAAAGGAGGACGCGCTGAACGCATCTACCAGATAAAAATCAATCTCCTGCATTGTGTTACCGCCTGTTTTTGTTGTGTTGTTCTTTATCTTCAATGAAAACAACCGCGTTCGCTACCGCTGCATGAAGGTAAATTTTGTGATTCATATCACATAACGGTTGAGTTTTCGCCGTTTAAGGCTTTAAGATCGTCTCCTCATCTTTCAGGCAACGAATCCCAGATATCCCTATGACAACACACACGGTTTCCCGCAGGGTCGCGTGGCTACGCGTGGTCACGCTCGCCATCGCAGCGTTTATTTTCAACACCACGGAATTTGTTCCGGTTGGGCTGCTGTCCGACATTGCAGCCAGCTTCCATATGGAAACGGCACAGGTTGGCATTATGCTGACCATCTATGCATGGGTGGTAGCGCTGATGTCGCTGCCGTTTATGCTGCTGACCAGCCAGATGGAACGTCGTAAGCTGCTGATTGGGCTGTTTGTGGTGTTCATTGCCAGCCATGTGCTGTCATTTATGGCATGGAACTTCACCGTGCTGGTCATCAGCCGCGTCGGCATCGCGTTTGCCCATGCCGTTTTCTGGTCGATCACCGCATCGCTCGCCATTCGTCTGGCCCCGGCGGGGAAACGCGCCCAGGCGCTGAGCCTGATTGCCACCGGAACGGCGCTGGCGATGGTGTTAGGCCTGCCGATCGGGCGCATTGTGGGTCAATACTTCGGCTGGCGCACCACCTTCTTTGCCATCGGCATGGGGGCGCTGATCACCCTGGTGTGTCTGATCAAACTGCTGCCAAAACTGCCCAGCGAACACTCCGGCTCGCTGAAAAGTCTTCCGCTGCTGATGCGTCGACCGGCGCTGATGAGCATCTATTTGCTGACCGTGATTGTGGTGACCGCCCATTACACGGCCTACAGCTATATTGAGCCGTTTGTTCAGGTTGTGGCGGGCTTTAGCGCTAACTTTGCCACCGTTCTGCTGCTGATCCTGGGCGGCGCGGGGATTATCGGCAGCATCCTGTTCGGGAAGCTGGGCAATCAGCATGCGTCTGCGCTTGTAAGCAGTGCGATTGGCCTGCTGCTGGCATGTCTGCTGTTGCTGATGCCTGCGGCAGGCAGCGAGAGTCATCTGGCGATCCTCAGTCTGTTCTGGGGCGTGGCGATCATGATTATTGGTCTGGGAATGCAGGTCAAAGTGCTGGCGCTGGCCCCGGACGCCACGGACGTAGCGATGTCGCTCTTCTCCGGGATTTTTAATCTGGGGATTGGCGCCGGTGCGCTGGTGGGAAATCAGATCAGCCTGCATGTATCGATGTCGGCCATTGGCTATCTCGGGGCGATTCCGGCGCTGATCGCGCTGATCTGGTCGGTGCTTATCTTCCGTAAATGGCCGGTCGCGATGGAAGAGCAGTCCAGCCACGGTTGAAGTTTGTTATGCCGGGTGGCTCTGCGCTTACCCGGCAACGTTCTCAATGATACGTCTTAACAATCTCCAGCACGCCGTTAATAATAAACTGCACGCCCATACAGACCAGCAGGAAGCCCATCAGACGGGAGATAGCTTCAATCCCCCCCTTGCCCACCCAGCGCATAATCGCCCCGGAACTGCGCAATGACCCCCAGACAATAATGGCAATAAGCGCAAAAATGATCGGCGGCGCAACGGTGATAACCCAGTGCGGAAATGTCGACCCATCACGCACCGTTGAGGCGGAACTGATGATCATCGCAATCGTTCCCGGCCCTGCCGTGCTCGGCATGGCTAACGGCACAAACGCGATGTTGGCGCTCGGTTCGCTTTCAAGCTCCTCCGATTTGCTTTTGGCTTCCGGGGATTCGTGCGCTTTGTGCGCCGGGAACAGCATCCGGAAACCAATAAAGGCCACGATCAGCCCGCCAGCGATACGCAGACCGGGAATCGAAATACCAAAGGTATTCATCACCAGTTGCCCGGCGTAATAAGCCACCATCATTATGGCAAAGACATACACAGAGGCCATCATCGACTGCTGATTGCGCTCCGCGCTGTTCATGTTCCCCGCCAGCCCCAGAAAAAGCGCCACCGTCGTTAACGGGTTCGCCAGCGGCAGCAACACCACCAGCCCAAGTCCCACTGCTTTAATCAAATCCAACATAATGCACCGCAGTCCTTATCCTTATTCAACATCGCAATTATAGGGGCAAATCCTCGTCCGTAGCCATCCGCGCAGCGTAACCATAATTGTCTCTCGTAATTGATAACCCCAGATTATCTGTATGATTTAAAAGCGTACAGAATGAGTTCCTGAAGCGTTTTAACATTTCGTGGCATCGGCCGATTCATTCAGTTGACTTATACTTGCCTGAGCAATAATATCTGCCGTGACTAAACTACTTGCCAGGGCAACCATTGTGAAAAGCACCAGTGACCTCTTTAACGACATAATCCCACTGGGTCGTCTTATTCATATGGTTAATCAGAAAAAAGATCGCCTGCTCAATGACTATCTGTCACCGCTGGATATCACCGCAACACAGTTTAAAGTGCTGTGTTCCATTCGCTGCGAAGTGTGTATCACGCCGGTTGAGCTGAAAAAGGTGCTCTCTGTCGATCTGGGTGCGTTAACCCGCATGCTGGATCGTCTCGTCTGTAAAGGATGGGTAGAACGAAGCCCTAACCCAAATGACAAACGTGGCGTACTGGTGAAACTGACCAGCGATGGCGCGGCCATGTGTGAGCAATGTCATCAATTAGTAGGACAAACACTGCACCAGGAACTGACAAAAAACTTAACGGCGGATGAAGTGGCAACGCTTGAGCTTTTACTCAAGAAAATCCTGCCGTAAACAGAAAAAGAGGTATGACGATGTCCAGACGCAATACTGACGCTATCACCATTCATAGCATTTTGGACTGGATCGAAGATAACCTGGAATCTCCGCTCTCCCTTGAGAAAGTGTCTGAGCGTTCAGGTTACTCAAAATGGCACCTGCAACGGATGTTTAAAAAAGAGACCGGCCATTCATTAGGACAATATATTCGCAGCCGCAAGCTGACGGAGATTGCCCAAAAACTGAAAGAAAGCAATGAGCCGATCCTCTATCTGGCGGAACGTTACGGATTTGAATCGCAACAAACCCTGACGCGTACGTTCAAGAACTACTTTGACGTGCCGCCTCATAAGTACCGTATTACCAGTATGCCGGGTGAATCCCGTTATCTGTATCCGCTAAAACATTGCAGTTAATCATCGCCTGTTAAGACGTAACCGAGGAAATCATGAAATTTATCGCCTCCGCCGCCCTCACCTTGCTGGTGCTGGTTTCCGGCCAGAGCTTCGCGGAGCAAACCCCCAGTGCGGGGCAGCAAAATAATCGTGACACCATGATTATGCCGTCCACGCAAAACCAGTCGCCCTGGGACTTCAATCACATGGGCGCTGGCAGCGACAAATCCGACGAATTAGGCGTGCCGTATTACAACCACGACCTGTAATTCGTTTTTGCCCCGCTAATGCGGGGCTTTTTTCTGCCTTAACTCTGCACCCGCGTCGCCCGACGCACCCGCAAGCCAAAGACGTTGATATACAACCCGGCCATAATCAGCCCTGCGCCACACAGTTGCAGCGCGCCGAGCGTTTCATCCAGCAACAGTGCGGCGCTGGCAAGCCCGACCACCGGTACCAGCAGCGATAACGGCGCCACGCGCCAGGTTTCATAGCGTCCGAGCAGCGATCCCCAGATACCATAGCCAATGATTGAGGCAACGAACGCCAGGTAGATTAGCGACAAAATAGTCGTCAGGTCGATTTCCACCAGGCTTTTCAGCATCGCCTGCGGCCCCTCCAGAATAAACGACGCGGCCATAAACGGTACGATGGGGATCAACGCGCTCCAGACCACCAGCGATAAGACCGCCGGACGCGCCTCGTGCTGCATTATCAGCTTGTTAAAGATATTGCCGCACGCCCAGCTCAGACCCGCCGCCAGGGTGAGCATAAAGCCCAGCAGCGCGACATGCTGACCGTTGAGGCTGCCTTCAATCAGCACCAGCACGCCAAAGACCGCAAGGCTAATGCCCGCCAGCTGTTTGCCCTGCAAGCGTTCGCCAAAGACAAACGCGCCGAGAATGATGGTAAAGAACGCCTGC
Source organism: Enterobacter cloacae complex sp. IR5459 (assembly GCF_049238005.1). Taxonomy (NCBI): domain Bacteria; kingdom Pseudomonadati; phylum Pseudomonadota; class Gammaproteobacteria; order Enterobacterales; family Enterobacteriaceae; genus Enterobacter; species Enterobacter cloacae complex sp. IR5459. The sequence goes on from NZ_JBMKIG010000008.1 coordinate 137,696, forward strand.
ACCTGAAGCACCAGCGAAGCCAGGCCCGCAGGCATACCGAATTTAATAGCGCAAAAAAGAAACGCAAACTGACCAAAGCTGATGGTGAGGCCGTAGCCCAGCAGCAGCTTGAGGGGAATTTTCGGGCGGGCAACGAACAGCAGCGCCGGAAACGCCACCAGCAGGAAGCGCAGACCCGCCAGCATCAGTGGAGGCATGTTGTGCAACCCCATTTTGATGACCACAAAATTGAGTCCCCACGCCACGACAACCAGCAACGCTAACAGCCCGTCTTTCCGCGTCATTTTCCGCCCCTGAAATATTAAAATTTTGTAAACACTTCAAGGTAACAGAAAAAATAGCCCCGCGAGAAGATCATTAATTCTGGTACTGAAGAGAAGCACTTGCGGATAAATTGGGTGCTATACAAGCTGCCTATCCCATGATAATCCTGTAATAACACAACAAAAAAAGCATAAGCATTTGTCGGGCAGGAAAATGAAACCATCAATCAGGCGCTCAACCGCAGCGCTGCTGGCATCGTCATTGTTATTAACAATTGGCCGCGGGGCAACGCTGCCCTTTATGACCATATATCTTACACGCGTGTACGATATGAGCGTGGAGAATATTGGCTATGCCCTTACCGTGGCGTTGACCATTGGCGTGGTGTTTAGCCTGGGGTTTGGCATCCTGGCGGATAAATTCGACAAAAAACGCTATATGCTGATCGCCATCGTCGCCTTTATCGCCGGGTTTGTGGCCATTCCGCTGGTGAATAACGTGACGCTGGTAGTGCTGTTCTTTGCCCTGATTAACTGCGCCTATTCCGTCTTCTCAACGGTGCTGAAAGCATGGTTTGCCGACGTGCTGACCTCCAGCGAAAAGGCGCGCGTTTTCTCACTCAACTACAGTTTCCTGAACATCGGCTGGACGATTGGGCCGCCGATCGGCACCCTGCTTGTGATGTACAGCCTGCAACTGCCGTTCTGGCTGGCGGCCTTCTGCGCCGCACTGCCGCTCGGGTTTATCCATTTCTTTGTGCAGAAAAGCATAGCCTCGGACAGCCCTGAGGAGAAAATGCCATGGCAACCCTCGGTGCTGCTGAAAGACCGGGCGCTGTTCTGGTACACGCTCTCCGGGCTGCTGGCGTCGTATGTGGGTGGATCGTTTGCCACCTGCATTTCCCAGTATGTCCTCGCTGCACATGCGGACAGTGATTTCGCAGAAAAGGTGGTGGCCGTTGTGCTGCCCGTCAACGCGGCGGTGGTCGTCACCCTGCAATATGCGCTTGGACGGAAGATCACCGCCAGCAATATCCGTCCGCTAATGACCGCCGCGACGCTTTTTTTCATCCTCGGGCTGGGGGGGTTTATGCTTTCCGGCGAGAACCTGATTTACTGGGGGATCGCGGCAGCGATTTTCACCCTGGGTGAGGTTATTTATGCACCGGGTGAATACATGCTGATCGACAATATCGCCCCGCCGGGCATGAAGGCGAGCTACTTCTCCGCACAAGCGCTGGGCTGGCTGGGCGCGGCGGCGAACCCGATGATCACCGGGCTCATCCTGACCCATCTGCCGCACTGGTCATTATTTATCATTATGATGGCCGCCATCATTGCGGCCTGGCTGATGATATTGCGCGGGATGCGCGTGAAAAGTGAAGATAGCGTGTCGAGTAGCGCTGCGCTTACCCGACCTGGAAAACCCTAATCCCAGGCCGGGTAAGGCGAAGCCGCCCCCCGGCAAAACCAACACCTTAGTGGTGCAACATCTCCTCCACCACCTGCTCTTTGTACATCTCATTCGGGTAGTAGGTCGGCCAGTTATCCATCTCTTTCAGCAGCGCCTCGTGGGAGGTGTTGCCCATAAAGATATGGAAGTGTGAAGAGGCTTTCGGCCCGATGATATGGTCGCTGAACTGCACAAACTTAGGCGCCTCGCTCGCGTTATCCTTGCATTCAAACAGGTAGCGCACACCTTTTTTCCCCGACGCATAGGTCAGAATTTTGTAGCCGCTGTAGTCGTAGCGGCAGCTGCTCACCGTTTTGCCTCGGTGGAATTCCATCACGTTGTTTTCAATGCCGATGGCGTCCACGTCCGTCGCGTAACCCTTGCGGTAGTAGGCCTTCACCTCGGCAGCAGATTTTTCTCCCTTCTGCGCTTTCTTTTCGAAAACCGGATCCAGCGAACCATCAAGCAGGAACGGGTAAACAGACTGCCATGTTCCGTCCCAGTCAGACAGCTTCCTGTCCCTGACGTCTTTATCCTCAAAGACGCCGTTTGCCGCCTTCTGTTCCGCCTCCGTCATCTGATGACCGTGCGAATGGGCAAAAAGCGAGCCGCTTACCAGCAGCGTTCCCAAAGTCAGCGCAATTTTTCCAGGTTGTGCAGCCACAGCAAAATCCTCATTCCGTTTTATAAGAACAGGGATGTTATATTATAACATTTCAGATCGCAACCAGCCCGCGAACGCCCTCCTGCTCCATATTCTCCCCGCGCCCCTGCTGGACGATGCTGCCGCGCGACATCACCAGATAGCTGTCGGCCAGCTCTGCCGCAAAATCATAAAATTGCTCCACCAGCAGGATCGCCATATCCCCCCGGTTCGCCAGGCTGCGGATCACCTGCCCAATCTCTTTAATCACCGACGGCTGAATACCTTCCGTGGGTTCATCCAGAATCAGTAACTGTGGACGGCTCGCCAGCGCGCGACCAATCGCCAGCTGCTGTTGCTGACCACCGGAAAGATCGCCTCCGCGTCGGTGCTTCATCTCCTTCAGCACCGGGAAAAGCTGCCAAATCTCCTCCGGTACGCTCCTTGCGTTTCCCGCTGAGAAGCGCGTCAGCCCCATCAGCAGGTTTTCTTCTACGGTCAGACGCGGAAAAATCTCCCGCCCCTGCGGAACATACGCCACGCCGGACTGCACTCGCTGGTGCGGTTTACTGTGAGTGATGGTCTTTCCCTGCCAGACGACCTCCCCGGCTTTCACCGGGATCAGCCCCATCAGGCACCTCAGCAGCGTGGTTTTGCCCACCCCGTTGCGCCCCAGCAGGCAGGTAACTTCCCCGACGACCGCCTCAAAGCTCACCCCGCGCAGAATATGACTTCCGCCGTAGTACTGATTCAGTTCGCAAACCTGTAACATCCCCTCTCCTTAACGTCCCAGATAGACGTCAATTACCTGTTCATTGGCCTGTACCTCGCGAAGCGAACCTTCCGCCAGTACCCGCCCCTGATGCAGCACCGTGACGTGGTCGGCGATGGTCTCGACGAAGCCCATATCGTGCTCAACCACCATCAGCGAATGCTTGCCTGCCAGGGTTCGGAACAGCTCGGCTGTGTATTCCGTCTCTGCGTCGGTCATACCGGCGGCGGGTTCGTCCAGCAGCAACAGGTGCGGGTCCTGCACCAGCAGCATGCCGATCTCCAGAAACTGCTTCTGTCCGTGGGAAAGCAGTCCGGCACGGCGATCGCGCTCACAGCCAAGCCGCAGCAAAACCAGCATCTCGTCAATGCGGTCGCGCTGCTCGCCGCTGAGCGTGGCCCGCAGGCTCGCCCAGACGGACCTGTCGGCTTTCATGGCGATTTCGAGGTTTTCCCCTACGGTCAGCGCTTCAAACACGGTCGGCTTCTGGAACTTACGGCCAATGCCCTGACGGGCGATGGCCGCCGGTTCCAGGGCTGTCAGATCGATGGACTGATCGTAAATAGCTTTCCCGCTTTTTGGCCGGGTTTTGCCGGTGATCACGTCCATCAGCGTGGTTTTACCGGCGCCGTTAGGGCCAATGATGCAGCGCAATTCTCCGACGCCGATATTCAGCGAAAGATCGGTCAACGCCTGAAAACCGTCGAAACTGACGTTAATGGCCTCGAGCTGCAACACCGGATCGGTCTGCTCACGGTAACGATCGCCCGGTAGCTGGCGGGTAAAGAGTCCTTCAGAGGGCTGCATTAATTCTCTCCCTTACGAAACAGACCGAACACGCCGCGCGGTAAAAACAGCGTCACGGCGATGAAAATCAGCCCCAGAAACAGCTGCCAGTACTCCGGCATCGCCACGGTGAAAAAGCTCTTCGCACCGTTGACCAGCGCCGCGCCAATCACCGGGCCCACCAGAGTGCCGCGCCCGCCCAGCGCTACCCAGATGGCCGCTTCAATCGAGTTGGTTGGCGACATTTCACCCGGGTTGATAATGCCCACCTGCGGAACGTACAGCGCCCCCGCCAGGCCACACAGCACGGCGGAAAGCGTCCAGACCAGCAGCTTGAAGCCGCGCGGATCGTAGCCGCAGAACGTGAGACGGTTTTCCGCATCGCGCACCGCCGTTAAAATGCGGCCAAATTTACTCTTCGCCAGCGCGTAGCCTGTGCCCAGGGCCAGAAGCAGCAGCACGACCGTTGCGAGAAACAGCGCGATCCGCGTGGTGGTCGCCGTGACGGAAAATCCGAGCAGCGTGGTAAAGCCGGTAAAGCCGTTATTGCCGCCAAAGCCGGTTTCGTTGCGAAAGAACAGCAGCATGCCCGCATAGGTCAGCGCCTGGGTCATGATGGAGAAATAGACCCCTTTGATCTTCGAGCGGAAAGCAAACCAGCCGAAGACCAGCGCCAGCAGGCCGGGTATCGTCACAATTAACACCAGTGCCCAGGCAAAATGCTGCGTTCCCCACCAGAACCAGGGCAGTTCGCTCCACGAGAGAAACGACATAAACGCGGGCAGCCCGTCTCCGGCCGCCTGGCGCATCAGGTACATGCCCATCGCATAGCCGCCCAGGGCGAAGAATATGCCGTGCCCCAGCGAGAGCATACCGGCATAGCCCCAGACCAGATCGAGGGCCACGGCGACCACCGCGTAGCAGAGGATCTTGCCGATGAGCGTCAACATCCACGTGGAAACGGCCAGCGGATGGGTGGCGGGCAACAGCGCGAGAAAAGGCAGCACCAGCAGCGCCGCAACCAGCAGACTGCCGAAGATTTGCGCGGTGCGCGGTGCCCTGCGCGCCAGTGTTAAGGTCAATGGCTGGCTCATCAGTCTGTCACCCTCCCTTTAAGTGCGAATAACCCCTGCGGACGTTTCTGGATAAACAGAATGATCGCCACCAGAATCAGTATCTTGCCCAGCACGGCGCCCATCTGCGGTTCAAGAATTTTATTGAAGATCCCCAGACCAAAGGCCGCCGCGACGCTACCGGCCAGCTGGCCGACGCCGCCGAGCACCACCACCAGGAATGAATCGATGATGTAACCCTGGCCCAGCTCCGGTCCCACGTTCCCCAACTGGGATAACGCCACGCCGCCCAACCCGGCAATGCCGGACCCGAGGCCAAACGCCAGCATATCTACCCGTCCGGTGGGAACGCCGCAGCAGGCCGCCATGCTGCGGTTTTGCGTCACCGCCCGCACGTTCAGACCCAGACGCGTTTTGTTCAGAATGAGCCAGGTGAAGAACAGCACCATCAGCACAAACCCGAGCACCACAATACGGTTCCACGGCAGCGTCAGGTTGGCGAAAACCTGCACCCCGCCGGACAGCCAGGCCGGGTTTGCGACCTCAAGGTTCTGAGCGCCAAAGGTCATGCGGACCAGCTGGATAAGCATCAGGCTGATCCCCCAGGTGGCGAGCAGGGTTTCCAGCGGGCGGCCATACAGATGGCGGATCACCGTGCGCTCCAGCACCATCCCGATGCCTGCCGTCAGGCAAAACGCCACCGGCAGCGCCACCACCGGATAAAGCGCCAGCCACTGAGGCATCCACTGCGCCATCACCTGCTGCACCATCCAGGTGGCATACGCCCCGAGCATCAGCATTTCGCCGTGGGCCATGTTAATCACCCCCAGCAGACCATAGGTGATAGCCAGCCCGAGCGCGGCCAGCAAGAGTACCGACCCCAACGACAGGCCCATGAAGGCCTGCCCCAGCAGTTCACCCCACATCAGCCGGTGCTGAATACGGTCCAGGCTCTCAGCGGCGGCGGCACGTACCCGTGCGTCCGGCTCGGTTTGCGCCCGGGTGAATGGCGTCAGCGTGGCCTGAACGTCCGGATCGTCAGACTGTCCCAACAGTTCAACCGCGTTGCGGCGCGTTTCCGCCTGCGGACTCGCCAGCTGAAGATTTGCCAGCGCCAGCCTCAGCGACTGTCGGGTGACGTCGTCCGTTTCGCGATTAGCCCGCTGTTGCAGAAACCCGAGCATATCCGGCTGGGCGTCACGCTGAAGCTGCCGCGCGGCATGACGTCTTTCGGTGACACTGTCACTGACAAGCTGATGCGTCGCCAGCGCCGTGACGGTTAACACGCGCAGCCGGTTGGTCAGTCGCACGGCTTTGGTCGTTCCTTCGGCGCTCTTTGCCGCGCCCAGGGCCACCATTTCACCGTCGATGCGGGTAAAAGCCTTCTTCTGGCTGTCGGTGTAGAGGTTCTCTTGTTGCAGCGCTTTAAGCAGCGGCAAGCGTGCAGGTTCCGGCGTGGCTGCCCAGCGGGTCAGCATGGAGGTTTGCTGGCTGCGGCTAGCGGCAACGAAATCATCGGCATCCGATGCCTGCGCCATCCCTGGCAGCAGTCCGGTAAGCCACACAATCGCAATCATCATGCGCATGGCGTTCATGACGTCTCTCCCTGGTGGTGGCTTAGTTGCTGGCGGTTTTCATCGGCTGGTCAGGCTTTTTGTCATTCCCGGCGATAAACGGGCTCCACGGCTGAGCGCGTACCGGCTGTTCGGTTTGCCAGACGACGTTGAACTGGCCGTTGCCTTCGATTTCACCAATCATGACGGGCTTATGCAGGTGGTGGTTGGTGGCATCCATGGTCAGCGTAAAGCCGGATGGCGCGTTGAACGACTGGCCCGCCATTGCCGCGCGCACTTTGTCCACGTCGGTTGTCCCCGCTTTTTCAACCGCCTGCGCCCACATATGCAGGCCGACATAGGTCGCTTCCATCGGATCGTTGGTGACGACGGTATCGGCATTCGGCAGCTTATGGGCTTTCGCGTAAGCTTTGTAGGCCGCGACAAAGGTCTGGTTGGTCGGGTTATCGACGGATTCAAAGTAGTTCCACGCCGCCAGGTTACCCACCAGCGGTTTGGTATCAATGCCCCGCAGTTCCTCCTCGCCCACCGAGAACGCCACCACCGGCACGTCCGTGGCTTTCAGGCCCTGGTTCGCCAGCTCTTTATAGAAAGGCACGTTGGAATCACCGTTGATGGTGGAGACCACCGCCGTTTTACCGCCCGCGGAGAATTTCTTGATACTGGCGACGATGGTCTGGTAATCGCTATGACCAAACGGGGTGTAGACCTCTTCAATATCTTTATCTTCCACGCCTTTCGAGTGCAGGAAGGCGCGCAGGATCTTGTTCGTGGTGCGCGGGTAAACGTAGTCCGTTCCCAGCAGGAAGAAGCGTTTCGCGCTGCCGCCGTCCTCGCTCATCAGGTACTCCACCGCCGGGATCGCCTGCTGGTTAGGCGCCGCGCCGGTATAGAAGACGTTAGGTGACATCTCTTCACCTTCATACTGCACCGGATAGAACAGCAAACCGTTCAGCTCTTCAAAAACCGGCAGAACTGATTTACGCGATACGGAGGTCCAGCAGCCGAACACCACGGCGACCTTATCCTGGCTCAGAAGCTGGCGGGCCTTTTCGGCAAACAGCGGCCAGTTGGAGGCCGGGTCAACCACCACCGGCTCCAGCTTTTTCCCGAGTACGCCGCCTTTGGCGTTGATTTCGTCGATGGTCATCAGGGCGACATCTTTCAGGGGCGTTTCTGAAATGGCCATCGTGCCGGAGAGTGAGTGCATGATCCCGACTTTAATGGTCTCTGCGGCCTGAACGCCAAAACTCACTCCCATGGCGACCACGGAGGCGGACAAGGCGAACGCTTTTATAAAGGTACGACGGTGCATATTTTCACTCCTGAAAAAGAAAGCTGTGCGAAGACGTCCGTTACCGCCCGGACGCAGAAAAAAGTAACGTCAGTTTCAGGAGAGCAAAAAGAGTGCCAGGTTGCAGAGGCAGGATTTAAACGGGTTCGAAGAGAGGATCTACGGGAAACGACTCAGAATGGTACAGCGCTGCACTGTAATAATGCAGCGCTGTAAACGATGTTACCAGACGTCGCTGGCGATTTGCGTCACCAGGCGAACTTTATCCCACTGCTGGGCTTCGCTCAGGCTGTTACCCTCTTCCGTGGAGGCAAATCCGCACTGCGGGCTGAGGCAAATCTGCTCTTTCGCCACGTAGCGCGCAGCCTCTTCCAGACGCGCTTTCACCCCTTCCGGGTTCTCCAGCTCACCGTGCTTGGTGGTGATCAGCCCCAGCACCACCTGCTGTTTACCCGGGCGCACAAAACGCAGTGGCGCGAAGTCGCCGCTACGGTCGTTGTCGTACTCCAGGAAGAACGCGTCGACGTTCACCGTGCCGAACAGCACCTCCGCCACCGGCTCATAGCCGCCTTCGGAAATCCAGGTTGAGCGGAAATTACCGCGGCAGACGTGTAGCCCGATGGTCAAATCGTCCGGTTTGCCCTCCAGCGCCTTATTCAGCACCCGGGCATAGGTTCGGGCAAGTTCGTCTGCATCATCACCGCGCTCGCGGATCTGGCGGCGCTGGTCTTCTGAACAAAGGTAGGCCCAGACGGTATCATCCAGTTGCAGATAGCGGCAGCCTGCATCGTAAAAGGCCCGAATGGCATCGCGCCAGGTTGTCGCCAGATCGTCAAAGTAATCCTTCAGATCCGGGTAGACCGTGGCATCAATATCCTTGCGGCCACCGCGGAAGTGCAGCACGCTCGGGCTCGGAATGGTCATCTTCGGCTGTGCGTTACCGCTGATGCTTTTGAGGTAGCGAAAATCTTCCAGCATAGGATGATCGCCGAAGCCCAGTTTGCCCGTTACGCGCACGCCGTGGGCTTTGGTCTGCACCCCGTTGAACTGAATGCCCTGCTGCGAATCATAACGCTCTACGCCCTGTAGCCCGTCAAAGAAGTCAAAGTGCCACCAGGCGCGGCGGAATTCACCGTCCGTTACCACATGCAGACCGCAGGCGCACTGCTGTTCGACAACATGGCGAATGGCCTCGTCCTCAACCGCGCGAAGCTGACCGGCATCGATCTCACCGCTGGCAAATTGCAGACGGGCCTGTTTAACAGAGTCCGGGCGTAAAAAACTGCCGACTACATCGGCGCGGTACGGGGCGTGGTGTCGCTGCATGGAAATCTCCTCTGTCTGTCGGCGTTAATTGCCCACAGTGATAATTCATCTCTTGAACATTTAGACTTCTGGATGTCTAAACGTCCTAAAAAGATGTCATACCGGCTCGCCGCCGACAAACGAGAAAATTTCATCTGTGATGAAATAAATTCATGTTCACAGGGCGGGCGATGAAGATCCTGCAAACGCGAACCGCTCATCTTCCCAGCCGGTCATGCCCCCGAGCATAATCTTAACCGGCAGACCCAGACGCGCCAGCTTCAGCGCCGCCCTGTCCGCCCCGTTGCAGTGCGGGCCTGCACAATAGACGACAAACAGCGTGCCCTCTGGCCACGCTGTCATCCGCTCGGCGGTGATCTGGCTCCAGGGTAAATGCAGCGCGCCGGGCAGATGCCGCCGGGCAAAATGTTCAGGCTTCCCGACAACGTGCAGCAGAACAAAGTCCTGCTCACCGCTGGATACCGCGTGATGGACATCGGCGCAGTCCGTCTCGACGCTCAGACGACGCAGAAAATGCCCCACGGCTTCCTGCGGATCAGCAGCCGGAAATTCAGTAACATAGCTCATGAATCTTCCTCATTTGTGGTGTTTGTGTTAACACTACTCTATCCCTTAATTCAGAACATGAATGCGTCCGCCTATGCCAGAAAACAGCAAAAAGATGACAAACTTAAGACATCCCTCGCCGCGCGCGGTCGTGCTAGCATATGACGGTTTATGTACCTTTGAGTTTGGCGTGGCGGTAGAAATCTTTGGCTTGCCGCGCCCGGAGATGGGCGATGACTGGTATCAGTTCGCCGTGGCGAGCGTGGATGGCGGCGAGCTCCGGGCAACGGGCGGGATCCGTATTCTGGCCGACGGCGATCTGCGTCTGCTTGAAACGGCGGATCTGGTTGTTGTACCCGGCTGGCGAGGGCTGGATGAACCCGTACCCGAAGCGCTCTGCCAGGCGCTCCGCGCGGCGCATGCCCGCGGCTGCCAGCTACTCTCGATCTGTTCTGGCGTTTTCGTTCTGGCAGCCTCAGGCCTGCTTGACGGGCGGAAGGCAACCACCCACTGGCGCTACACGCAAGCTCTGAAAACACGCTTTCCCGCCATCACCGTGGTCGAAGATGTGCTCTACCAGGACGAAGGCGATATTCTCACTTCCGCCGGCAGCGCCGCGGGGATTGATCTGTGTCTGCACGTGGTGCGCCGGAATTACGGTATGGAGGCAGCAAACCGCGTGGCGCGTCGACTGGTGATCCCGCCCCATCGGGACGGCTCGCAAACCCAGCAACTTAGCCGACCGGTGGCTCAGTTGCGGGAGAGCCAGCGCCTGGGCCAGCTGTTCGATTATCTTCATCAGCATCTGGCCGTTTCCCATACCGTCGAATCGCTGTCCCTGCGGGTAGGTATGAGTCAACGCACCTTTCTGCGCCGTTTCCAGGACGCGACCGGGACAACGCCCGCGCGCTGGTTATTGACTGCGCGATTGCAGCGGGCAAAAGATTATCTCGAAAACAGTCGGCTCAGCATTGATAATATTGCGGAACAAACCGGATTTGGACAAAGCGCCACGCTGCGCCACCATTTCCGGCAGCAATTTGCGCTTTCGCCCGCGCAATATCGCAAACAATTTTTACAGCCGGTACGATAAACGGGCAAAAAAAAACCGCCATAATCTGGCGGTAAATGCTTGCATGGATAGATTTGTATTTTGGTATCTACGCTCCGGTATTCCCTACCGGGATGTGGATCACCAGCAATCTACCACTGTGAGCCTCAACGAAGCATAAACGAATCGATTAACCCGCTTTGGTATTAATTTGCAGATAACGCATCAGCCCCTGATCTGCACTCTGGCGGGCATCATCATTAATCGCTTCGAGATAAAACGCACGCGAGACCCCATACGGTGCCTGCTCGGGTGGGTAAACGGCGAACTGGAAGGTTTTGCCTCTCGCCTTATTGGTACAGCCCAGTTCCCAGCGATCTTCACTTACCTGGGTGCTATTACATTCGACACGTCCGTAATCGCTGGTTAAATACGATCCGACACGGCTTTTTGCTGACTGAATATATTCTGGTTCTTCATTTGAATAGATGCTGGCCGCAGCACCCACCGCAACCACTACGCCCAGAAGTGATAGCACGATTATTTTTTTCATTTATTCGATCCAATCCTTAGCCAGAAAAATCTTATTGTAAATGATTTCCCAATAAATCTAGTTGTTCTTTTCATACCAGAAATGGGAGTTTACAACGTCGATATCGCTTTTAAGAATAGTCTTAAGCGCGTTTTATTGCGACCACAATTTTTGACACTCTATTTTCTCAAATTTAAAGAGTCGAATAATTACTCTATGAAATTATCCCTACGATGACCGTAGCGTATTTTCAGGGGATAAATGATGTTCAGAAAAGAATTTTCGCTACTGCTGGTGATTAGCGCCCTGTTCTCAGGACAGATTATGGCGGAGCACAAAGGGCATGAATTTGTGTATGTGAAAAACGCCGACCATCAGCTTCGTCATGAAGCTGACAGCGACGAGTTACGCAGCGCGGCTGAGGAGTCTGCGGAGGGGTTGCGCGAGCACCATACCTGGCAGAAATCGCGCAAACCGGATACCCACTCTGCGGGTTAGCTGCCTTTACGCTTCGGCAGGGTCTTCATCAAATCGTCAGGGCTGACGGAGGCCACAATGCTTCCCGGCGGCGGCATTTTGAAGATGTGATTCTTCATCTTGCCGATAACGTGCATTTCACACGGACGGCAGTCAAACTTCAGCGTCAGCACTTCATCGCCATTCACCAGCTGCATCGGCGTCGCTTTCCAGCTTTTAATATTGCCTTTCGCCTGTTTCGGACAAAGGTTAAAAGCAAACCGCAGGCAGTGTTTGGTGATCATCACCGGCACATCGCCCTTCTCTTCATGCGCTTCATACGCGGCGTCAATCAGCTGCACGCCGTGACGATGATAAAACGCACGCGCTTTGTGGTTGTATACGTTCGCGAGGAAAGAAAGATGCGTGTCCGGGTAGACCGGCGCAGGCACCGCTTCGGCCTTACGGCTGCCGCGCGAATAGTTTGCCAGGCGTACTTCATCCAGCATCTCGGCCGTTTCACGGCGGAACTGGTTCAGCAGGCTGTTCGGCACGAACAGCGCGTCCGGCAGATTCACCTCAATATTGCGCGCGTAATAAATGGTCTGCCCCAGCTTCGCCACGCCATCCTTGAGGTTGTTGAGCGCTTTCTCCGCATTGTTCGCCACCTCGAACAGGCCGTCGAGCGTATGCGTCACGCTGATGCCGTCTTCGCATGTCATGGTCAGGATCAGCTGCTCTTCCCAGCCCCCCAGCGCGATATCCACCGCAATGCGGCGCTCGCTGGAGGTCTTGAGCAAGGCCTGCTGCCAGTTGTGATCCAGGTTACGGTTAAGCGCCGCATTAGGACGGGCTTTGTAGAGATCGGCAGGCATTTCGTTCGGCCAGACGCGATAGCGATTTTCGCCGGTTTTCTCCACCGTATTGGCGCGGAAACCCACTACTTCACGTTTGATCATCACGTTGAGACCATCGCCGTTCGCCAGCGGCTCTGTCACCTGAACGTCAAGATGATCTTTCGCCACTTTCAGCACTTCACCCACCGGCAGGCCGATAAACTTCGGTGAGTCGAACGCGCCAATATCCCCTTTACGGGCATTCACGAAATAGTCCGTGCTGCCGCGGTGGAAGGTTTTGTCCGTAGACGGAATAAAGAAATGCTCTGTACGCCCGGCGGAGGCGCGCGCCAGATCACCGCGATCGTCGATGATGGCATCCAGCATCTGACGATAATGGGCGGTGATATTTTTGACGTAGCTCATGTCCTTGTAGCGCCCTTCAATTTTGAAGGAGCGTACGCCAGCATCGATCAGCGCACCGAGGTTCGCCGTCTGGTCGTTATCTTTCATCGACAGCAGGTGTTTTTCGAATGCCACCACGCGGCCCTGATCGTCTTTCAGGGTATACGGCAGACGGCAGGCCTGAGAGCAGTCGCCCCGGTTAGCGCTGCGCCCCGTCTGGGCGTGAGAGATATTACACTGCCCGGAATAGGCCACACACAGCGCACCGTGGATAAAGAATTCAATGGTCGCGTCGGTCGCCTGATGGATATCGCGGATCTGGTTCAGGTTCAGCTCGCGCGCCAACACAATCTGCGTAAACCCGACGTCCGAAAGAAACTTCGCCTTCTCGACGGTGCGGATATCGCACTGAGTGCTGGCGTGCAGCTCAATCGGCGGGATATCCAGTTCCAGAACGCCCATATCCTGAACGATCAGGGCGTCAACGCCGGTCTGGTAGAGATCGGTGATCAGACGCTGCGCGGGCTCCAGCTCATCATCATGAAGAATGGTGTTCAGGGTCACAAACACCTTCGCCCCGAAACGGTGAGCGAACGGTACCAGCTCGGCAATGTCGCGCAGGCTGTTGCTGGCGTTATGCCGGGCACCGAAGCCAGGGCCGCCAATGTAGACGGCATCCGCACCGTGAAGAATGGCTTCACGGGCAATGGCGGCGTCGCGGGCCGGGCTTAGCAGTTCAAGATGATGGGAGTGCAGGCGCATACTTCGTCGTTATCCGTTATGGTCAAAATGGCGGCTATTGTAGTCAGAAGTCTGTGTCAGTGAAACCGTTTTGCGACGCTTTAGCGGGGATAATGGATCAGGGAGTGAAAATGCACCGTACGGGCGCTGCTGTTGCGGTACGCGTGCGGTTTATCGCCGGCAAAACGCACGCCGGAATCAGCGTATATTATGCGCCAGACACCGTCGATCTGCATATCCAGCTCACCGCTTATCACCACCACATGTTCGATCACCCCGGCTTCGTGCGGCGTGGACTCGCTCAGCGCGCCGGGCGACAGGGTGATGGAGAAATGGTCGAACTTAAGCTGTTCATCCCAGGGGAAAAGCGGTTTCACCACCATCGCCTGCTGCTGCGGATCGAATACCGCCTGCGGTTCGCTTTCTGGAGTGATAAACGCCGAAAAAGGTACGTTCAGCCCGGTGGCGATTTTCCACAAGGTAGAGACCGTCGGGCTGGACTCATTGCGTTCGATTTGCCCAAGCATCGCTTTCGACACGCCCGTCTCTTCCGCCAGTTTTGACAGGCTCCAGCCCCGCGCCAGACGCAGCGCTTTCAGTGTGGTTGCCAGGTGTTGAGTGATATCCATAGTTCCTCCCGTTGCGGCAAAGCATACCACTTGTACGCTATAGCGCACAGTGATACCTTATCCCGGACGTTATAACGCACAACGGAGTTTCCATGCGATCGACTGCCTCTCTCTTTCCTGCCGTGCTGGCCGGTTTTGTTGCCGTTCTGGTGGGCTATGCCAGCTCTGCCGCCATTATCTGGCAGGCGGCTGCGGCGGCTGGCGCCAGTACACAGCAAATCGCCGGATGGATGACCGCGCTAGGGCTCGGGATGGGGATCAGCACGCTGGCATTGTCGTGGTGGTATAAAGCCCCCGTGTTGACCGCCTGGTCGACTCCTGGCGCGGCGTTGCTCGCCACCAGCCTGCATGGCGTGACGCTGGCGGAAACCATCGGGGTATTTATATTCGCGAATACGCTGATTCTGCTGTGCGGCGTCACCGGCCTGTTTGCCCGGTTGATGAAACTGATCCCGCACTCGCTTGCCGCCGCTATGCTGGCGGGCGTGCTGTTACAGTTTGGCCTGAAGGCATTCAGCAATCTTGAAGGACACATTTTTCTTTGCGGCAGTATGCTGGCCGCCTGGCTGGTGGCCAAAGCTGTAGCGCCCCGGTACGCCATTGTCGCCACGCTGCTGGTGGGCGTGTTCGTTGCCTGGGCTGGAGGTGACGTTGTCACGAAAAGGATAACGTTATCGGTCATCATGCCGGAATTCATTGCCCCTGCGTTCACCTTCACCAGCCTGATCAGCATCGGCTTACCCTTCTTCCTGGTGACCATGGCGTCGCAGAATGCGCCCGGCTTCGCCACTATGCAGGCATCGGGCTATCCGCTGGCGGTCTCACCGCTGATCGTTGCCACAGGCGGGCTGGCGCTGCTGTTGTCCCCCTTCGGCGTCTATTCTATATGCATCGCCGCCATCACCGCCGCCATCTGCCAGAGCCCGGACGCCCACCCGGATGCCAGTAAACGCTGGCTGGCTGCGGCGGCCGCAGGTGGGTTTTATCTGCTGGCGGGGGTGTTCGGCGGGTCGATTTCGGGGCTGATGGCCGCCCTGCCGCTGAGCGGCATCCAGACGCTGGCCGGGCTGGCCCTGCTCGGCACTATCAGCGGGAGTTTGTATCAGGCACTGAATCATGAAGCAGAGCGCGACGCGGCGATCGTCACCTTCCTGATGACCGCCAGCGGCGTCACGCTCCTGGGGATTGGCTCCGCCTTCTGGGGGCTGGTGTTGGGAGGGATCTGTTACGCCGTCTTCTCACGCCTTCGCCGCGCGTAGCTGTGACGGCGTAATGCCGGTCATGCTGCGAAAACGGTTACTGAAATGGCTGGCGGAGTTAAATCCGCAGGCCAGCGCGATGTCGGTGAGCGGCGTGGTCGTGTGCTGCACCATCGCTTTGGCCTTCTCCATGCGGCGCTGCATAACGTACTGATGCGGCGCCAGGCCCATCGACTGGCGGAACATCCGCGCAAAGTGATACTCACTGAGTGCGGCCTGGCCCGCCAGTTCCGCCAGCGTTAAGGGTTGCGCCAGGTTTTCCTCGATAAAGGCCAGCACGTTGCGCAGCACAAACGGCGATAACCCGCCGGTCACTACCGGCAGCTTCCACTGTACGCTGGAATAGTGCTGGACTAAATGCGTCAGCAATAAGGTCGACGCGGTGCTCAGGGTGAGCTGATTGGCGTTTTGCTGCCAGTCGCAGCCGAGCAAAAACTGGCGATAAAGGGCGGTGATTTTCGGATCGCTGCCGAATATTTTTTCCTCCAGCGTCAGCGATAGCGGTCGTTTATCCCAGATTTTCTCCCCCACGTCCCGCAGGTGTTCATCGGTGCAGTAGAGGTGCACGAACGACAGGTCGTCACGAATATCCCACGTGGATTCGCTCTCTTCCGGCATCAGACAAAAACGATCCGGCCCACCGCCATTTTTCCAGCCACCCGGCGTTTTTTGATAGCTTTCATAGCCATCTGCCACGTACAGGCTAAGGGTGTGATGGTTGCTTTTCACGGTGATCGTGTCGTGCTTGTTGTACCACGCCGCCAGTTGAATGCCAGTATTGAGCGCGACGGTTTCCCGCAGCACCGCATTTTGTTGGCGTAACGTTTCAAAGGTGTCGTAAACGAGAGACATGGCCGTAAACAGGTGATTAATCAGACTGTCAGTCTAAGAAGTGTTGCAGCCTGTTACCAGCCATTGTGCGAGAAAAAAGCGCAAGAATTTGCAAGTCCGGCGCAAGGCGATGAAAGCAGGGCCCATCTTCTTTCGCCACACTGTTGTTTTTCGCGGTATGAGAAGAGAGAAACCATGAACGCATTACTCTATGGGCTGGTTGTTGTTATCTGGGGCACGACCTGGATCGCCATTTTTTTGCAACAGGGGCCGGTTGCAGCGCCGGTCTCCATTTTCTGGCGCTTCGCCGTGGCCAGCGCCACGATGATGATCGTCCTGGTCGCCCTTCGCCGCCTGCGCAGGCTGGCGCTGCGGGATCATCTCTACTGCATGCTACAGGGCTGCTGCGTTTTCTGTTTCAACTTCTGGTGCTTTTACACCGCCGCCGCCCATATCAATACCGGCCTTGAGTCGGTGATTTTCTCGATGGCCGTGCTGTATAACGCCATCAACAGCTTTATCTTCTTCGGCCAGCGTCCACCCGCACGCTTCTGGACGGCGGCAGCGCTGGGGCTTATTGGGATCATTACCCTGTTCTGGAACGATCTGCTCGCCAGCGGCTGGAGCGCGTCGTTGCTTACGGGCATCGGGCTTTCCGCCCTCGGCACCTACGGCTTCTCGCTGGGGAATATGATCAGCATGCGTCATCAGCGAAACGGGCTGGAAACCATGACCACCAACGCCTGGGCGATGCTGTATGGCACCGTCGTGATGGGACTTATCGCCCTCTTCAGAGGCGATAACTTTATGCCGGAATGGACGGTGAGCTATATGGGGGCGCTGCTCTATCTTGCGCTGTTTGGCTCGGTGATTGCCTTCGGCGCCTACTTTACGCTGGTAGGCCGCATTGGTCCCGGTAAAGCCGCCTACAGCACCCTGCTGTTCCCGCTGGTGGCGCTGTCGATTTCAACGGTGTACGAGGGTTACGTGTGGCATCTCAACGGGATCGTCGGCCTGTTGTTGATACTGGGGGGGAATATGGTGATGTTTACGAAGCCGGAAACCTGGTTCCGCCGCCTGCGGACGGCATAAAAAAACGGCCTGCGAAAATGCAGGCCTTTTTTTATTAATTTGCTGTCTGATGAACATCAAACATAGTGGCATCCGTTGCCATGTCATCCACAACCTGCTTCAGGGTGCCGAAGCCCATTGGCGTATTCTCGTTCGCCAGCTCTTTCCCTTCCCCCTTACGAACAACCTTAATCACCGGTTTGTTCGTAGCCGCGTCGATTAACTCACCTTCGAAGAACAGATGCGTATCCATGGTGCGATGGCCCGTTGCCATCTGCGTACCCGCCACCAGCAGCGCCACAGGCACCACTTCATAGAACTGCAAACCTTCTTTGTCTGAGCTCACACCGGTAATGGCGCCGCGGAAGATCAGGCTATGTTTGCCCGGCGTCGTCACAATCGGCTTACGCTGGGCAATCGCGGTTTTCAGTTTGGTATTGGTATAATTCAACAGCTCATCAAGCGTTTTTTGCCCAAGCTGAGTGGTCGGTTTTGGCGTCGGATAATAGGTTATCGGCGTCCAGATAATGCTGTCATAATTCGCCTCATTATAAGAAGGATCAACCCAGCGCAGGGTTGGCTTCCCTGTTGCAGATTTCATCTCCTGCAAGCCTGAGTAATCTTTTAAAAAGCCTGAATATTGATCGGGGGCTGCGACTTTGGACGCACAGCCTGAAAGGGCCAACAGACCAGAAAGCACTGCAACTTTAAAAAAAGTGTGAGTACGCATGATGGTATTCCATGTTATCTGCAAGTATGCACTTGAAGTTATAACAAAAAACCGGGCGATGTGTTGTGGCAAAAAATGACGAAGACAGCACAAATAGCGAAAAAACTGCCCGACCGAAACCGGGCAGTGAAAATTACTCTTTCAGGTCCACTTGCCAGAACAGGTGTTTGCCGAAGGGATCAATTTCATAGCCCGTGACCTCTTTACGGACTGGCTCAAAAATCGTTGAATGAGCAATCATTACCGCCGGCATTTGATCGTGCATCATCTGCTGCGCCTGCTTGTACAGCGCCACGCGTTTTTCGCGATCGGTTATCGATTTTGCTTCGGCAATCAGGTTATCAAACGGCTTATAACACCATTTCGCCGAATTCGACCCGCCGTTGGCGGACGTACAGGTAAACAGCGGGCCGAAGAAGTTATCTGGATCCCCCGTCGCCGTTGTCCAGCCCATCAGCGCAGCCTGATGCTCCCCGCCCTTCACGCGCTTCAGGTATTCGCCCCATTCGTAGGTCACGATTTTGGTCTGCACGCCAACTTTCGCCCAGTCCGCCTGGATCATCTCCGCCATACGCTTCGCGTTCGGGTTATACGGCCGTTGCACGGGCATGGCCCACAGATCGATGCTTACGCCGTTGGCAAACCCCGCCTCCTTTAACAGCGCTTTCGCTTTTTCTGGATCGTAATCGTAGTCTTTCAGCTCACTGTCGGCACTCCAGACGCCAGGCGGCAGCAGGTTTTTCGCCGCCGTGCCGGTGCCGTGGAAAACCGCCTCAATGATGGCCGGTTTGTTAATCGCCATCGCCAGCGCCTGGCGCACTTTTACGTTATCCAGCGGCGGCTTTTGCGTGTTAAACGCCAGGAAACCGGTATTCAGACCGGCCTTGCTCATCAGGTTGATATGTTTGTTAGCCTTCATACGCGGCAGGTCCGCCGGGTTCGGGAACGGCATCACCTGACACTCATTCTTCTCGACTTTGGCAAAACGTACCGAGGCGTCCGGCGTGATGGTGAACACCAGACGATCCAGCTTCGATTTTCCCTGCCAGTAGTCAGGGAAAGCGGTAAAGAGGATGCGGGAATCCTTCTGATATTGCGACAGCTTAAACGGCCCGGTGCCAATCGGCTGCATATCGACCTTTTCTGGCGTGCCCGCTTTCAGCATGGCATCGGCATACTCCGCCGACAGAATGGAGGCAAAGTACCACGCCAGGTCAGCGACAAACGGCGCTTCCGGATGCGCCAGGGTGAAGCGCACGGTGCGATCGTCAACTTTATCAATGGCGGTAATCAGGCTGCCGAACTCCAGACTTTCGAAGTTGGAATAACTGCCGTTGGAGACGTTATGGTAGGGATGATTGACATCCTTCTGGCGCATAAACGAGAAAATCACGTCGTCCGCGTTGAAATCGCGCGTCGGCGTGAACAGCTTATTACTGTGGAATTTCACCCCTTTGCGCAGGTGGAAGGTGTAGACCTTGCCATCCTCGCTTACCTCCCAGCTTTCCGCCAGGCTCGGCACCAGTTCGGTAGTGCCCGGTTTGAAATCGACCAGACGGTTATAAACCGGTACGGCGCTGGCGTCCACGCTGGTCCCCGACGTATAGAGCTGAGGATTGAAATTTTCCGGCGATCCTTCGGAGCAATACACCAGCGTTTTTGCCGCGACGGTGGAACTGACCGTCAGTGCAGCAAGCGCCAGCGTTATCATTGTGAATGTGCTTTTCATCATTTATTCCTGTCTTTTTAATTCGACGGCTAATTACTTCTTTTGCCATTTCATAAATAACATTAAAGTGATGGCGCAAACACATGAAAAATAAATACAGAAGGAAACACTATGGGCTCAGAACTCTCCAGACAATTAACCCAACGCTTTTTCCGCTATCTCGCCATCACCAGCCAGAGCGACCCGAAAGTCAAAACCCTGCCCTCCACTCCGGGCCAGCACGACATGGCGCGGGAGCTGGCGAAGGAGCTGGAAACGCTGGGGTTAGACGATATTGTGATTGATGAGTTCGCCACCGTTACCGCCGTGAAAAAAGGTAATGTTCCCGGCGCGCCGCGTATTGGTTTTATTACCCATATCGACACCGTCGACGTCGGTTTATCCCCGGATATTCATCCACAAATATTAACCTTTACGGGGGATGATCTCTGTCTGAATAAAGAGAAAGATATTTGGCTGCGCGTAAAAGAGCACCCGGAAATTCTGGCTTATCATGATGAGGAGATTATTTTCAGCGACGGAACCAGCGTATTAGGCGCAGATAATAAAGCGGCCGTCACCGTGGTCATGACGGTGCTGGAAAACCTCACCGCTGAGCACAACCATGGCGATATTGTGGTGGCGTTTGTGCCCGATGAAGAGATTGGCCTGTGCGGCGCGAAAGCGCTGGATTTAAAGCGCTTCGACGTCGATTTTGCCTGGACCATCGACTGCTGCGAGCTGGGCGAAATTGTTTACGAGAACTTTAACGCGGCGGCGGCTGAAATTCGCTTTACCGGCGTCACGGCGCACCCGATGTCCGCCAAAGGGGTGCTGGTCAATCCGCTGCTGATGGCAACAGATTTCATCAGCCATTTCGATCGCCAGCAAACCCCGGAATGCACCGAGGGGCGCGAAGGTTATATCTGGTTTAACGGCATCCAGGCCGGGCAAAACGAAGCGGTACTGAAAGCCAACATTCGTGATTTTGACAAAGACGGTTTTGCCGCCCGCAAGCAGCAAATTGCCGATGTGGCGGCGCAAATAGCCGCGCAGCATCCCACGGCAAACGTGGAGTATCGCATTGAAGATACCTACAGCAATATCAGCAATGCGATTGGCGAAGACCGCCGCGCGATCGACCTGATGTTCGAGGCGATGGAGTCGCTCGGCATCACCCCAAAACCGATCCCCATGCGCGGTGGCACGGATGGGGCGGCCCTGTCAGCTAAAGGCCTGCTCACCCCTAACTTCTTCACCGGCGCCCATAACTTCCACTCGAAGTTTGAGTTTTTACCGCTGTCGTCGTTCGAGGCCTCCTGTCGCACTGCACTGCAACTCTGTCTGCTGGCCGCGCGTTAAGCGGGCTTGCGTGCGAGCATGGTGGCGAAGCGCAGCTTGATACGGTTCCCGTTGGCATCGGTACGGTGGAGTTCCCCCACCTCTTCGTTGTACTTGATCAGCTCCCAGCCTTCGTAGTAGTTACTCAGTTCACCGGGTTTGAAGGCAAACGGGAAGCCGACGGTGCACGGATAATCTTCCGTATCCATGGCGGCAACGATCAGGTTATAGCCGCCTGGTTTAGTGCAACGCTGCATATTGGCGATAAGACCAGGGATGGTATTCGCTTCGAGGAACATCAACACGACGGTGGAAAGAATAAAGTCGTATTCGCCGTCAAAGGTCAGGTTGTTCAGATCCTTGATCGCCGTTTGCAGATTCGCGATCCCTTCCGCCGCCTTAATGCGCTCAATGTTATCGATGCTCATCGGGTTTTTATCCCACGCCGTCACGTCATAGCCATTGGCAGCGAGGTAGAGGCTGTTACGGCCATTTCCGCAACCGAGATCGAGCGTTTTTCCCGGCTTAACAATGTCCGCGCTGAGCAGCACCTCTGAGTGCGTGCGGGTCAGCCCATATTTCTCAGTAAAGTAGTTTTCATCGACAGTCATTATTTTTCCTCAGATTGCATAAGCAGTGCCTTATCAGCGCGCACCAGAAGTTTGCCCTGCATCAGCAAGATAAAAGTACGGACCAGCAGCATCGCGATGATGACGTTGGTGAAAATAAACAGGGGAACCGCGAGGGCATGAAAGAACCCTGACGGACTGCTCTGCCCAAGATGTAAACCGGTGGTCGCCAGCGCCGACACCCCGAACGAGAAGCTCCAGAACGACGCGTTGAAC
Organism: Enterobacter cloacae complex sp. IR5459; assembly: GCF_049238005.1. Classification (NCBI taxonomy): domain Bacteria; kingdom Pseudomonadati; phylum Pseudomonadota; class Gammaproteobacteria; order Enterobacterales; family Enterobacteriaceae; genus Enterobacter; species Enterobacter cloacae complex sp. IR5459. The sequence continues at coordinate 159,861 of NZ_JBMKIG010000008.1, forward strand.
GGCTGCGACAGATACCACGGCATCAGACGCAGCATAAACAGGAGTTGCAACAGGCCATAGCCGAAAAGCATTTTGGCGAAGGTGTCCGCTTCGCCGCCGTTGACGCTAAACCAGGCGCTACAGGCCACCAGAGCAGGCGCAAGCTGGATCCCGAGCGAGGTACGAAGGGCAGCGGGCAGCTCGCCCGCGCTGCGCAGGCGTTGTAAAATGACCGGCTCCAGGCTCAGCCAGGAAAAGACCCCGGCACCAAGGAACACCAGCCCCGCGTCGTGGAAACCCAGCGCACCGCAGGCCATCGCGCTGATAAAATTGTTCGCCACCGTTGGCAGATAGAGTCCCGGCGTCGTGGCTTCTTCCGGATGCTTGCCGCGCCACAGCCCGGCGCTTTGCCAGGCGGCATACGCAAGCTGGATCACCACGCCCACGCTAAACAACCCCAGCGCCACCGGGCGATACCACGGCACAAAGCCGATGGCCACCAGCAGCGTTGTGGCAGGAAACAGGCTGACAAAACTGCTCATTACCGGATGCCGCATCTCGGCCAACACGCTATGTGGAAACCGTACCGCACGGGTAAGAAACGCCACGCTCAGAAGGAACCAGATCGCCACCGCCAGCGCCACCAGGATCTCGCCCGGCCAGCGCGTCACCGGCCAGATGGTGCTGGCATAACGCCAGGCGAACCCCATGCCTATGGTCCCGAGGACCATACCGAAATACCCGGCGGGCAAGTTAAGAACGCGTTGGTTTTGGTTATGCATTTTTTTTAAAGTTTAAAATGTATTTTAAATGCCATTTTAAGGGGTTTCCTGAGCGGACGCCAGCACTTCGAAAAACCAAAACTTTGCTACGTTTATTGAAAGGCTTTTCAGGGATAACACGATGACAAAATATCGGCTCAGCAATGAAACGCGTCTCTGGCACTGGCAGGACGGATCAACACCGTGCACAACGCCTCTAAGACAAATTATTGCCGTGAAGGATTTTAACGATGTGACCAGCGGGACTAAAGGCGGTTGGGTTGAGGATGAACACGCGCTCGCCCAGGACGGGGATTGCTGGGTTTACGATGAAAACAGCGTGGTGTTTGCCGGGGCCAGGATATCCGGTAACGCCCGCCTCACCCAACCCTGCATCGTAAGCCACCGCGCACACGTTGGCGGCAACGGCTGGCTTGACGCGGCAGAGGTGAGTCACGGCGCGGTAATATGTGACAACGTCACCATTCAGCACTCTACCGTACGCGGGGAATGTCGTATCGCGGGTGACGCGCGGGTGCTGCATAACAGCCTGGTGATTGCAGCCAAAGGGCTGACACCCGACCGTGAGCAGATCCTGCAAATTTATGACCGAGCCACGGTCAGCCAGTCGCGTATTGTGCATCAGGCGCAAATCTACGGCGATGCCATGGTGACCTGGGCCTTTGTTGAGCACCGTGCCGAGGTGTTCGATCGCGCCATTCTTGAGGGCAACGCGCTGAATAACGTCTGGGTGTGCGACTGCGCCAAAGTGTACGGCAACGCCCGTCTGCTGGCCGGTCTGGAGGATGATGCCATCCCGACCGTGCGGTACAGTTCACAGGTCGCGGAAAACGCCCTCGTTGAAGGCAACTGCGTCATTAAACACCACGTATTAATAGGCGGCGAGGCGTGGTTACGCGGCGGGCCAATCCTGATTGATGACAAAGTGGTTATTCAGGGGCGGGCGCGTATCAGCGGCGATGTCCTGATTGAGCATCAGGTGGAAATAACGGACGATGCGGTTATCGAGGCGCTGGAGGGTGAAAGCATTCACGTCCGGGGAGCCAAAGTGATCAACGGCGACACGCGGATCACCCGGACGCCGCTGCTGGGGGCGCTATAGCGGGAAGATTCTGGCGTACAGGTTCACGTCATCGTAACGCCCGTTGAGCATTTCCGCTTTCCGCAAACAACCTTCCAGCGTGAAACCGTTGCGCTGCGCCACCCGGTTACTGCTCTGGTTATCCACGCGACACTTGATCACAAAACGGCGGATCTCGCCGCGCTCAACGTAATAGCGCATAAACGTCTGGAGCGCCTGAGAAAGAATACCCTGCCCCTGATGCGCCTCGTCAAGCCAGTAGCCAATGTACCCGGCTTTATTCGCAGGCTCGATCGCGTTGAAGGACAGCACGCCCACCAGCTCGTCCTTCATGAAAATCAGGAACATTTTGGCGTAACCGCGCTGGTGCAACATCTGATTGCTCTGCACGTTGCGGCGCGTGTCCTCTTCGCTGCCGACATGCTGCGCCCAGTCGAAGGCGGTTTGCAGCCAGGTTTTGTTTTTGATTACGAGGTTATGCAGATCGGTGGTATAGCGCTCTTCGACGGCGCGAAGCTCGATTTCCCGGTTAACGGGAATGATTTCTGAAGACATAGTGCCTCTTAATTGCCGGGTGGCGCTAACGCTTACCCGGCCTACAAATGCGTCCAGAGCAGGCCGGGTAAGGCGAAGCCGCCACCCGGCACAAACCCATAAGGACTAGCGCATGATCCGGTCGTCAACGTAGTTACGTTTGTCCGGCGCGGGCGGGAAGTACTGGTACAGCCAGGTCTCGCTGATGGCATCGCCCTGACAGCGCAGGAACAGGCGCATATCCACCGGCTCGGTGGAGTCAGAGGTTGGATACCAGTCAAACAGAATGCGATACCCGTCGAACGGTTCGACATAGAGGATCTCCACCTGCTTCGCTTCACCGCTGGACAGGGTAATCACCGGCTCAATGCCCTTCGGTGCGGCGGCCTTCAGATCGCCCCCGACGAAGTCAATGGCAAAGCGACGGGCCCACACTTTCGGGTAATTTTCACCCGGCGCCCAGCCCTCCGGGAAGCCGCCCATACCGGTACGGGTAGCGTAGACGTTTGCCAGCGGGGAACGCACCGGCGGCTGCGCGCTCCAGTAGAGACGGTATTTGAAGTCCAGCTCATCACCCGCCTGCACCGGTTTCTCCGGCTGCCAGAAGCAGACCACGTTATCGAGCGTCTCGCCGGTTGTCGGGATCTCCATCAGGGCAATAGAACCTTTCCCCCAGTTGTTGCGCGGCTCGACCCACAGGCTTGGTCGCTTGTTATACCAGCCCATGACGTCCTGGTAATGGGAGAAGTCACGGTCAAGCTGTAACAAACCAAAGCCTTTCGGGTTTTTATCCAGGTAGGCGTTGAATTGCAGCTTTTGCGGGTTGTTCAGCGGTCGGCAGATCCACTCCCCGTTACCGCGCCACATCGCCAGGCGGTCTGAATCATGGATCTGCGGATGTATGGTGTCGCACATGCGGCGTTCGTTGTTGCCGCAGCTGAACATGCTGGTCATTGGTGCGATGCCGAGCTGCTTGATGTCTTTGCGCGCATAGAGATGGTTTTCGACGTCCATGATCACCTGACTCTTCTCACAGTGGATCACAAACTTATAGGCACCGGTAATGCTCGGGCTGTCCAGCAGCGCATAGACGGTAAAGGTGGTATCACCCGGCTTAACGGTTTCAAACCAGAAGGAGGTGAAATCCGGGAACTCTTCCGGGGTGTCGGTAAAGGTATCTACCGCCAGCCCGCGCGCGGAGAGGCCGTACTGGTAGGTATCATCCACTGCGCGGAAGTAGCTCGCGCCCAGGAACGAAACGATATCGCGTCGCGCCAGTTCCGGCGCTTTAAAGACGCGGAATCCGGCGAAGCCGAGGTCACTCTGCCCTTCAAGCTGTTTGGTATCCACGCCCGTATCGCCATAGCTGAACAGCTCAGGCCGGAAGTGGATCTCACGCGCCTGAGAGGTGGTTTGATCCAGCGAGAACATGCGCACGCGGCGGCGGAATCCCATCCCCATATGGAAGAACTGGGCGTCCAGCTGACGGCCTTCAATGTTATTCCACAGCGACTGCTTCTCATCGTAACGGATGGCGTTGTACGCCTGCGGCGTCATGGTGGCCAGCGTTTCCGGCAGCGGACGCGGCGCACCGCCCCACGGGGTTTTCGCCAGATCGTGCGCCATGGATTGCAGAACAGAGAAGTCAAAGCGACGGCTCTGACCGTCGGCAATGTCGGAGTCAGCAGCATACGCCGCCTGGGAAAACAGAGATGCAAGGCCAGAAGTGCCGCTCAGGGCAGCCATTGCCAGGGAACCTTTGAGAAAACGTCTGCGATTCATGCCTGAGAAAACGTCCTTATGGTCGTGTGAATGAGTTTCGCGCGCAGCGAAATGACGGCAAGAAAGAACGCACAGCCTAAACAAAAACGGTTAAGAATCCAATTGTTGGCGGGTGATTATCTGAACAAACCGAGAAATATTTTCTGTCGACCAGAACGGCCTGAAAAAGGGGTAAAGTTATGTATAAAAATGCCCCGGCTGGACATCGACAGCCGGGACCAACGAGGCGGTTATTTTACGCTGACATCGATACCCGGGAAGTACTTATCAGCCAGTTTAGCGATCGTGCCGTCGGCACGTACTTTATCAATTGCGGCATCAAGCTGCTTTTTGGTGGCCTCATCCCCTTTACGCAGCCCAAAGCCGATCCCACTGCCGAGGATGGTGTCGTCCGACACCGGTTTGCCGATAAAGCCAAACCCTTTACCCTGCGGCTTACTGAGGAAACCTGCCTGCCCGGCCGCTGACATGACCAGCGAGGCATCAATGCGGCCATTCAGCAGATCTCCCCAGGCCATATTCTGATCTTTATAAGACACCACGGTGACACCGTGCTTTTCCCAGTGCTCTTTGGCGTAAGTTTCCTGAATTGAACCCTGGAGAACGCCGATGGTTTTGCCCTTCAGCCCTTCGGGGGTAGCCTCTACCGCAGAACCGGCTTTGCCCACCAGCTGGGAGGGAATGCGATAGATGGGCTGGGTGAAATCAATGCTTTTGCGACGCTGCTCGGTGATGTTCATCGCCGAGTTTATGGCGTCGAACTTTTTCGCCACCAGACCGGGGATCAGCGCATCAAACGAGGTTTCAACCCAGCTGCACTTCAGCGCGGCGGCTTTACAGATGGCATTTCCCAGCTCTACGTCAAACCCTTCCAGCTCCCCTGACGCATTGCGGCTTTCAAACGGTGGATATTCCGCTTCCAGCCCGTATCGCAACTCGGTGGCGGCAAACGACGAGAATGAACACAACAGTCCCATGCCGACAACTAACGCGTGTAATTTCATCTCAAATTCCTTAACGTGGTGTAACCCGACAAAGGGCCTGGGCACCTGCCCGTAACGTCGCCTCATCTTTCGCAAAAGAGAGACGGATTAACTTATTGTCCGTGCCATCGGCATAAAACGCCGACAGCGGAATGGTGGCAACCCCGTACTCGACAATCAGCCTTTTCACCATCTCGCTGTCGCGCTCGTCGCTAAAGCCGCTGTAATCCGCCAGCAGGAAGAACGAACCGGCACTTGGTAGCAGCCTGAACGGTGAGTCGGCGAGCAAACTTTGCAGCAGATCGCGCTTGCGCTGATAAAACGCCGCCAGCGACAGCCAGGTTTGCGGATCGGTCATGTGTTCGGCAAACGCGTACTGCATCGGCGTATCGGCCGAGAACATTAAAAATTGATGGACTTTACATATCTCATCCATCAGTTCCGCGGGTGCCACACAATAACCCACGCGCCAGCCGGTGACGTGATAGGTTTTTCCGAAAGAAGAAATAATCACGCTGCGCTCCGCCAGCTGCGGGTGCGTCGCCATTCCGTGGTGCGGTTCGCCATCAAAAACGACGTGCTCGTACACTTCGTCAGACAAAATGATGATGTCGGTGTGGCGCGTCAGCGCTGCCAGCTGGTGCAGATCGGCGGCTGAAAACACCTGTCCGCTCGGGTTGTGCGGCGTATTGACGATGATCATCCGCGTGCGTGGGGTTATAGCCGCCCGTACTTCATCCCAGTTCACGGCAAAATACGGTACCGTCAGTTTAATGGCAATCGGCGTCGCTCCTTGCAGACGGACAATCGGCGCATAGCTGTCAAAGGAGGGCTCGAAATAGATCACCTCGTCTCCAGGATGAACCAGCCCGCTGATGGCTGAGTAAAGCCCTTCGCTGGCGCTGGCGGTCACCAGCACCTCACTCGCCGGGTCATAGTGTGTGCCATAGAGCGTGGCAATTTTGTCCGCGATGCGCTCTCTGAGCGGTTGCAGACCGGTCATGGAGGCGTACTGGTTATGCCCTGCCTCCATGGCGCGGGTCACGCCGGTGATAAGTTTTGGGTCGCAGGAAAAATTCGGCGCACCCTGAGAAAGGTTGATGGCGTTATGCCGGGCTGAAAGCTGGCCGATAACGGTAAAAATGGTGGTTCCCACATCGGGCAATTTGGATCGTGTCTGCACCGGCGTTTTCAAAGTCATCCTCTGTCCCTTCTCGTGGTGAATGCATAACTATTCAAACAACAACTTCATTGCCGGGACAATCGAATTGTTGTCATAATAGCCATGACAAAAATGCATAGCTAAGGTGAGATATGTCGCGTCGTTCATTTCCGCTTAATGCCGTAGAGACGTTCATCGTGACCGCGCGTCACCTGAATCTTACCCATGCCGCAAAGGAGCTTTGTCTGACGCAGGGGGCGGTAAGCCGTAAAATCGCCTCGCTGGAAAGCTGGTTCGGCTTCCCGCTGTTCGAGCGCCATGCCCGCGGCCTGCGTCTCTCCTCACAGGGAAGCGCCCTGCTGCCGGAGCTGCAATCTGCCTTTGAGCACCTGCTGAACGTTGCTGAACAGGCGCGAACGCACCAGACCGTAATCCGTCTGAAAGCGCCTACCTGCGCGATGCGCTGGCTGGTGCCGTGTCTGCTACAGGTGGAGCGCGAACAGCCGGAACTCCAGATTGCGCTGACCACCACCACCGATCACAACGTCAATTTCAAAACCGAATCCTGTGACGCGGCGATTGTGTTTGGGACGCACATGAGCGCCGGCGATCTGCTGTTCGAAGAGGCCTTAACCCCGGTGATGAGCCCGCTACGGGCCGGCTCTGCGCTGGAAGCACTCACCTTCCTTCACCCCACGCGGGACAAAACGGACTGGACGCTGTGGCTGGCGAAACAGCCGGGTCCGCCGCCAGCTATGCTCAAAAATCAACACTTCGAAACCATGGATCTCGCCATTACCGCCGCCATTCAGGGACTGGGCATCGCCATCGCGGATGAAACGCTGGTGGAGGAGGACGTGCGCGCCGGACGGCTGATGCGCCCTTTTGACACGAGCATAAAAACGGGGGCGAGCTACCGGCTGGTATTACGCGACGCACCCGGCCCGGAAAACGGGCTGGATGCGTTTCGCGCCTGTCTGCTCAGTCGAGGCTGACGTGGTGTTTCATCACCCGTTTGAAGAGGCTCATACGGGCACGCATGAAGCGGTTTTCAAGCCGAAAACCTGCATGTTTATTCACACCAATACGTAACAGCACGTCCCGCCCTTTCCGGCAGGCGGGCCAGCGCGTGGGCCCTGCCAGGCTATCGCGTGCCCCCGCATCCCGGGCGAAGCTCACCCAGTAGTCCGCCACCTGAGCGGCGAAGGCCAGATCGCGTTCATTCACATACTGCCGCGAAGGTTCCACCTGTCCAAGGGTATCGAAGACGTAGGGCACTTCGTTGCCGTGCCAGGCGCCGTTGATGTACGTCGCGTGCTCTGCTTCGGCCACATAATCAAACCAGTATCGCCAGCACAGGCCGCCCGCCCGCTGCTGGGCCTGCATTACCACGTATCCCATGGTGGTGAAGGCCATGTCGCGGCATACCTGCCTGCCAAGTTCCTCATCGCCCTTCACGCCAGGATAAAGCAGCTTTATCAGCCCCAGGCCAAAGCGCCGCTCACGGCGGAGCTTCTGGATCTGCCCGGCCAGATCGACCCCGAATACCGACATCACGCTGGCTTCGTCGCTGTTCGACCCAATCATCACCGGTACAGGATGCTGGCGGGCCGCGAAGAAAACGTCGAGCATGGCCTCAGGCAAAACGCAATCCCCCACGATGGGCGCAGGGGCGATATTCAACGGCGAGGTCAGCGGCCAGAACGCCTCAGGCGGGATTGCGCGAAGCTGTTCCGCGGTAGCATTGTGCAGGCCGAAATGGGCGGCAATCGCTTCGCCTTTATGCAGGGCCTGCTCGCGCGGGGTGTCGGGCAGCGTGTACCCGCTTTGCACAATGGCTTTATGGAACAGTCCTCCTGCAAGCGGGGAAGCCATCAGCGACAGCACGCTGCGCGCACCGGCCGACTCGCCAAATACGGTGATGTTCTCAGGATCGCCGCCGAACGCGGCAATGTTATCGCGCACCCATTCCAGGGCCTGGATCTGATCGAGCAGTGCGAAGTTATGCACCACGCGCTCTTCCTCCCCCTCCAGCGCCGGATGAGCAAAAAAGCCGAGGTGGCCGAGACGGTAATTGATCGTCACCACCACCGTGCCACGCTTCGCCAGCGCCCTGCCGTTATACGGAGGCAGCCCGCCAGCGCCGAGGGTAAATCCTCCGCCGTGCAGCCAGACCATCACCGGAAGCGGATCGGCGCGTGCCACTGGCGACCAGACGTTAAGGTACAGGCAGTCTTCAGAGAACTGGCCGGGATCGCCGCCGCCCAGCTCCTGGCAGCTTTCGCTGCTCTGCCAGCTGGAGGCGGAGAACGCCGTCGCCGGACGCACGCCATCCCAGCGTGCAGGGGGACGCGGGGAGCGCCAGCGCCACGGGCCAACAGGGGGTGCCGCATAGGGAATGCCACACCACACATGGGTATCGCCTTCAGTAAAACCAATCAGTGCGCCCTGGCGCGTTTCAACCACAGGGGCAGAGGGATTTTCCATACCAACCTTCTTTTTCCATCACACCCTTGCAGAGTAACGGTTTCAGAGCAAACCGCAACGCTGTTTGCTGCGCGCTTCCGCCTCCTCGTAAAGCGAAAACTCGTCGTACACCGCACAGCCGAGCGCGGCTTCGAAGGCATTGCGGCTGGCATTGCCGTGGCTGCGCGCCTGCGTTTCATTGCCAAGATTCGACTGGAAGATCCCCGCCGCGCTGACGGGCAGAAAATCCTCGTAGGTGATGGGCTGTGCCACAACCCAGCCGCGTTCGATCAGCGGCTGCGGATCGTCGCCGGGACGAAATGCGTGGCGATGCGCCTCACCTGTCGGGGTCAGACGGTAGCGGAAATAAGCCAGCCCCTGACGGCGCAGGAACATTTCGCTGTCCGGGAAGGCGCTGAAGATCTCGCGCAGGTGAAGCTGGTGGGTCAGGTTGTCTTTGCCGGTCCCGGCCTGGTTTAACAGGCTGTCGTACAGCTCGCGCCCTTTCGGCGTAAGCGCCACGCCGCGCTGCTCAATCTCACCGAAACGCGCGGTATGGGTGCCCTTGTGTTCCCCCGCGAACAGCACCGGCTCCTCCAGCGCCTTAAAGCTGGTCTGACGCAGGAGGATCGGCACCTCGCGGCGCGGCGGGCCTTCAATCAGGATTTTCGGCTCGATGCCGTACTTCGGCATTAGCTCCTGCACCCGGTCGATATCCAGCGTGCGCGGCGTGAGATGGTTGATGTGGCACCCCGGGAAACAGACCACGTCGGCAATCAGGCGATGTTCGTTGCTCAGCGCCAGATAGGTTTCCTGATCGACCGTCGCATGGCGATGCCAGCGGAAGGTTTCTAAGGCTTCCTGCACAAATTCGCGCGCCTGTGCCTCGGTAAAGTGTCCCTGCGCATCATGCAGGTCGATCAGTTCCAGACAGCGCGGCGTAAAGATGTTGCGCCGGGAGAGGATCTCCGCCGCCCTTTCGCGCAGCGCAACGTTTTCAATCAGCTCCAGGCGCAGCAGCGAGGTAAAAATGCGAAACGGATTACGGCAGAGCGCCGCATCGTCTGTCGGACGAAACGCCGTCGAGTGGACGGGCACGCCCGCCTGGGAGAGATCGTAGTAGCTGACCGGGTACATGCCCATAATGGCGAAGATCCGGCGCAGGGTGGAAAGCTCCTGCGCGGTGCCAACGCGGATCGCACCGTGACGTTCAACATTCAGGCGCGCCAGTTCGTCTGCGTTCGCCAGTTGTTCATGTAAAAGTGGGTTATTTTCCAGAACCGCCAGGTTAACGTCCGCCACCAGTTCCAGCAAGGTGCCGTACTGCGGAACTTCCTGCTGGTACATCGCCGACATAGCCTGCGAAAAGTGTTCCCGAATATCATCAGCCGTGATGGTGTTCGCCATGATGTCATGCCTCCAGTGAATACTACCTGGAGTGTAGAGAAGCCCGTTCCTTTCGTTGGGAAGAATTTACGAATTGTGATCCAGGCAGACGAGTGGTCAAAGCGTGGGCATTTTCGAAAAACGGTTGTAACTCAAACAGATCAAATGTTAAAAATATTTTGCTATCAGGTTATCAAATTCAAACATCTTAACTTGTCACCCGCGTCGCTCTGTTTTTAACATCGCCTATGGAAAAAAATGGTCTGTTCAGTCAGCGCATACGCTTGCGCCATTTGCATACTTTTGTGGCCGTCGCTCAACAGGGAACGCTGGGGCGAGCGGCTGAAACCCTTAACCTCAGTCAGCCTGCACTCTCCAAAACGCTGAACGAACTGGAACAGCTTACCGGAACCCGCCTGTTCGATCGCGGCCGTCTGGGGGCTCAGCTTACGCTCGTGGGCGAACAGTTCCTGACGCATGCCGTTAAAGTTCTCGATGCCCTCAATACCGCCGGTCAGGCGTTAAACCGTAAAGAGGAGCCGGCCAGCGACATCGTGCGCGTGGGCGCGCTGCCAACGGCGGCGCTGGGCATACTGCCTGCGGCGATCGGCCAGTTCCACCGTCAGCAAAAGCACGCCACGCTTCAGGTCGCGACCATGAATAACACCATGCTGCTGGCGGGCCTGAAGTCAGGCGAGCTGGATCTGGGCATTGGGCGGATGTCCGATCCGGAACTGATGAGCGGCCTGAACTACGAGCTGCTGTTCCTGGAATCGCTGAAGCTGGTCGTGCGTCCGAATCATCCTCTGTTGCAGGACACCGTGACCCTGAGCCGTGTGATGGAGTGGCCGGTGGTGGTCTCACCAAAAGGAACCGTTCCGCGTCAGAATGCGGAAGCGTTGCTGCAAATGCAGGGCTGCACGCTGCCTTCCGGGTGTATTGAAACGCTCTCGGCGTCGCTGTCGCGCCAGCTTACGGTGGATTATGACTACGTATGGTTTGTGCCGTCCGGCGCGGTGAAGGACGATCTGCGACGCGGCGTGCTTACGGCGCTGCCGGTAACATCGCCCGGCGCGGGAGAACCGATTGGGATCCTGACGCGGGTAGATGCCCCGCTCTCTGAAGGTGCCCAAACGCTGTTAAGCGCCATTCGTAAATCAATGCCTCTCTGACCATAAACGCAGAACCCGCCGCGAGGGCGGGTCTGTCTTACTCAGAACGTTTCCCAGTTATCACCTGAGACGACCGCCGCCGGGGTTAAAGGCGCGGGTTTCGCTGCGTTTGCAGCGGCTGGAGCCCGTCCTGAACGCGCCCCGTTGAGACGAAACGCGCCAACGGCTTCCGTCAGACGTGCGCCCTGCTCCTCCAGCGAAGCCGCTGCCGCAGAAGCTTCTTCCACCAGCGAGGCATTCTGCTGCGTCACCTTATCCATCTCGGAAATCGCCTGGCTCACCTGAACGATGCCGCGGCTCTGCTCATCGGACGCCGCTGCAATCTCCAGCATGATATCGGTGACGCGTTTAACCGCCTCGACGATTTCATTCATGGTATTGCCCGCTGCAACCACCTCCCCGGAACCCTGATCGATAAGCGACACCGATTCATTAATCAGGCTTTCAATCTCTTTCGCCGCGTTTGCGCTGCGGCTTGCCAGGGTGCGAACTTCACTCGCCACGACCGCAAAGCCGCGTCCCTGTTCACCCGCACGCGCCGCCTCGACCGCCGCGTTGAGCGCCAGAATATTGGTCTGGAACGCGATGCTGTTAATCACGGCGGTAATTTCAGAGATCTTCTTCGAGCTGGTGGAAATATTACCCATGGTTTTCACCACGCCGGAGACCATCTGCCCCCCGCGGCTGGCCTTCCCGGAGGCATCTTCTGCCAGTTTACTTGCATGATGCGCGTTATCGGCGTTCTGTTTCACCGTCGCGGTGAGCTGCTCCATGCTGGCCGCCGTCTGTTCAATCGCCGCCGCCTGCTGCTCAGTACGGGAAGAGAGATCGGTGTTACCCGCGGAGATCTCGCTGGTTCCCCGGTAGATCTCCTCCGCCCCTTGCCGCACGGTGCCTACGGTGATCACCAGCGCGTGCTGCATCGTTTGCAGATCGCGCGTCAGGCGGCCAATTTCACTGCGCCCGGTCGGTTCGTCCGGCATGGTCAAATCGCCTTTCGCGATATTTTCGATACGCGTAGCGGCTCGCTGGAGCGGGTTTATCACCGTACGGCGCAGCACCACAAAGGTGATCACCGCCAGCGCCAGCGCCAGGCCAAACGCGCCGAACATAAACATCAGCCCCAGCCGGGTGCGGGTGTGAGCCTGCGCCGTCAGCGCGTTGGCGCGTTCGGTGCGGATTTTTATCGCCTTCAGCAGCACCGCGTTATAGGCATCGTCCAGCGGACGCGCGGTCTCATTTTCGTGGTTAATAATGGCTTCAAACATGCCGTTTTTGGCATATTTCAGCATCGGCTGCATACCGGCGATGTAGGCGTCATAGCGGGCTTTCAGATCGCCGTCCAGCGCTTCATCAGCCGGTGTGCGAATAGTGCGCTTCATATAGGCGGCAAATCCATCCTGCGACTGCCTGATGCGGGTCTCAGCCTCAGCGATGTTTTGTTTCATCGCCTCCATCTCCGCGATACGGCTCGCCGCCCCCGCGTGGATCATGTTGATACGGGCGGTGCGTAAATGGTTGGAACTGTTTGACAGCCCGGTGCGCACCTGGATTTCTGCCGTAACATCCTGCTGATCGTTATCGGCCTGGAGCAGGAAATAGCCTGCCAGACCCGAGCTCAATGCAAACAGGAGAATAATGCCACCGAGAATGGAGGAAAACAGCGGAACCAGCCGGATGTGGTGCAAGAAACTCAGCTTATGCTGCGCCTGCATCGATGTTGTGTTGTCCATGACCGTCGACTCTCTTATAGGTAAGATGCGTAAAAACACGCCTGTAAAAGAGTCATCGGCACGGCGTAGAATTAGATTACGGTTAAAAGCGCCAGACAGGTCACACTTTAGAAAAGATCAGGGAAGAAATGCCAGCGGAAAAAACCGCTGGCAGAATAATCAGTTGTCGCCGAAATGGATAACGGTACGAATAGATTTTCCTTCGTGCATCAGATCGAAGGCTTCGTTGATCTGCTCCAGCGGCAGGCGGTGCGTAATGAACGGGTCGAGCTGAATTTTACCGACCATCGCATCTTCAACCATGCCCGGCAGCTGGGTACGGCCTTTCACGCCGCCAAATGCCGACCCGCGCCATACGCGCCCTGTCACCAGCTGGAAGGGACGGGTTTTGATCTCCTGACCCGCGCCGGCCACACCGATAATGATGCTCTCGCCCCAGCCTTTGTGGCAGCACTCAAGCGCTGAGCGCATCACATCGACGTTGCCGATACATTCGAAGCTGAAGTCCACGCCGCCGTCGGTCAGCTCAACGATCACCTCCTGAACCGGTTTGTCGTAGTCTTTCGGGTTGATGAAATCGGTCGCGCCCATCTCACCTGCGAGCTTAAATTTTTCCGGGTTGGTATCCACAGCAATGATGCGGCCAGCTTTCGCCTGTACCGCGCCCTGGATGACTGCCAGACCGATCCCGCCGAGGCCGAACACCGCCACGGTGTCACCCTCTTTCACTTTCGCCGTGTTATGCACCGCGCCGATACCGGTGGTGACACCGCAGCCGAGCAGACAGACTTTATCCAGCGGGGCCTGCGGATTCACTTTCGCCAGTGAGATCTCGGCGCACACCGTGTATTCGCTGAAGGTGCTGGTCCCCATGTAGTGATAAATGGGCTCGCCGTTATAGGAGAAACGGGTGGTGCCGTCCGGCATAAGACCTTTACCCTGCGTGGCGCGCACGGCCTGGCAGAGGTTAGTTTTGCCGGATTTGCAGAACTTACACTCACCGCACTCTGCGGTGTAGAGCGGGATCACATGGTCGCCGGGCTTCAGGCTGGTGACGCCTTCACCCACTTCCACCACCACACCGCCCCCTTCGTGGCCGAGCACCGCCGGGAATACGCCTTCCGGATCGTCACCAGACAGGGTAAACGCATCGGTATGGCAAACGCCGGTATGGGTAATTTTGATCAGCACTTCGCCTTTCTTCGGCGGAGCAACATCAATTTCAACGATTTTCAGCGGCTGGCCTGGGCCGAACGCGACAGCTGCGCGAGATTTCATGATGTCTTTCCCTTGTTGTGAGGTGTGTGGATTTATTTTAGATAAGAGCGCAGTAAATGGCCGACTTCCGCCATCCGCACAGCCCGCTGATCCGGGGTGGTCTCCCCCGTCACCAGCTCATCTTTGAGGTGAATTTCAACCATTTCCCCCATCAGGCCATTGGCAGCGCCGCGCACGGCGGCGATTTGCTGCAAAATGGCGAGACAGGGATCGCCCGATTCCAGGGCGCGTTCAAGGGCATCAACCTGGCCCCGAATGCGGCGGACGCGGGTCAGAATACGTTTTTTATCTTCGGGTGAATGCGGCATACGCCCTCCTGATACTATAGGGGGGTATTGTATCTGTTAATACGATTTTATGTAAACATGAAGTTTATTGTGGGTTTTAAGTAGAGCCGTAGGTAATGTGAAAAATCAGCGTCTGGAGTTAATATTGGTGACTCGCTGATATATCAGAAGTGGGCAATCACGTGCCTCAGGCGCGTAAAGTAGGTATTGCTAGAAAAGCATAATTTTTAGAAATCATGCTTCATAACATTTTTTCCACGTTGTCTAACCAGGCGGGAAGATGCTCTCTGTACCAGTTGAGATACAAGGGAAAAGTACTCTTTCGCCGCATATGAAGCAGGACAATCACTTCCGTGACAATCCAGGCTTTGACAACTGCAATTTCTCTGGCCAGCTCCCTGATATTTTGATGGGAGGATAGCTGGCAATAGCGTTCTGCAAGGTCTATAAATTCTTGTTTTGTCCCCATTCCCCTTATGAGGGGAGCCAGGTCAATAGCAGGACTCCCTTTGCCAAACCTTTCCCAGTCAAAAAGAACTAAATTACCGTTTTCTCTTCTTCCCCAGTTGCCTACGTTGCTGTCGCCTGAAACCAGGCTTTGGCAGGCGAATAACGCATTACTATTCTGCTGAAATCGTCGAAGCTGCCGGACATTTAATTCAGGTAATGCCAAAAGCATGAGAGCGTTTTCAAGCGCTGTTTCTGTCCACGTATGCGTATGATAGAGCCATTCAGAATTTGCAGGATAGCGATGCAGGCGCCCCAGCATAGCTATGGCATAATCATTTGCCACCGCGGTCTGATCAACCTTATACGGAATATACTCTAGTTTTAACTGGCGTAAGGTGGCATCAGCAGAGAAAAGCGTTGGAGTAGCAATCCCTGCCTGGTTAAGCTCTGTTGCCGCGTAGAGATAAAAGGCCCACTCAACATCGCTGACAGGCCACTTTTCTATAACTATATGATTGCAATCACTGGTATTCAGCACCACTTTGGCAGTGCCCATTTTGGATAAATCCATGGCAGACATGTACTGTCCCTTAAAAATTCACATGTTGGTTGTTATTAAGTGTAATGCAAGTGTGGTACAGATGAAGTCATAAAACGTCATCCTTCCTTAAAAATCCTACTTTTAAAGACTTGTGCAATCACACTAACCCCCACTAAAGAACGTAGGTATCATAAGAATAAGAAAAAGAATAGACTAATACATGTTGGGTATATTTATTTTTGATAACATTTAGCCTGTAGTAAACAAAATAAGTCGGGTGCAACATATTGAATTAGGGTCACAACGCCTCATCATTAAGGAATGAATAAGTATGAAAAGAATTGTTCTCGCCTCTTTGGTTTTATCTTTTTCGTTATCTGCTAACGCTAATCAATTAAGCATTGATGACCAAATTAATAATGCTTGTGCTAAGGCCTTAAGCGGTGACAAAGAACCTTTGGGTAACTTCCCACCCGATAGGTATGCTGCAACAGTCAGTCCGAAAGTTAAAGAAGCTTACAACGAAGTTTTAAAATCTCGGCCCTCTATTGTAAACGATCAGAGTTTACAGAATGCAACCAGTTGCGCCAACCTGGTTAGAGATAAACTAAAATCAAAAGGTGAGTACACAGAAGAAAAATGATTGCCAGTGTGGAGAAACAGCATTTTTTCTGTGGAGCTGAACGCTTTCTCTATCAGAGTACGTTCTTAAGAAAACATCGACAAGATAGTTCCGCAGCTGTGTTTTCCACCTCTCGCTGGTCCCCCAATACCCTAACATCCCCTTGCCTGATGACACCCTCCGCAATGACATTGCCCCGCCTTAACAGCACAGACGATGTTGACGATATTTACGCTTTCGTCTCTTCGTGACCAACCCTATTTAGCTCAAAATGTTAAAAATCCGCACTTATATGGCACATTGTGAACAGAAATAACATTCTCGTCACCTAACATACTCGCTACAAACAAAATGGTGGTGTTAATGATTGTACTAAAGAGCTTTTTATTCTTCGTTGGCGCGGCGGCCGCTTGCGCACTTATTGTACTTTGTCTTTGGGTTGATATGCGGTTTGTCGGCCATGATATTCCGGAATTATCACTGACCGAAATTATGCAGGAAACGGTATTAGCGAGTATTGTCTTTCTCCATTTTCGTCTGGCGAAAATGTACGAATCCATGCGTTACTGTAATATTCTGGTGGGCGGATTTTTCCTGACAATGCTAATTCGTGAGCTGGACGCGCTTTTTGATCTCATTTCTCATGGGAGTTGGGTGTGGTTCGCGCTGATTACCGCTGTGCTGGCGTTAATTCGCCCCGTTATGCATTTTCGTGCTACCCTGGAACAGCTGGCAAAATATACCCAATCCCCCTGGTACGGTATTCTGTTGAGCGGCCTGCTGGCTGTACTGGTCTTCTCCCGCCTCTTTGGAATGCAGGTGCTGTGGCACGCCATCCTGGAGCATGGCTATATGCGTGTCGTGAAAAACGCCGTGGAGGAAGGTTCGGAATCGTTCGGTTATATGCTGTGCCTGGCCGCATCCCTTGGTTATTACGTTACCTTTCCCGCTCACGCACGACAAAAATAATCTCTTCGCACTGCGTAGAGAGACGGCGAGGGAAATAGTGATCAACAACATCCTAAGGACGTCAGGGTGGTCATGTAAGAAAGACATATCCTAAAAAGGGGCAATCAGGCGTCGATTTCAGCATATTCTCTCTCACGCCTGCAATCAGCGTCTATCCTTAGACTATCAACAAAAGGAGGCTGGAATGTCTGATTTCGACACTGATAAAAATGCACAATACGCTGGCGATAAAGCCAAAAACAAACTTGATGAATTATCCGGCTCTGCGCAGCAGCAGTTTGGTGAATTCGTTGACTCCCCTAAACACCAGGTGAAAGGTGCAGCGAAAAAATATGCTGCCCAGGCCAGTGATGCCGTCTCGGATGTTACTGAAGCCGTCAGAAATAACCCGTTAACGGGCTTAATCGCTGCGGGTGCGGTAGGTATCGTTCTGGGACTTCTGCTGGGACGTAAATAATTTCAGGCCCTCCGGGGCCTTTTCTTTTCCCCCTCTTTCCTTCTCTTCCCCCCCTAATCTTGATAGTTCTCCTGATAAAAGCTCAATCCATACGAAAAAGTTGTACAATTTTGATGTACAGATTTGACCATATAGTATAAATTCGATGCCAGTGATGTTACAAAATTGTTTGTTAACGGTGGAAAATTATGCGTCGCAACCATGCTCCCTCTACAGCAGAAAGCGCTATAACCTTGTATTTTAACAAGGATAACGTCCCAACACAGCAGGAAACCCTTGGTGCCATCGTCAGTGAGATCATCAAAGAAAATGTACAACTGAGCAGAATGACAATTTGTACAAAGCTGTTGCGCAGAATTGAAGAATCCACGTCTGACGTTGAGAAAGCGCACTACAACGGTTTGATAGCCCTCTTCTTCGAGCGTTAACCTGAACACTGTTTTTTAACTTACTAAGTTAGTCATGCTGAGTGAGAATAGAGCTTCTGAATGCGATGACTAACCCCATGCTACAGCCTGCCGCGTGTAGCAGAGTGAGATTGAAGGTATGCATAGAACTAAATTTGAACGACTTAAGGATGACCTTATCGGTGAGGCCGTATTATCCATACTGAAAGAGAACGGACCTATTACCTTTGTGTCTCTTGCTAATCGCCTGCGGGCGATGGCTAACGTTGAATCAAATGATGAACGTAAAAATGCATTGATTGCCGCTGAAGATGAAGTGCGCCAGCGTGTAACCGGCGTCTCGCACGACCGGGGAAGAGTGATGGGCAATTATGACATGGGTCGCATGCGATCTCTCTTTACTCACAACACGCTTTTGACCCCAGACAAGAAACACTAATTTTAACCGAAACGGTGACCACCATGAGTAAAGCGATTATGCAGCAGACGTATAATTTTGAAGCCTTGCACGATAAAGGACTGGCGGAACATTTTCTTAATGCAGGAAAACATCTCAGTGGTGAGGTTGAAGTGTTGGGCTCGGCAATACGCTGTATTATGCTGACCGGTGACAATCTCTCTAATAAAGAGATTATCCTGCAACTGATTCACGCCCTCGAAATTACCGAGGAGCCCGAAGCCTGCGATGTCATTCGAAATACGCTTGAAATTGTTGTCGGTTTTACTCGCGATGATATCTGATAACAGATTATTGCGCTGGTGAGTGACTGTTTTTGCTGGTGGTAGAAAAGTTTCTCTGTCGTACCACCAGCATAGTGAACCCATTAACTAAATAGCCGTACCATTCGATCAAGCTCTTCTTCTTTAACCGCCCGGGATAGATAATATCCCTGAAAGCGTTTAACCCCTAACGCGACAAGTTTTTTAAATTTTTCTTCGCTATCGACGCCTTCCGCAACGCATTCCCTTCCCGTCATGTCGCTGTATATCTGTATCGCTTTAATAATGCTATAGTCATTGTCGTTAGCAACAAAGTGCTCAACTATATCGCGGTCAAGCTTCAATCCATCAACATTAATCTGTCGGATGGGTAACATAGCGTAATCTCTGGAAAAGCAATCATCCAGAAACAGCCGACACCCCTCGGCGCGTAAACGCTGAAGAGTGACAGGAATATTTGGATCCTTTGTCACATCAATCGCTTCAGCTAATTCAAAGACAAGTTTCCCGGCCCACTGCGGCTTCAGTAACATCTCAACGGCTTTTTTCGCCATTCCCGGCAGCGCGTTCCCGGTAGCCAGTGGAGGCGGAATATTAACCGAAAAATAATATTTCCCATTGTATCTGTTGATACCTGACACGGCCGCGTGGATGACTAACGCCGTCAGCTTGAGCCATATTTCGCCATTTTTCACCCCACCCAGAAATTGGGCAGCCTTCAGAACCTGACCGTTTTTATGCCAGCGCAGCAGAATTTCAAAGCCTACTCCTTTTTTATCGCCATCGGTAATAATTTGATAAGCCGCAAAGATTTCCCGCTTATGTAACGCCTGCAAAATATCAATTTCCGCATCCGAAAACCCCTGCGGATTATTGTTTACTGCACAGACTTCATCTCTGAAAACACGTGCATCGCTAAACCACACCCTGATAAGATATAATTTATCCAACCCCACTTTTCTATGGGTATAAATGGTTTTATCTGACAACCCTAACCTCGCAGACTGCTCTTTTATCGAAATACCCCGATAAAAATTCAGCAATACGGTTAATTCGCGCTTTGTTAAACCATTCAGACTTTCTTTACCTTCTTTCTCGGGTCCATCACGCAATATGCGTGACGAATCGGTATGCACGTCATAAATGTTGTCTGCACAGTCCATTACGTCTGAAATATTCGCTATCCTGATCATCGATAACGATTTGGTATTATTAACGAGACTACACAACGTGGCATAAAGCCATCTCTCTGGTATTGCGCCATACAGCGTCACGCTACAAATAACCGGCAGCGCATTCAGCACCGATACCAACTGCTTCAGGCTTTCAAGAAAGGCAGCGACGTCGCGACCAAGAAAAACAGCAACTTCAGGTGGTTGATTTTGCATCATTTTATGAACATCACCTGAGCAAACTTCATCCTCTTCAAAATGGAGCCGCGTGGCGTTTACGCCACGTGACTTCAGAAGCAGGCTATACCCCTCGAAGGTGAAACCGCAGGCTGAAATAACAAACCGTTGCTTGTAGCACGTACCTTGTATAAAAGGTAAATTTTGAGACATAACCTGCTCCTGAGAATGCAAATAGTATTCCCATCTGTAATTAAAGCCAATACTCTTTGTCGCATTGAATAATTTTACCGCACCCTGTTTGGTTAATAAACCGTTATCAATGTTATGCACAGGAACATTTTTGCGTTAATCAACCGACTCATCCATATGCAGCATAAATATTACTTTCTTTTCATATAACGACAGTAAATATGCATTTCTCGAGGTATAATGAAAATTCCGAAAAAGAAGACCGGACACTTCATCTTATCGGCCCAGACAAAAAGAGAAAATGCTATGGATAATCACATCTCATCCAGGGCTTTGCTACATCGAAGGGATGTCATTAAAAACAACCCGCGATTTGGTGAAGCTATAACAGAACACTACAGAATTAATGATGCCATTTATAAAAAACAACCCTTGTTCTACAAAACGATGCTTCAGGAATCACGCTTCAACATAATACTGTCCATGTGTTGTTTTGTTTTTGGCAATCAGGCTGAGTCAGTTTCAGAGATTAAGGCGCTATGCACCCGTTATAATATCGCCAGCCCTAACAGTGTTATCGCGATCATTACCATACTTAAAACTACCGGGCGAATTAAGACCTGGCGCTGTAGTGAAGATCGCCGAAAAACAAAAATTGCGCCGACGGAAAAAGGACTCGATGAGCTTAAACGCTATATGTCCGGGGCGTTTACGCCTGTCAGCATTCTTTATCCGGCATTCAACATTAATGTTAACCTTCTGGACAATGACATTCTGAGGCACAACTTTTTCCGGCGCGCCGCAGAGTACCTTTTCCGCGGATTAACATTCAGGAAAGTGCTTCCGGAGGTGGGTTTATTTATTGATAAGGATGGTGGACGAATGATTATGCTCTATCTCTATTTGCAGGCCATTAAAAACAAAACAGCACACGGTGCCATAATAGCGTATTCAGCCAGCACGCTGGCAAAAGAATTTTTCGTCTCGCGTATTCACGTCAACCGCATTATCAAATCGGCGCAGGAGGCAGGTTATCTTAAAGATCGCGGCGATGGCCGGATGTCAATTTATCCGGCCTTTATCGAGCTTGTCGAAAATTATGCCGGATTATATTTTGCGTATGTCACACATTACATCAATGTGGTACCAAAAGAACGACGCCATGCTGTCAACATGACGCCTACACTCTGATCTGACGGGCGTTCGGTTTGCTGAACGCCTTTTTTACCGCTCGCGCAGCGCCTCTTTTGCCTTATTCAACGGTTTCAGCAGATAATCAATGACGGATTTACTGCCGGTTTTGATATCAACTGTGGCTATCATGCCCGGGAACACCGGGAACGCCTTGCCCTGCCTGTTGGTCAGATGGTTACTGTCTGTACGAATATAAACGCGATAATAATAAACATCCCGTTTCACCTCGTCCTGAAGGGTATCCGGGGAAATCATCGTCACCTCCCCTTCCAGCCCGCCGTAGATCGAGTAATCATAGGCGGTGATTTTCACCAGCGCTTTTTGCCCGGGATGGATAAACGCGACATCGCGCGGCGAGATTTTCGCTTCTATCACCATCTGGTCATCAAGCGGTACCAGGCTCATCAGTTTGCCGTTCGGCGGGATCACCCCGCCCACCGTCGTCACGTCAATATCCTTCACGATGCCACGCACCGGCGCATTAAACGTTAAGCGGGTGAGTGAATCTTCGCGTCCTTTCATGACCGAACGCTGCGCCTCTATTTCTGCGTTCGCTTTCGCCAGTTCTTCGCGGGCGCGAACGTAGTACTGGTTTTTCATCTCGGTGATTTTGCTCTCCAGCTCATTTTTTTGGCGTTCAAGGCGTAAGACTTCGACCTTACTGGCCGCCCCCTGCGTCACCAGCGGGCGCGTTAATGCCAGTTCACGCTGCACGAGATCCGCTCCCTGGCGTAAACCCGCCAGCCCTTTTTCAAGGCTTTCGCGACGTGACTGATAAAGCGCCGTTTCCTGTTTGACCAGCTCAACGTCGTCATCCAGCTCTGCCGGGAATGTCAGCCCGGTGTCGTTCACCTCAGCATTCAGACGCGCGGCCGTCGCCATCGCAGCGTTTAATCGAGACTCGCTCTCCAGCACGCTGGACTCGGTTTTCGTCCGGTCCAGTTGGGCAAGCTGTTGACCACGCTCGACGATGTCGCCTTCGCGCACCATCAGACTGTGAATAATCCCCCCTTCCAGGGACTGGATCACCTGCTCGTGGGAGGACGGGATCACCTTGCCACTGCCCGTAGTGACCTCATCCAGCTGGAACAGGCTGGCCCAGGTAATAAACACCACCAGCAGGGCAAACAGCGACCATGCCACCAGCGACGAACGCGGCAGGCGGGGCTCCTTCAGTCGGCTATTAAAGCGGGAGAAATCATTCATGCCACGCCCTCCGTTTTCAGTTTAACCGTACGCTGCGGCACCTGCTGCGGGGCCATTCCGTGCTGGCGTAAAATGGCATCACGAGGGCCATCCATCACCACTTTGCCGTTTTCCAGGACGATGATGCGGTCAACCAGGTCCAGAATCGGCAGGCGATGCGTCGCCACCACCAGCGTCCGGCGCTTACCGAGCCACTGGTGCAGATGCTGGATAAACTGCTTCTCGCTGACCTCATCCAGCCAGGCGGTGGGTTCATCCAGCAGCAGAATATTCGGCGAGGTGATCAGCGCGCGCGCCAGCAGCAGCGCCTGACGTTGCCCGCCGGAAAGCCCCGTTCCGCCCTCGTTGATGATGGTGTTTAGCCCCAATTTCTGCTTGCGCACAAACTCCAGCGCGCCGCTGTTGACCAGCGCCTGATGGATTTCCTCGTCTGTCGCCAGCGGATTACCCATCAGGATGTTGTCGCGTACGGAGCCGAAGAACAGCCGCGCCTGCTGGCTGAGCAACTGCATATCGCGGCGCACGTCGGCCGGGTCAAGATGATTGAGAGCAATATCGTCCAGCAAAATGCTGCCCTGCTGCGGCTCCTGCATTCCCGCCAGCAGATGCAGCAAGGTGCTTTTCCCCGAGCCATTCCGCCCGAGCACCGCCACGCGTTCCCCGGCGCGAATGCGCAGTTTGCTGATATTCAGCACGGTAAGCTTCTCTTCTTCATCGTAATAAAACCCGACGTCGTCCAGCCGGTAATCTCCGCGCAGGTGGGCTTTATGCACTTTTTTGCCGTGCTGGGGATCGTCAATCGGGCGCTGCATCAGGTCATCCAGTCCCTTGCGGGCCACCTTTGCCGACTGCCAGCGGGAGAGCACGCCGGAAATCTGCGACAGCGGCGCAATGGTGCGGGATGCCAGAATCGAGGTGCCCACCAGCGCACCGGTGGTCATGTCGCCGCTGATGACCAGATAACACCCCACCAGCAGCACCACGGCGTAGACGATAGATTGCACCTCCTGGGTCCAGGTTAGCAGCAGCCCCGTCAGCCAGCGCTGCTTCATGCCGACGCTGGCGGCGACGTCGTTGGTGTTATTCCACTGGTTCTGGAAACGCTGCTCGGCGCGCATCAGCTTGATGTCTTCAATGCCCTGCACCGCTTCCACCAGCGTGGCGTTACGAATGGCGGATTCACGCATCCCTTCGCTGGAGAGTTTCCCCAGCGGGCGCTGCACCAGCAGGCCAGGAATAAGCAACAGCGGCACGGCGAGCAGGACCACCAGCACCAGCGGACCACCAATCATCCACAGAATGAAGACGAACAGCAGGAAGAACGGCAGATCGGAGAGGGCCGCAATGGTCGTCGAGGTGATCAGCTCGCGCACCGACTCCAGCTCGCGGATCTGCGCGATAAACGATCCGGTTGATTTCGAGCGTGCGCCGTTTTTAATCCGCAGCGCGTGGGCAAAGACGCGTTCAGAGATGCGCAGATCGGCGCGCTTCCCCACCACGTCAGAAATGTGCACGCGCAGCATGCGCATGATGAATTCGAACACGATGGCAATCATCACGCCGCCAAACAGCACCCACAGCGTGGCTTCTGACTGCGACGGTACCACCCTGTCGTAGACCTGCATGGAGAAGACCATGCCGGAAAGCGCCAGCACGTTGGCGACCAGCGCCACCAGCATAATATCGCTGTAACGACGCCAGTCTTTCAGCGCCAGCTGCCAGAACCAGTTTTTCTCATAGGGTTTGATGTAATCATCCACGCGCGCATCCGGCGTGGACTCCAGGGGACGCAACACCATCAGCCCCTTTAACCGCGAACCGAGCTCGTCCCGCGTCAGCGTTGTCTCCAGGCCGCCGTCGCCGCTAAACTGCACGCTGACGTTCCCATCGTTGTCCATACGGTTGATGACCGCAATTTGCCCGCCGGTAAACTCCGCCAGCAGCGGTAAACGCCACGGATCGAGCGATAGGGCTTCCGCCGCCACCCAACGCATCCCCAGCCCAAGCTGGCGCGCCATCTCCTCCAGCACCAGCTGGCGTGGCGACTGGCTTTCATGGTTAATCGTGACCCGAACATGCTCCGCCGAAAAATCCAGCCGATAATATTTCGCGATGATGAGCATGCCCTGCAACCAGGGTTCGTACTGTGGATGTGTCTTCATAATGCTACGTCCTGTTCAGGGCGATGATTTCGCACTGAAATGATACCTTTCCGGGATGATTAGAAATCGAACACTGTCTAAACGAGCCCGCAAAATAATCTTGTTAAATATAGGGTTATGGCTATTCGTGTAAAGAAACGCAAAAAGCCGCGAGGATCGCTCCCCGCGGCAGTGTTTTACGCAATTAACAGCTGGTGGTTCGCCAGCAGCGTCGCCAGATCTGTCTGCACCCCGTTCAGCGTCACCAGCGTGGTGGGCGAGAACTGACCGCCGGTGCCGTCCAGGTCAACCTGGATCTCGGTGTTGCTGCCGTTCTGCACCACGCGGATGTAGTCGGCGATGTTGCCCGCGCTGCTGTCCAGCGTCGCCACGCCGTTGACGTAGCTCGCCGAGCCGGTGCCGGTATAACCGCTGTCGGAAAGCAGGTCGCGCAGGTCGATACGGTCCGTATCCGCCGTCCCTTCCCAGGTGCCGACGGTAAAGCCGTTCACCACATCGCTGCCGTTGCCGCCCGTCGCGTCAGACGCGTTGATCAGCTTATAGAGCAACGTATCGTGACCGTCGCTGCCGATGTTGAAGGTATCGTTCCCGCCCCGGCCTTCGAACTGGTTATCACCGCTGTTGCCGGTGATCACGTCGTCATAGTCGGAGCCGTTGATGCCTTCAATATTCACCAGTGTCGCGGTATCGAATCCGGTACTCTGCGCCGTAGAGCGTCCTAAATCGACGGTGACGCCGGAAGTGGCGTTGCGATAATCCACGACATCCATGCCACCCGTACTGCTCCACGTGTCGTGTTCAGAGGTCGTCGTCCAACCACCGGAACCGTTGTAGGTATACGTCCCTGCTTCAGCGATAAAGGTATCGTTGTAGCCGGTACCTGTCAGGGTGCCCTGGTGACCGCCCGTAGCAGCTTCAGCCGTCAGGGCGTAACTTTCTTTACCGTCTCCTGCCGTCAGCCCGTCCCAGGTTACGTTACTCGAAACACCGTTAACGGCACGAACCAGCACCGCGTGATACGTCTCGCTGGGATCCAGGCCGTAAAAACTGATGAGCGACGAGGAATCGTTAATGCCAATCCCGGACTGGGCATTGATGATTTCACTGGCGACCAGCTGGCCTGCCGCGTTGTACAGCTGGACAGTGTTGCCAAAGAAGGCGTTAATCCCTTCGCTGTCGACAATCTTCAGATGCAAGGCCGTACCTGGTGCGACCGTATTGGTATTCCGCTCCAGTAAAACCGTACCGTTTTGACGGAAAATGAGCAGATCCTGTGCGCCATCCCAGTCGTAATCAAGCAGAGCCGCGCCGGATACCTGAGTTGACGTAGCGGTACTGAATTTCGAAGCAGTAAAGCTTGCAGTACCTGCCAGTCCATCGTTGGTGTAAAGATAAGACTGCCCGCTATTCGCCAGCTTGATGATGTCCATGTGACCGTCGAGGTTCCAGTCCACCGCCACGCTGACGTTACCCACAAACTTATCCGTGGTCGCCGTTCCAACCGCGGTGCCGGCCAGAAGGTTGCCGCTACCGTCGTTCAGCATTAACACCCCGCCCTGACTGGTTCCGCTGGAGGTACGGGACATGCTCATATACAGGTCCATGTAGCCATCACCGTTAAAGTCGGCCCAGGTCATACTCACGGCATTGGACGCTGCGGCGGAACCATAGCCGCTGTACATGGTATTGGTGAAGTTTTGCCCCCACGTAAATGAGCCATTGCCCTGGTTAAACATGGTCGACAGGGCATAGTTGTTGCCCCCGTTGGTCGTATGCTGGGCAATATCCACTTTCCCGTCGTTGTTCAAATCCACACCGGACGTTTCAATCAGACTGTTGTAGTTACCTACCGTTGATCCCGATACGAAACTGGAGTACGTACCGGACTTCGAACTGCCCGTCAGCGTGCCGTTGTTATTGAGCATGACGGTGCTGGAATCAGGCCCGCCAGCATCGCCGATGACAAAGTCAGTGTAACCATCGCCCTTGATGTCAATGGCGACCACCGCGCCATACCACACCGCAGCCCCCATATTGGTCAGCGTACTGGAGGTGTATGTACCGTCTCCATTGTTAATCAGCTGCACCATGTACGAGTAACTTGTCCCTTCCGCCAGCACGTCAGCCAGCCCGTCGCGGTTGATATCCGCGTAAGTACCGGTTGTGTAACTCCCCGTCATTGAGAAATTGCCTGAAACGGTGTAAGCGTTACGGCTACTGGTATTGGCGGATGCGAATTGCTGGTTGGCCATAATCGTCCACAGCCCATCCGAATCCAGCATATAGCTGGCAGAATAGGAGTAGTTCGCGGCGGTAAATGACCAGGCCGGCGTCAATGATTCTTCACTCCCTACAATCAGGCTACCGGTAGTCAACCCAGCGGTATTACCGTTGCCGGCGCTGCTTTTCACCTGTGCCGTAACATCATAATTCTTCACGCTCAGCGCATCGCCGTCAGGGAGCTGCAAATACCATGTGTTGTTATCCGGATCGACCACGACCGCACCGCCAGTCTCTGAGGTGTAGGTTTTATCGTTCACGGTGATAACCACGTACTCGCCGTTGGTCAGTCCCGCCGATACAAGTCCACTCAGAATCGGGGTGCTATCTGTCGTCGTCTGAGGGTTAATGGTCACGGTGGTGGTCGGGATGCTCGTATCCACTTTCAGCACGAAATCATCTGAGTCGGTGAAGTTACCTGCCAGATCGGTCACACGCAGCATATAGACGTGATTACCGTCATTCAGACCACTGTCCTGGAAATACCAGCTGGCGGCGCCGTTCATCGTCACCTGTCCCAGCAGCACACCGTCACGATACAGTTGCACGATCTCGCCACTGTCCGGCGCACGGTTAAGCGTCCCGTTAATCACTGGAGAGTTGTCATCTGTTGCCACCGAAGCGCCGAAGCTGCCCTGACGTTCGCCTTCCCCGTCGGTATAGCTGACCACCGTTCCCACCGTATCAGGCGGCGTGGTATCAACCGTTACCACCTGCGAAGAGGTTGAGCCGACGTTGCCCGCCTGGTCGATGATCCGCACCTGGTAGTTGTAATCCCCGTCCGTCAGATCGCGGGTGTCCGTATAGCTCCAGCGCTGGTTAGTGACGGTAGCGTCAATCCAGGTATTGCCGCCGTCGAGGCTAATCTGTACGCGCTCGTCGCTGGCCAGCGCGCTGCCCAACGAACCGTTGATCGTCAGCGAGGTGTCCATGGTGATGAAATCACTTCCGGACTGCCCGGTATCTTCGCTGATGCTGTCAATGGTGATGCCGTACTGCGGCGCCTGGGTATCCACCGTCACGTCCTGCGTGGTGGTGGCCCCGACGTTGCCCGCCTGATCGACAACCCGCACCTGATAGCGGTAGTCGCCGTCGGCCAGGATGCGCGCGTCGGTATAGCGCCACTGGGTACCGCTTACCGTGGCGTAAACCCAGGTGGTGCCGCCATCCATGCTCACCTGCACATACTCACCCGCCCCGAGTTCGGCCCCGAGCGTCCCGTTGAGCGTGTACGAGGTCGAACTGGTCAGGAAGTCATTGTTATCGAAACCGGTATCGACGGTGATGTTATCCACGGTCACCGTAATCGCCGCATCCGGCGCGACCGTATCGACCGTCACCTGCTGATGAGCGCTAGCACCCACGTTGCCCGCCGCATCCACTACGCGAACGTAGTAGTCATAGGTCTGGTTACCCAGCGTGCGGCCGTCCACGTAGTACCAGCTGTTGCCGGTGACGATCACGTTCTGCCAGGTGACGCCGCCGTCGATGCTGATCTGGGCATATTCGCCGTCGGCCAGCGTCGCGCCGAGTGAGCCGTGCAGGGTCAGGGACGTGTCGCGAGTGATAAAGTCGCTGCTGCTCAGGCCGGTATCGTCGCTGATGCTGTCGATAGCGATCGTTTTGCTGGCGTCCGGCGCGACGGTATCAATGGTCACCACCTGGCTGGTGGTGGCGCTGATATTCCCCGCCTCGTCAATCACGCGCAGCTGGTAGTTGTAATCCCCGTCGGTCAGCGTACGGCCATCAATATACGTCCAGCTCAGGCCGCTAACGCTCACGTCAGTCCAGGTCGCGCCACCGTCCAGGCTGATCTGGGCGTGGTCGCCGCTGCCCAGGGCCGCGCCGAGCGTCCCTTTCAGGCTGATCTGGTTGTCGCTGGTAATGAAGTCGCTGTCGGACAGGCCGGTATCCTGCGAGACGGAATCCACGGTAATGGTCGCCGCCGCAGGCTTCGTCAGATCGATTACCACGTCCTGGCTGTCCGTTGCCCCAACGTTGCCCGCGTTATCAATCACGCGCACCTGGTACTGATACGTACCGTCCGTCAGGGTGCGGCCATCAGTGTAGCGCCAGGTGGTGCCGGTGACGGTCAGGTCGATCCAGGTGACGCCGCCGTCAAGGCTGATCTGCGCCTTCTCGTTATTGCCGAGCTGCGCGGTCAGGGAACCATTCACCACCACCTTGCTGTCGTTGGTGATGAAGTCATTCGCGCTGAGGCCGGTATCGTTTTGCAGGGAATCAATGCTGATCCCCATCGACGGTGCGGTGAGATCCACGGTTACGGTGTGGTTATCGCTGACGCTGTTGCCGATGGCGTTGCTCACCTGCGCGTTAATCACGTACGAACCGCCGTCCGCCAGCGCGGTCACGTCTGCGCTGCCGACCGTATAGCTCCAGGTGCCGTCATTTTGAACGGTAGCCGTGTAGGTTTTACCGTTAAGCGTAATTGTCACCGTCTGGCCCGCTGGCGCATCGGTGGTGCCGCTGATAACCAGTGGCGTGCCATGTTCGGCGGCATTTACGATATCGTCCTGCGCAAAGGTGTTAATGGCGATGGTCGGCACGTCGCCGTTAAGCGTCACGTCGTGCGTTGCGCTGCCCGGGTTACATGCCTTATCGCTCACCGTAGCCGTAATGGTGTAATCCCCGTCGCTCAGGCCAAGGAAATCACGCCCCGGCACGAAGACCGACCAGGAGCCGTCCGCCCCGACGGTCGCCTGATAGCTGTGGCCGTTGAAGGAGACGGTCACCGTCTGGCCCTGTTCCGCGGTGGTGGTCCCGCTGATGGTCTGTCCCGCCAGCTGCTCGGCGTTGTTGACGATATCGTCATCAGCCACGGTGCTAATGGTGACGGCTGGCGCGATGGTATCGACCGTTAAGGTATGCGTCGTCTGGCCGCTGTTACCGGCTTTATCGTTGACCGAGGCGGTCACCGTCAGCGCCCCCTGGCTCAGTGCAGCCAGATCGACTGTCGGAACATCCAGCGTCCACGTCCCGTCGTTTGCCACAAGCGCAGTGTAGGTTTTGCCGCCCAGCGTGACGGTCACCGTCTGGCCTGCTTCCGCGCTGGAAGAGCCTTGTACGGTGAGCGCCTGCTGGGCTTCCGCCGCATTCAGCACATCGTCGCCCGACAACGTGTTCACGCTAATCACCGGCGCGCTGGTATCCACGCTGATGGTATGCGTCGCCGAGGCGCTGTTCCCGGCGCTGTCCTGCGCCGAAACAGAAACCTGGTAGCTCGCGCCGTCGGCCAGGGTGCCCACGTCGGCGGCCGGTACGGTGGTTGTCCAGGAGCCATCGCTCTGGATAGTGGCCGTATAGCTCTTACCATTCAGGTTGATAGTGACCTGCGTACCGCTGGCGAACTGCGCGCTGGAGCCGTTGATGACCAGCGACGCGCCCGCTTCTGCCGCATTGATCACGTCATCACCGCTGAGGGTGTTGACGGTCAGCGCGACCGATGCGGTATTTACCACCACGTCATGGGTCTGAGTGCTGCTATTGCCTGCGCTGTCGGTGATAGTCGCGCTAAGGGTTACGGTGCCGTCGGTCAGCGCGGAAATCACGCTGGCCGGAACGCCCACGCTCCATTTGCCGCTGGCGTCAACGGTGGTGGTGTACTGGTTCGAACCGATGGTGATGACCACCTTATCGCCGACGCTGGCGCCGGTTGCGGTGCCGCTGACGATCTGCGCCTGCCCGTGCTCCACGCTGTTGATGACGTCATCGCCCGCCACAACGTTAAAGCTGACGGTCGGCGGCGTGGTATCAAGCGTAATCGCTTTCCCCGCGCTGCCCGGATTACCCGCGGCGTCACTCACGCTGGCCTGCACGGTGTAACCGTTATCCGCCAGTGCGGAAAGGTCTGTGCCCGGCACGTTCACGCTCCAGACGCCGCCCTGCTGAACCTGTGCGGTGTAGCTGTTTCCGCCCAGCGTCACGGTGACCGTCTGACCGACTTCAGCCGTGGTGGTGCCGGAAATGGCCACGCCCGCAGCCGCTTCGCTGCCGTTGATCACGTTGTCGCCGGCTACCGTATCAATGGTCACGGTTGGCGCAGTCGCGTCCACGCTGTATTCGCGGCCCGCCGAGGCGCTGTTGCCGTGCGCGTTGGTGACGCTCACCTGCACGCTGGCGTCACCGTCCTTCAGGCCCGCGAGATCGGCGGAAGGCACGGTGGCCGTCCAGTTACCGTCAGCATCCACCTTCGCGGTGTACGTCTTGCCGCCGAAGGTAACGGTAACGGTCTGGTTTTCCTCCACGTTCGAGGTGCTGCCGGAGAGCACCAGATCCACGCCTTTCTCCGCCGCGTTAATCACGTCGTCGGTGGCAATCGCATCAATGCTGATAGCCACCGCCGCCAGATCGACGGTCACGTCATGGCTGATGCTCACCGGGTTGCCCGCCGCGCTCTGGCCTGCCACGGTCACGGTGACGGTACCTGCTGCGAAGGCCGCGACGTCTGCCGCCGGGATCGCCGCGTTCCAGGAGCCGTCTGCCAGTACCGACGCGGCATAGGTCTTGCCATTCACGGTCACGGTGAGCGTTGTGCCTGCCGCCAGCCCGTCACTGGTGCCGGAGACGATCAGGTTTTGACCATGCTCAATGCTGTTGATCACGTCATCGCCCGCCACGGTATTCACGCGCAGCCCCGGCAGGCTGGCGTCGATAGTGATATCGCGCTCGCCTGTTCCCGTGTTGCCGTGGCCGTTGGTCACAGTCGCAGACACCGTCAGGTCGCCGTTGCCCAGCGCCGTCAGGACGGATTCCGGCACGTTCACGGACCAGGTCAGATCGCTCTGCACTGTCGCGGTGTACGTGTTGCCGCCAATGGTCACGGTGACGGTATTGCCCGCCTCCGCGTTCGCTACCTTGCCGCTGAGGGTCTGACCCGCGGCCACTTCCGCCGCGTTGATGACGTTATCGCCCGCAATGGTGTTGATGGTGACGGTTGGCAGCGCGGTATCCACCAGCAGGTTCGCGGTGTTGCTCACGCTGTTGCCCACTCCGTTGGTGGCGCTCGCGCTCAGGGTGTAATTCGCTTCGCCCAGACCCGCCAGATCCGCCGCCGGAACGGTCAGGCTCCAGGTGCCGTCTGCCGCCGTCGTGGCCGTGTAGTTTTTGCCGTTGAGGGTCACGGCCACCACGGTCCCTTCTGCCAGGTTGGCGCTGGTGCCGCTGACGCGCAGATCCTGACCTTTTTCCACCGCGTTCAGCACGTTATCGTCGCTGATGGCGTTGAAGCTGACCGAAGGCAGACCGGTATCGACGGTCACATTATGCGTGCCGCTGCCGGTATTGCCCGCCGCGTCGGTGACTGACACAGAGACGGTCGCGGTGCCGTCGCTGAGGCCTGAAATCACATTCGCCGGAACGCCCACGCTCCAGTTACCCGCCGCGTCCAGCACGGTGGTATAAGTCTGGCCGCCGATCGTGACGGTGACCTTATCGCCCGCCGCCGCGCCGGTGGCGGAGCCGCTGATAATCTGCGCCTGATTGTGTTCAGCCACGTTAATCACGTCGTCGCCTGCCACGGTGTGGATGGTCACTGCCGGAACGGTGACGTCCACCGTAAGGTTGTGGTCCGCCGACGCCGGGTTACCCGCCTTGTCGCTCACGCTCGCGGTCACGGTGACGCTGCCGTCGCTTAATCCTGCCAGATCCGCCGCCGGAACGTTCAGCGTCCAGCTGCCGTTCGCGCTGACGGTTGTGGTGTAATCTTTGCCGTTCAGCGATACGGTCACCGTCTGGCCCGCTTCGGCGGTGCTGGTGCCGGAGATTGCCAGGTCGGACTGCGCTTCTGAGGCGTTGAGGATATCGTCGGTGGCAATGGTGTTGATGGTCACGGACGGCGCGGTAGCATCCACGCTGTACTCACGGCCCGCCGAGGCGCTGTTGCCGTTCACATTGGTGACGCTCACCTGTACGCTGGCGACACCATCCTTCAGGCCAGCCAGATCCGCTGACGGCACGGTGTAAGTCCAGTTGCCGCTGTCGTCCACGGTGGTGGTGTAGATCCTGCCGTTCAGACTAATGGTCACGGTCTGCCCGGCTTCCACGTTGGTGGTCACACCGGACAGCACCAGATCCGCGCCCTTCTCCGCCGCGTTAATCACGTCGTCGGTGGCAAGCGCATTGATGCTGATGGCAACGGTAGCCAGATCAACGGTCACGTCGTGGCTGATGATGATCGGATTACCCGCCGCGCTGTCACCGGTAACGCTGATTTTCACGGTGCCTTCCGGCCACGCGCTCACGTCGGTGGACGGGATCGCCGCGCGCCAGGTGCCGTCTGCCAGCACCGTTGCCGCGTAATCTTTACCGTTGACGGTAACCGTCAGCGCCGTGCCCGGCGCCAGCCCGTCGCTGGTGCCTGAAACAATCAGGTTCTGCGCGTGCTCGATGGTGTTGAGCACGTCGTCACCCGCCACGGTATCGACGCGCAGCCCCGGCAGGTTAGCGTCGATAGCGATCTCGCGTTCGCCGGTGCCGGTGTTGCCGTGGCCGTTGGTGACGGTCGCGGTTACGCTCAGGCTGCCGTTGCCGAGTGCGGTCAGCACGTCAGACGGCACGTTGACGGACCAGGACAGATTATTCTGCACCGTTGCGGTGTAGCTGTGGCCGCCGATAGCGACGGTCACGGTGTTGCCCGCTTCGGCATTCGCCACGGTGCCGCTCAGGGTCTGACCCGCGGCCACTTCCGCCGCGTTGATGACGTTGTCGCCCGCCACGGTGTTGATGGTGACGGTTGGCAGCGCGGTGTCGACAAGCAGGTTCGCAGAATTGCTCACGCTGTTGCCCACGCCGTTGGTGGCCGTCGCGTTCAGGGTGTAACTGGCCTGACCGAGACCGGCCAGATCCGCAGCCGGAACCGTCAGGCTCCAGGTGCCTTCTGCCGCAGTTGTCGCCGTGTAGTTTTTACCGTTCAGGGTCACGGTGACCAGGGTGCCTTCCGCCAGGTTGGCGCTGGTGCCGCTGACGCTCAGATCCTGGCCTTTTTCAACGGCGTTCAGGACGTTGTCATCGCTGATGGCGTTGAAGCTGACCGATGGCAGACCGGTATCGACGGTCACATTATGCGTGCCGCTGCCGGTATTGCCCGCCGCGTCGGTGACTGACATAGAGACGGTCACGGTGCCGTCGCTGAGGCCTGAAATCACATTCGCCGGAACGCCCACGCTCCAGTTACCCGCCGCATCCAGCACGGTGGTATAAGTCTGGCCGCCGATCGTGACGGTGACCTTATCGCCCGCCGCCGCGCCGGTGGCGGAGCCGCTGATAATCTGCGCCTGATTGTGTTCAGCCACGTTAATCACGTCGTCGCCTGCCACGGTGTGGATGGTCACCGCAGGTACGGTGACGTCCACCGTCAGGGCGTGGTCAACCGACGCCGGGTTACCCGCCTTGTCGCTCACGCTCGCGGTTACGGTGACGCTGCCGTCGGTTAATCCTGCAAGGTCAGCTGCCGGCACGTTCAGCGTCCAGCTGCCGTTCGCGCTGACGGTTGTGGTGTAATCTTTGCCGTTCAGCGATACGGTCACCGTCTGGCCTGCTTCGGCGGTGCTGGTGCCGGAGATTGCAAGGTCGGACTGTGCTTCTGAGGCGTTGAGGATATCGTCGGTGGCAATCGTGTTGATGGTCACGGACGGCGCGGTAGCATCCACGCTGTACTCGCGGCCCGCAGACGCGCTGTTGCCGTTCACGTTGGTGACGCTCACCTGCACGCTGGCGTCACCGTCCTTCAGGCCAGCCAGATCCGCAGACGGCACCGTGGCGGTCCATTTACCCTCAGCGTCCACCGTGGCAGTGTAGCTCTTGCCGCCGAAGGTGATGGTGACGGTTTGATTTTCCTCTACATTCGCGGTGGTGCCGGAGAGCACCAGATCCGCACCCCTCTCGGCGGCGTTGATCACGTCGTCGGAAGCGATGGCGTCAATGCTGATCGCGACGTTTGCCAGATCCACCGTCACATCATGGTTGATAGTCACCGGATTGCCCGCGCTGCTCTGGCCTTCAACGTTCACGGTGACCGCGCCTGCGGCAAGGGCACTCACGTCCGCAGAAGGGATCGCCGCGCTCCAGGTGCCGTCTGCCAGCACGGTGGCTGCATAGGTTTTACCGTTTACGGTGACGGTCAGCGCTGTGCCCGCCGTCAGGCCGTCGCTTGAACCCGTGATAATCAGATTCTGCCCGTGTTCGATGCTGTTAATCACGTCATCGCCCGCTACGGTGTCCACGCGCAGGCCCGGCAGATTCGCGTCGATAGTGATATCGCGCTCTCCGCTGCCGCTGTTGCCCACGCCGTTCGTGACGCTGGCGGTCACGGTCAGATCGCCATTGCCCAGCGCGGTGAGCACAGATTCCGGTACGCTGACGGACCAGGTCAGATCGCTCTGCACCGTTGCGGTGTAGTTATGGCCGCCAACAGACACAGTCACGGTGTTGCCCGCTTCGGCATTCACCACTGTGCCGCTAATGGTCTGGCCGGTTGCCAGCTCCGCCGCGTTGATCACGTCGTCGCCCGCCACGGCGTTAATGATGACGCCAGGCAGCACGGATTCCACGTTCACGGTGTGCGAGGTGCTGGTGCTGTTGCCGACGCTGTCCGTTGCGGAGGCCGACACGGTGTAAAGCGCTTCACCCAGTTGCCCCACCTCGCTCGCCGGAACGGTTGTGGTCCATTGGCCATTGGTATCCACCGTGGCGCTGTACGCTTTGCCGTTGAGCATCACGGTGACCACCGCGCCCGCGGCCAGCCCGGAAGCCGTACCTGTGATGGTCAGATCCTGCGTTTTCTCACTGCTGTTGATCACATCGTCGCCGGACACGGTGTCAATGGTCAGCACCGGCGCAGTGAGGTTGACTTCAACCTCGTGCGTTGTGCTGTTGCTGTTTCCGGCTTTATCGGTCAGCGCCGCGGTGATGGTGTGATCCCCAGCGGTCAGGGCACTCACGTCCGCCGCAGGCACGCCCACGCTCCACCTGCCGGAAGCGTCCAGGGTCGCCGTGTAATCTTTGTTATTGATGGTGACGGTCACCACGTCGCCCGCCGCCGCACCGGTCACGGAACCGGTGACAATCAGCGCCTGCGCATGCTCGGCGCTGTTGATCACGTCGTCGTCGGAAACGGTGTTAATGGTCAGCTGTGGCACCGTGGTATCCACCAGCACATCGCGGTCCGCTAAGGCCGGGTTACCCGCCTTATCCGCGACGGCTGCCGTGATGGTGTAACTGCCGTCGGTAATCGCGCCGATATCCGCAGACGGTACGGTGACGCTCCAGCTGCCGTTCGCCTGTACGGTGGTGGTGTAGTCCACGCCGTTCAGCGTCACGGTGACGGTCTGGCCCGCTTCGGCGTTGGAGACACCGTTAACGACCAGATCCTGCTGCGCTTCGGCCGCGTTGATGATGTTGTTGTCGCTGACGATCTCGATGGACACCGTCGGCGCGGTGGCGTCCACGCTGTACTCGCGGCCCGCCGAGGCGCTGTTGCCGTTCACGTTGGTGACGCTGACCTGCACGCTGGCGTCGCCGTCTTTCAGGCTACCTAAATCGGCAGACGGTACGGTCGCCGTCCAGTTGCCGCTGGCATCCACCGTCGCGCTATAGGTCTTACCGCCGAAAGTGATGGTAACGGTCTGGTTTTCTTCCACGTTGGTGGTGGCACCCGACAGCACCAGATCTGCGCCTTTTTCTGCCGCATTGATTACGTCGTCGGTAGCGATAGCGTCAATGCTGATAGCAACCGTCGCCAGGTCGACCTTCACGTCGTGGCTGATAGAAACCGGGTTGCCCGCTGCGCTCTGGCCTTCAACGGTCACGGTGACGGTGCCTTCGCTCAGCGCGCCGACGTCTGCTGCCGGAACGGCGGCCGTCCAGGTACCGTCTGCCAGTACGGTGGCCGCGTAGGTTTTACCGTTAACGGTCACCGTCAATGCTGAACCCGCTGCCAGACCGTCGCTGGAGCCGGTGATAATCAGGTTTTGTCCGTGTTCGATGCTGTTGATCACGTCGTCACCCGCCACCTTATTGACCCGCAGGCCAGGCAGGTTGGCATCAATCGTGATGTCGCGCTCGCCGGAGCCGGTATTACCGTGGCCGTTAGTGACGCTGGCGGATACGGTCAGGTGGCCGTTGCCGATGGCGGTTAACACGTCAGACGCGACGTTAACCGACCAGCTTAAATCGTCCTGCACGGTTGTCGTGTAGGTATTGCCACCCACCGAAATTGTGACAGTGTCACCACTCGCGGCACCGCTCACTTTCCCGCTCAGGGTTTGTCCGGAAGCCACTTCCGCCGCGTTAATGACGTCGTCGGTGGCAACCGCATTAATGGTGACCTGCGGCAGCGCGCTGTCGACCAGCACGCTATGGCTGGTGTTCGCACTATTACCCGCAGTATCGGTCACGCTGGCCGTCACGCTATAGCTCGCTTCGCCCAATGCCGAGACATTTGCCGCCGGAACGGTGACGCTCCAGTTACCGCTGGCATCGGTGGTGGCGGCGTAACTGATACCGTTCAGGGTTACGGTGATGCGGGTCCCGTCCGGCTGGTTGCTGGTACCGGAGATCAACAGGTCCTGGCCTTTCTCGGTCGCGTTGATCACGTCGTCAACCGCCAGGGTATTGATGGCAATCACCGGCGCGGTCAGGGAGACGTCAAACGCGTGCGTCGCGCTGGTGCTGTTGCCCGCTTTATCGGTGACCGTGGCGGAGATCGTCTGATCGCCGTTAGCCAGCGCGCCCACGTCTGCCGCCGGAACGCCCACGCTCCAGCTTCCGGCACCGTCCAGCATCGCTGTGTAGTCTTTGCCGTTCAGGGTCAAGGTAATCACATCGCCCGCCTGCGCGCCCGTCACCTTGCCGGTGACAATCAGCGCCTGGCCGTGCTCGGCAATATTAACAATGTCGTCGCCCGCCACAATGTCGAAGGTAATCTGCGGCACGGTAGTGTCGACCAGCACGGACGCCCCTGCACTGGCCGGGTTGCCCGCTTTATCGGACACGGTCACCGTGACCGCCGCGCTGCCGTCGGCGATGCCTGCCATATCCGCCGCCGGTACGTCCAGCGTCCAGCTGCCGTTTGCCTGCACCTGGGCGGTGTACTGATTGCCGTTGAAGGCCACGGTGACCGTCTGGCCTGCTTCGGCAGTAGACGTCCCGCTCAGGGTCAGATCCTGCGCCGCCTCTGCCGCATTCAGCATGTTGTCGCCGCTGATGGTGTTGATGGTGACCGCTGGCGCGGCGGTAGCGACGCTGAATGCCTGCGAGGAAGAGGCCGCATTGCCGTTCACGTTGGTTACGCTGACCTGTACGCTGGCGTCGCCGTCCTTCAGGCCGCTCAGATCGGCAGCCGGTACGGTGCAGGTCCAGTCGCCGTTGGAATCGACCGTCGTGGTCCAGGTTTTACCCGCAAAGATAATGGTAACGGTCTGGCCCGCTTCAACGTTCGAGGAGGAGCCGGACAGCACCAGATCCTGGCCTTTTTCTGCCGCGTTCAGCACGTTGTCGTCCGTCACGTTGTTAATGCTTATCGCCACCGGGGCGAGATCGACATCCACCACGGTGCCGATGTTCACCGGGTTGCCGGAGGTATCCTGCGCGCTGGCGCTGATGGTGAGCGACCCGTCCGCCCACCGGGAGACGTCTGCGGCCGGAACCGCAGCCTGCCATGTGCCGTCCGCCAGTACCGATGCGGAATAACTCTTGCCGTTGATGCTCACGGTGACGGTGCTACCCGCCGCCAGGTCGGTGCTGGTGCCGGAGATAACCAGGTTCTGCGCGTGTTCAATTATGTTAATGACGTCGTCACCGGCGACGGTATCAATGCGCAGGCCGGGCAGCTCGGCGTCAATGGTGACATCCAGGGAAGACGATCCGGTATTGCCGTGCGCGTTCGTCACGCTGGCCGAGACGGTCAGGTCGCCGTTGCCGAGCGCGGTTAACTGACTCTGGGTTAACGGCAGGCTCCAGGTGAGATCGTCCTGTACGGTAGCCGTGTATGTCTGCCCGCCGAGGATAATCGTGACGGTATCACCCGATGCCGCGTTAGAAACCTTTCCGGTCAGGGTTTGCCCTGCGGCCACTTCCGCCGCGTTGACGATATTGTCGCCCGCAAAGTTGTTGAGGGTAACAACCGGCAGCGAGCTGTCCACCAGCACATCGTGCGTGGCAGCGGCGCTATTGCCCACATTATCGGTGACGCTCGCCGTTACGGTGTAATTGGCTTCACCCAGCGCGCTCACCGCAGAGGCGGGTACGGTAACGCTCCAGTTGCCGCTGGCGTCGGTGGTGGCGGAGTAGTTGATACCGTTCAGATTAACAGTGATGGTGGTTCCTTCCGGCTGGTTGCTGGTACCGGAAAGCAGCAGATCTTCGCCCTTCTCTGCCGCATTGATCACGTCATCCGCTGCCAGCGTGTTAATACCGATAACGGGCGTCACAGTATTGACCACCACATCCACTGAACTGCTGCCGGTGTTGCCGGACCGATCGGTCACGGAGACGTTAATAGTCCAGGTGCCGTCCGTCAGCCCCTGAATGACGGACGCAGGCAGGCCGAGACTCCAGTTTCCTGCCGCATCCACCACGGTGGTGTAGTCCACGTTATTGATGGTGATGGTGACCAAATCGCCCGCCGCCGCGCCGGTGACGGAGCCGCTCAGGATCTGCGCCTGAGCATGGGCCAGCTGGTTAACGGTGTTG
This sequence comes from Enterobacter cloacae complex sp. IR5459, assembly GCF_049238005.1. Lineage (NCBI taxonomy): Bacteria > Pseudomonadati > Pseudomonadota > Gammaproteobacteria > Enterobacterales > Enterobacteriaceae > Enterobacter > Enterobacter cloacae complex sp. IR5459. The sequence goes on from NZ_JBMKIG010000008.1 coordinate 199,743, forward strand.
GTGTCGGTGACGAAATCGTTGATGGTCACCTGCGGTACGGTAGCATCCACCAGCCCAACGCGGTCCGCGCTGCTGCTGTTGCCCGCCACGTCACTGACGGTGGCCGTCACGGTGACATTGCCATCGGTCAGCGCGCCCACGTCGGCGGCAGGCACGTTCAGCTGCCAGCGACCGTCCGCCTGTACCGTGGTCTGGTAAGATTTACCGTTCAGCGTCACGGTGACCGTCTGGCCCGTTTCAGCGGTTGTGCTGCCGCTGAGCACCAGATCCTGCTGCGCTTCTGCCGCATTAATGATGTTGTCGTCGGTCAGGTTATCAAGCGTAATGGCTGGCGGCTGCGTATCGACGATCACCACGCGTGAAGCGTCCGCGCTGTTGCCGTTGACGTTAGTCACGCTGACGCTCACCTGCGCACGCCCGTCGATCAGCGTTTCCATCGCGCTCGCCGGAACGGTCAGGTGCCAGGAGCCGTCCTGCTGCACCTGTGCAGTAAAGGTTTGATCCGCGAATTTCACCACCACGGTCTGCCCGGCCTCCACGCCCTGCGTCTGACCAGAAAGCGTGACATCCGCGCCTTTTTCTGCCGCGTTGAGCATATCGTCAGTGGTTACGGTATCGATGGTGACAGCCACCGCATTCAGGTCAAGCTCGATCGGGTGTTCAGCCGCCACGGTGTTGCCCCAGGCATCTTCCGCGCTGACGCTGACGGTGATGCCTCCCGCCGTCCATGCCTGAAGGTCCGCCGCCGGCACGCCAATCTGCCAGCTGCCGCTGGCGTTAACCGTGGTGACGTATTCGACATTATTGATGGTAACGGTGATCTGTGTGCCTTCGGCCAGATGAGTGCTGGAGCCGGTGACGGCCAGATCCTGCTGCTGCTCGATGGCGTTAATCACGTCATCGCCAGAGATCGTGTTCACGCGCAGGCCCGGCAGTTCGGCGTTGATGTTGATATCACGTTCGCCGGTGCCGGTATTGCCGTGCGCATTGGTGACAGAGGCGCTGAAGGTTAAATCGCCGTCGCCAAACGCCTGGAGGTCGGCCGATGGGATCGTCACGCTCCATTTCAGGTCGCTGCCAACCGTCGCGGTGTAGCTCTTGCCGCCCACGGTGACTGAGACGGTATCGCCCGCCGCCGCGCCGGTGACGCGTCCACTGAGGGTTTGGTCAACCGCCGCTTCGGCGTTATTGACCAGGTTATCCCCGGCAAAGGTGTTGACGATCACCTGCGGCAGCACGGTGTCTACCAGCAGATTCGCCTCGGCGGAGCCGCTGTTACCCACGCTGTCGGTGCCGCTGACGCTGACGGTGTAAAGGGTATTCGCCAGATCCAGCACGTCGGAAACCGGCACCTGAACGGACCAGCGACCGTTCTCAACGGTGGCCTGATAGTTAACGTTGTTCAGCGTCACGGTGACAGCGCTGCCGTTCGGCAGATTACTGGTCCCGCTCAGGCTCAGGGGCTGCATGGCCTCCTGCGCATTCAGGACGTTATCCTGGCTGATGGGATCAAGGGTAAATTCCGGCGGGTTGCCGCTCAGCGTAATGCCGTGCGTCGCGCTGCCGGTGTTGCCCGCCGCATCGGTCACGGCGACCGAAATGCTGTGGCTACCTTCCCCCAGCGCGCCAATGACGGAGGCAGGCACGCCGACGCTCCAGCTGCCGTCCGCCTGGACGACACCGGTAAAGGTCTTGCCGCCAACGGTCACGGTGACAACGTCGCCCTCCGCCGCGCCGTTCGCCTGGCCGGAAATAATCTGCGCCTGCCCCTGCTCGCTGGTGTTCAGAATGTCGTCGCCCGCGACGGTGTTGATAGTGACCACTGGCGCTGCGGTATCGACCGTGAAATCGGCGGTGATGGAGGACCCATTACCCGCTTTGTCGCTGACGTTTACCGTCAGGGTGTGCTCGCCGTTAGCCAGCGTCTGTACTTCACTGGCCGGAAGCGTAACGGACCAGCTGCCGTCGCTGCCCACGGTCGCCGTGTGATTTTTGCCGTTCAGCGTGACCGTCACAATCTGGCCCGCTTCCGCATCGGTTTTCCCCGTCAGCGTCAGCGGCTGATTATGTTCAGCCGCGTTGATGATGTTGTCCTGGGCGATCGTGTCGACAGAGATCACTGGCGAGGCGGTATCCACGCCAATCGTCTGGCTGCCGGACACGGTGTTGCCCGCCGCGTCTTTTCCGCTGACGTTGACCGTCCAGGTACCATCGCCCAGCGCCTGTGCGTCGGCAGCAGGGACCTTCACGCTCCATGCGCCGTTTGCCCCCACTTCTGCGGTATAGGTTTTACCGTTGAGCGTGACGGTAAGCGCCGTTCCCTGCGCCAGGTTTTTGCTGGTGCCGGACAGCGTAAAGCCCGCGGACTGTTCGCTGGCGTTGATCACGTTATCACCCGCCGTGGCGGCGAGCGTCACGCTGGTATCCGCTGTAGAAACGGTTACGGTAATACTGCCCGCAGAGGTCGTTTTACTGCCGTCGATCTGTACGACGGACCAGGTATGTTCCCCGTCCGCCTGGGTCGGGAGTGTTACCGTCCAGGTGCCGTCCTTCGCGACCATGGTGCTGGCGATGGTGCTGCCGCTGCCGTCTTTAACCTGAATGGTCGCGCCCGGCTGCCCGGTACCGCTGAAGGTGGGGGTGTTATCATCCGTGACCTCTTTTGCACTCAGCACGCCCTGCTTGTCACCCGCGTTGTCCGTCAGCAAAAATGTCGGCGTGGCGCTTTCGACTTCTTTTGTATTATCAATAACCTTCGTTTTGGTTTCGCCATCGCCGCCGTGAGCCAGCAGTGCGCCGATCGCACCGCCCCCTAACGCCGCACCGGCAATCCAGCCCCACGGCGCATCGCTTAATACGCTTCCCTGCTCCAGGAAAGGTTCAATGCTGCTAATGGGTGCAGCCTGGGCGGTTAATTCGGTGGCGGCAACGCCTGATGCTTCCCCGGCATCGGCAAATGAAATATGCGTCAACGCCTGGTTATCGTTAAATACCAGTTCGGAATGATTATGGGTTTCCGTGTCTTCGACAAAATAATTATTGCAGCGGATCACGCTGCCATCTTTCATATAAATGAGGAGGTCATTCCCCTGGCGGACATAACGCACCACGTCCTGAGCAGAACCCTGAATTTCAATCACGCTCGGTGAGGAAATAGAAACCGAGAGATTCCCTTCACCGGTTAATTTCGTCTTCTCTGCCGTTTTGCGAATGATGACATCAACAACTTTTGCGGTACTCATATTCTTCTCCTTGCAGGTGCGCGTATTCCTGTGGATATGTCCACCAGAGGGATGTAGCTATCCTTGGGAAAAATCACCCATTATTGTCTGACTTATTTCGCGCAGAAAGGCGCGCCTTTTTTTTAACTTAAATCAGGTAATTTCGCGGCAGCGTTTTTCTCTATTCCGATAAGCGGCATGAGATTATCCACCGCAGAGGCGTAATTAATCGCCGCACTCCAGCCATCGTATTCAGCCATTATTTTCGCGGAGGTGGCAGACCAGACATCCTGCTCCACGCTGAGCAGATCGTTAATGCTGCGCTTGCTCAGGGTATATTCATTTTTGTAGACATCGCGGGCGCGCAACGCATTTTCCAGCTGACGTTTCCCGGCTTCCATTCGTCCACGCGCCCCGGTCCAGTCGGCCTGTGCGACGGAGGCTTTTTGCAGGACATCAAAACGGGCCTGATCGACCTGAGACGATGCCATTGCCCTTGCGCCCTCGGCCTGACGGACGCGCGCCGAGACCGCGCCGCCCTGATAAAGCGGTGCGTCAATATTGAGCTGGATCTGATCATCCCAGTACGCGCGATTATCCGACTCATACCGGGTCCGGCCCCCTTTCAGGCTTAAGGTCGGCCAGTGCTGAGACTTCGCGGTTTCTACGCCGTACTGGGCTGAACGCTCCATGTTCTGCGCGGCCATCACCGTTGGGATCAGTGAATAATCAATCCGATTGAGAGAATCCGGCTCCACGGCCAGACCTCCCGGAACCGGTGAATAGCGTTCAGCCTGTATGCCAGTTAATACCGCCAGCCGCGCGCGGGCGCTGTTCAGGGATGCATTGTACTGCTCTACCGTCGCCTGCATCCCGGCAATACGGGTGCGGGTCTGAAGCTCATCAGAGGTGGAGCTTACGCCAGCGTCGGCGCGGAGTTTTGCCAGCTGCTCAACGTTTTTAAGCGCCTGCACGTTCTCTTTTGCCGCCTGCAACAGATCGCTGTAGCGTTTCACTTCCACATAGCTGAGCGCCGTTTTTTCCGCGACGGCAGACATCGTGCTCATCAGCTGGTAGCGATAGCTGTCACGCTGAGCTGAAGACTGGCTGATGCTGTTGTTGGTCTTGCCAAAATCGTACACCAGCTGCGTCAGACTCAGGCCCCAGGCTGCGGAATTTCGCAACGAGCCGCTAGAATCGGTGGTCTGGCTGTGACCCGTACTCCCGTTCAGGGCTATTTGTGGCATCCAGCCACTGCGCGCTTCGTCTATTTGTGCCTGGCCGATCCCCAGCTGTGCCGCCTGCTGACTCACCGAGGGGTCGCGATCGAGAGCGAAAAGAACACTTTCTTTCATCGTCATTGCCGCAACGGGAGATATCCCCGCCTGGCCGTTATTTGCATTTGCCGCAGTCACCACCAACGAAATTAAGGTCAGGGAGGCAGATAATCTGAGTAACCTGTTATTGCATTTCATCTTCATAATATCCCCCGACTCCAGGTGATAGCCAAATAAATACCCAGGAAGAGGTACAAATAATTCGCCAGAAATCCATTGCCCCTTCTCCATTAATTCCGGGCAAGAGTTCCCCTAACCCATTTCAATTGAGACGAGAGCCGTTCAATCCTTTTTTTCTTTTAAGAATTTACTTAAATATTTATTGATTCGCAGCATAACAAAATGTGATATAAGCAACCACACCCGCAATGTTAATGTGTTGTTACAAATAAGAAAAAAGATGGGGTTTCTGGACAAAACGTTATAAAAGACCTTTCAGATGAAACAAATAAACCCCCTGTAATATAAAGAAAATTCTAAAATACCCCGGTGTACATTTTTGCGTTAATTTCACCCCGAATCAGACACAAAGATTTTCAAAGAAATGTCAATTTAAGTAATCCACCGAATAAAACTGGATTATTTTACTTTATAAACACAGATTGTTAGATATATGCACTAATTTATAATTACAAATTAGTTATAAATATCAATTAGGCGCTGGAATGTGGCAGCTTAAGCCAAATTTATAAGTAAAACATAGCGATAACAACATACCTAAAAGATACATACATGTTTTTGATGACTGATTAATGCGATATCAATAATCACACCATTAAACTGTTTTTGGATAACATCCCGCGCCTGTCCCGATTCCCTTTTCTGCAAAATGCTGTAAAATGCGAAGTATTGCGACATTTTGCAGGATACTGCGCCCATGCATAAAACCGCCAGACAGAAATATGTGCTTGATTTCATTACTGAACAAGGCCAGGCCAGCATTACCGAGCTGGCAGATCGATTGCAGGTTTCAGCGGACACTATCCGTCGCGATCTGACCGACCTGGAAAAACAGGGACTGGCACAAAAAAACCATGGTGGCGCCATCGCGCTGAATCTCTCGACGATGAACCGGGTTAGCAGGAATACCTTGCTGCCTGAAATCAAGCAGCGGCTGGGTAAACAGGTTGCGCAATGCGTGCCTGCGGGCTCGACGCTATTTCTGGATGCCGGAAGCACACTGCTGGCCGTTGCCTCTTTCCTTCAGGGGCCGCTGACCATCATCACCCCTTCTCTTGATATCGCTCAACAGGTGAGCGATCGGGAAGGTATCGACCTGATCCTGCTCGGTGGAAAGTGGGATCAGAAACAGCGCCTGTTTGCCGGAAGCGCCACCCTTTCGCTGCTCTCTCGCTACCGGGCGGATATTGCCATCCTTGGCGCATGCGCCATCCATGCCGAACTCGGATTGAGCGCCAGTCAGGAGGCGGATGCCGAAGTGAAGCGTGCCATGCTGGCCGCAAGCCAGGCGCACTGGGTAGTCGCCGACCATCTAAAACTCAACCAGTGCGAACCGTATCTGGTGTCAGGGTTATCCGAGATTAATCAACTGTTTTTAGATCGTCCCTGGGCAGAGCTCGGGGACCATAGCGCCGTGCAGGTTACCGTTTGCGCACATTAACGTGGAGAAGGTCATGAATAAAGTGAAGACAATGAATATTGCGCTGATCGGGTATGGTTTTGTGGGTAAGACGTTCCATGCCCCGCTGATCCAGTCCGTTGACGGCCTGAAGCTGGCGGTGATCTCATCCCGGGATGAAGAGAAAGTGAAACGCGATCTGCCGGACGTGCTCGTTGTCGCCACGCCGGAAGAGGCCATTCAGCACCCGGATATCGATCTGGTGGTTATCGCCTCCCCTAACGCGACCCATGCGCCGCTGGCCACCCTGGCGCTCAATGCCGGCAAGCATGTGGTAGTGGATAAGCCGTTCACGCTGGATATGCAGGAAGCGCGGGATCTGATTGCGCTGGCTGAAGAAAAACAGCTGCTGCTCTCCGTCTTCCATAACCGCCGCTGGGACAGCGATTTTCTCGGCATTAAGCAGGTGATTGCGCAAGGCAGCATCGGCAAGGTGAAACATTTTGAGTCGCATATCGATCGTTTCCGCCCGGAGGTCCGCGTGCGCTGGAGAGAGCAAAACGTTCCCGGCAGCGGCCTGTGGTTCGACTTAGGCCCGCACATGATTGACCAGACGCTACAGCTTTTTGGTCTGCCGCAGTCGGTACAGGGCAACATCGCCACCCTCCGTGACGGCGCGGAGATTAACGACTGGGCGCACGTGGTGCTGAATTATCCGGAACACAAAGTGGTCCTCCATTGCAGCATGCTGGTGGCGGGCGGCGTATCCCGCTTTACCATTCACGGTGACAAGGCTAGCGTGGTGAAAGCGCGCATCGATCAGCAGGAAGCCCAGCTGCTGGCAGGCGTCATTCCGGGTAGTGAAAGCTGGGGTGAAGACAGCGACGCTATGGTGCTGCTTAATGCCCAGGGTGAAGCCAGCGCTATCCCTGCGCCAAAAGGCGACCAGCGACAGTACTATATAAACGTGCGCGATGCCCTGAACGGCAAGATTGACAACCCAGTCCCGCCGGTGGAAGCCCTGGCGGTGATGGCGGTGCTGGAAGCGGCGGTAAAATCTTCAGAAACGGGTACAACTCAGGAACTGGACTTAACGGCGCAGGAGCGCGCGCAACTGCAATAAGCCGCAAAAAATGCCCTGCGGGTTTGCAGGGCATTATCGGTTACTGACGCTTTTTCGGCATCATGCGCAGCAGCGTATTGTCTTTCCAGAAATAGTGATGCATCAGCGCGGCAAAGGCGTGCAAACCAATCACGAAATATCCCAGATTCGCCAGCGTCACGTGCCACGCTTTTAGCGTATCCACCAGGTCAAAATTCCCCTCCGCCGCATGCGGCATCGTCAGGCCAAACGCAAACCAGTCATTTCCCCGGTTATACATCATCACCATGCCGATCAGCGGCAGCGCAATGAACAGCAGGTAGATAACCAGATGCCCCAGATGGGACAGCCCGGTAATCATCGCTTTTGGTTTCGGTTGAATAGGCGGAGCCGGGAATTTGAGGCGGATAAGCAGGCGCGCCACCATCAGCACCAGGATGCTGATCCCGCAGGAAACGTGGATCATATTAATGAGCGGACGATCGCTTCGCGGGAACCATCCCCTGAACTCCATGGCGCAATAGGCCATAATAACTAACAGAAAAACCAGCCAGTGAATGCTGATTTGCAGACCCGTATATTTTGTGCGCATGTTGTTTCCCGATAAATAACCATTATCGCGCCAACATAACCACCTTTCCTGAAAATGTGAACCCCCTCGCATGGAGGGGGCTCCTGATTACGACTGCAAATAGACCACCTGCGTCTGCAAATACTCATTCAGACCGTGTTTACCATCTGCCCCGCCGATACCGGATTTCCGCCAGCCCGCATGGAAGCCCTGCATCGCTTCAAAGTTTTCACGGTTAATGTAGGTCTCGCCGAACTTAAGCCCCTTAATGGCTTTCATGGCGACGTTCAGGTCCTGCGTATAAACAGACGAGGTTAAACCGTAGTCGCTGTCGTTGGCCATGTTCAGGGCCTCTTCCAGGGTGTCGAAAGCCACCACCGGCAGCACCGGGCCAAAGGTCTCTTCGTGCATGATGGCCATATCCTGACGCACGTCCAGCAGCAGCGTTGGGGGATAAAAATACCCTTTACCTTCTGCCGCTTTACCGCCAAGGACCACTTTGGCCCCCTCCTGCACCGCGCGCGCCACCTTCTGCTCCACGCGCTCCAGCGCGGCGGCGTTGATCAGCGGCCCCATGGCAATATCCGTTCGCTCAGCCGGATTGCCAAACTGGACGGTTTTCATTGCCTCGCCCAGACGATTCACAAAGCGGTCATAGATCCCCTTCTGGACATAGACACGTTCCGCGCAGTTACACACCTGCCCGGTATTGATGACGCGTGAATCCACAATGGCCTTCACGGCCAGCTCAAGATCGGCATCGTCCATCACGATGGCCGGGGCTTTACCGCCCAGCTCCAGCCCCACTTTGGTGATGTTTTTCGCAGCCGCAGCCATGATCTTTTCACCTGCCCCGACGCTGCCGGTCATGCTGACCATCGCCACTTTCGGATTCCCGGCCAGCTCCTGTCCGACGGTTTCACCCCGGCCCAGCACCAGGTTAAAGACGCCTTTCGGCAGGCCAATCTCATCGACGATTTTGGCAAACGCGATGGCGTTGTTTGGGGTAAATTCGCTCGGTTTGATAACGATGGTGTTGCCGGTGATCAGCGCGGGAGCAAGCTTACGGGCAATCAGGAAGAAGGGAAAGTTCCACGGCAGAATGCCGGTGGTGACGCCCAGGGCACGCTTAAACACCAGAATATTCTCGCCCGGACGGTCGCTCTGAATGATTTCCCCTTCATACCGGCGCGCCCACTCGGCCATATAGTCGATATAGTCAGCGGTAAAGTTCACTTCCACTTCCGCCAGCTGCTGGATCTTGCCGCCTTCGGCCACAATCAACGCGCTGATTTCACTGACGCGCTCGCGGATCCCGGCAGAAATTTTGCGTAGCCAGCTGGCGCGTTCAATGGCTGGCAGCGCCTCCCAGCCAGCCTGCGCGCGCTCTGCCGCGTCAATGGCTTTGCGGGCGTCCTCGGCGGTGCCGTCGGGAATACGGGAAATGACCTCTTCCGTGGCCGGATTGATCACGTCAATCCATGCATCACCCTGCCAGGCAACAAACTGTCCATCAATATACATAGGATGTTGTACGGGTACTGTCATAACCTGCTCCTGTAATCACACTGTTTTTAACAAGTAAACTTATTGTTAAAAACTATAATTACCGGGGCAATTGCCTACTCTATGAGCCTGTTTTTGTGAGATATCTCATAAAAGATACGGGTCAGCCCGTTTCCAAAATCACAAATCGGCAACAAAGGCTGCCCGTTTGCGTAAAAGATGGCGCAAACGGGCAAGAGCATTACAGCAGAGAACGGCTCACCAGCGCGTCGGTGAGAATGACGTCGTTTCGCAGGATCTGCCACGCGGCGTCCACGTCGGCAGGGATATCGACATGGGCAATGAAATCACGTCCCGCCGGACCGTAGCCGTTGATGTCGTCCCTGAGTCGCGGAAATTCACCCAGCACCAGCGACAGGTAACGTTCTACCGGCCATAACCCCTCGACCGGGCCGCTAAACACCAGACCGTCGTCGCTGTTTTGCAGCACGGGCGTCAGGCCGGGATGACTCACCCATGCGGGCGCTGCGGCCTCGTCGCGGCATACGCGGGCAAACGTAGCCATTGTGCGCCGCTGCATCGTCGGGTCTTGCACCACCAGCACCCGGGCGGCGTTCAGTCCGGATTGTTTCATCAACGCCCGGCTGAAGCGGGCGTTTTCACCACAGTTGGTCGACTGATCCTCAACGTGAAGATGCTCAGCCGGAATGTTCCAGAATTCACGGGCGATGTCGGCCAGAATAGCTGCCTCAGCCCGCCCGGTGGTGGGTATCCTGTTATAGCGGGGGTGTTTCGCAATCGCGGCGTAGAGGAAGGTCGTCGAGTGACCGATCCCGCCGCTGATGATCAGAGGAACACCCTGTTCAGCCGCGTTTTTACAGGCAGCATCAATCGCGGGGATCACCGCATTACCCGCCAGAATCACCAGATCAACGGGCTGATTGTCCTGATAGTCGTCCTGAGCAAGCCACGCCCCAACGGTATTCACGGCGTCGAGGGTTGTGCCAGGCAGACAGGGGAAAAGTGCCATTGTCATCGTTACCTCCTTACAGCATACAGAGCCATCGATTATCCCCCTTTCTGCGCGTCATGCTATGGCATGAATGCTGAAAAAACGGGCTGGAACGTTCTCAAAAAGCACTCACATTTGATTAACTTGAGAAAATCGTATTCACTTGAATTATGATTTGCGTCAGCCTTAGAATCATTAGCCCGCTCACAATTCAACATTTTGAAAGGTAAACCACGTTATGCGCCTGCCCCAACGCGACCCTTATGCTCCTCGCGAGTGGCAGCCACACGAGAAACCCGCCCTGCTGGGTTCCCCTTCCACCCCGGAACATCCAACCCCAAAACGGATCGCCTATGGCGTGGTCGGCCTGCTGGTATGTCTGACCGGGGCGCTGGGTAACGCGGTCGTCACCGCTAATCTGCAAAATCTGCAAGGCACTTTTGGCGCCTGGTCGACTGAAATCGCCTGGTTGCCTGCCGTCTATGTCATGACCAACGTGTCCATCAACCTGCTGCTGGTAAAGTTTCGCCAGCAGTACGGTTTGCGCGCCTTTACGGAAGGCTTCCTGGTGCTGTATGTGCTGGTCACCTTTTTCCACCTGTTTGTGAACGATCTTAGCTCGGCGCTGATGGTAAGGGCGGCACACGGGATGGTCGCCGCCGCGCTCAGCTCGCTCGGCATTTATTACCAGATACAGGCCTGGCCCGCGAAGCATCGACTGAAGGCGCTGACCATTGGCATTACCGGGTCGTCCCTGGCGATCCCGCTGGCGCGGCTGTTCTCCACCGAGCTGTTACAGCTTGATGAGTGGCGCGGGCTGTACTTCTTCGAGCTGGGTCTGGCCCTGATCTCCCTGGCCTGCGTGATGGTGCTAAAGCTGCCGCCGGGCGATCGGCGCAAAGTCTTCGAGAAGAAAGATTTCATCACCTTCTTTTTGCTTGCGCCCGGCATGGCGCTGCTGTGCGCGGTTCTGTCGTTAGGGCGTCTGGACTGGTGGTTTGAAGCGCCGTGGATCGGCTGGGCGCTGGCCCTCTCGCTGGTGCTGATTGTCTCTGCGATCGTGTTTGAACATAACCGCAGCAACCCGCTGCTTAATACCCGTTGGCTGTCCAGCGGCAGCATCGTACGCCTGGGGCTGATTATGCTGCTGATCCGCATCGTACTGGCGGAGCAGAACACGGGCGTCATCGGCTGGCTGCAATATGTGGGCCTACAGAATGAACAGATGACCCATCTGGCGTGGGCTATTTTCGCCGGGATCGTCTGCGGTATCGTCACCAGCTGTCTGACGATTAAGCCCACTAAACTGGCCTGGCCGATAATCACCTCGCTGGTGCTGATGATCGTCGCCTCGCTGCTGGACAGCCAGTCCAACAACCTGACCCGGCCGGATCAGCTTATTTTCAGCCAGTTCCTGCTGGGCTTCGGCAGCGCTTTCTTCCTCGCGCCTGCGATGCTGGCAGCCATTGGCGGGGTGATCGCCGACCCGCGCAACCTGGTCAGCTTTTCCGTGATGTTTGGCATGAGTCAGAACCTTGGGGGCCTGCTGGGTTCCGCGATCCTCGGCACCTTCCAGACCTGGCGCGAGAAGTACCATTCCAGCCTGCTGGCTGACCAGCTCACCACCCTTAACCCGCTGGTGAACGAACGCATTCAGCTTTACACCCAGATGTACAAAAGCCTGATTGGCGACAGTTCCCTGCTGGGAACCCAGGCCATTACCCAGCTCCAGACGGTGACGGCGCTTGAGGCAAATATTCTGGCTTACAACGATACTTATCTCCTGACGGCGAGCATTGCCACTGCCACGCTGGTCTGGATTTTATGGCGCTTGCTGCGCCTGCGCATCACCGCCCGTATGGCCCTTAAGAACGCCACTGGCAACAAGTAATGACTATTTTTCAGGAGAGGTTATGAGTCAGCAGGATGCCGCCAAAGAGCATGCCAACACCCGTAAAAACGTGCGCGTCGTGTCCATTTTCACCGCCGCGGCTATCGGCATTGTCGGGGTACTGGTGATCCTTTATGCCTGGCAGCTGCCCCCGTTCACGCGTCATGCCCAGTTTACCGATAACGCCTACGTGCGCGGCCAGACTACGTTCATCAGTCCTCAGGTAAACGGCTACATTACCGAGGTCCATGTTCAGGATTTCGCGCAGGTTAAAAAAGGCGAGCTGCTGTTGCAGATAGATGACCGTATCTATCGCCAGCGCGTCCATCAGGCCGAGGCGCAGCTGGCAATGAAAATTGCAGCTCTTAATAACAACCTGCAACAGCGCAGAAGCGCGGAAGCGGTGATTGCCAAAAACGAGGCGGCGTTGAAAAACGCCCGTGCCCAAAGTCTGAAAACCCAGGCGGATTTGAAACGCGTGAAAGAGCTGACCGCGGACGGCTCCCTTTCCATTCGCGAGCGCGATTCGGCACTGGCCAGTGCCGCCCAGGGGAGCGCCGATATCGACCAGGCGAAAGCAACGCTTGAGATGTCGCGTCAGGATTTACAAACGGTTATCGTCAATCGCGGTTCGCTGGAGGCCGACGTTGAGAATGCGAAAGCCGCGCTGGAGCTGGCGCAGATCGATCTGCAAAACACCCGGATTGTCGCGCCGCGTGATGGTCAGCTCGGGCAGATTGCAGTGCGTCTGGGGGCGTACGTCGCCGCCGGGACGCACCTTACCACGCTGGTCCCGCCGCAGCACTGGGTGATCGCCAATATCAAAGAGACGCAGCTGGCGAATTTACGCGTCGGACAGCCGGTGAAATTCACCGTCGATGCCTTAAACGATAAAGCCTATCAGGGCCGCGTGGAGAGCATATCCCCGGCCACAGGCGTCGAGTTCAGCGCTATCACCCCGGATAACGCCACGGGCAACTTTGTTAAAATCGCCCAGCGCATCCCGGTACGCATTGAAGTACTCGGTGAGCCGGAGGCGTACCGGCTGCTGCGCCCTGGCATGTCGGTGCAGGTGACCATCGACACGCGGGAGGCGAAACAATGACGCTTCGCCCGATAGCCGGCCTGCTGATGATGGCTATCCTGGCGGGATGCCAGTCGGTTGACGTTGAGCCCGCCAAATCGTCCCTGCACATACCGGCCCAGTGGCGCGCGACGTCGGGGCCAGCCAGCCCGACAGAGCAGCTCTGGTGGCGAAATTTTCACGACAGCAATCTGAACCGCTATGTGGATCAGGCGCTGAAGAACAACAGCGACGTGCTGATTGCACGCGAGCGGATTAACGAGTACCAGGCCCGGGTGTTCGCCGCCGACGGCAGTCTGTTCCCGTCGCTTGACGCGGGCGTGACCGGGACGCGCGCACGCTCGCAGTCCGCCGCCACGGGGCTTCCGGTATACGGTACGTTGTACAAAGGCAGCCTGACCGCCAGCTACGACGTGGATATCTGGGGCGTAAACCGTAGCACCTCCCGTGCCGCTGAAGCATCGCTGGAGGCACAAAAGGCGGCGGCAGCGGCGGCTGATCTTACTGTCGCATCATCGGTGGCCTCCGGGTATGTCACCCTGCTGTCGCTGGATGAACAGCTTCGCGTTACCCAATCCACGCTGAAGTCGCGTGAAGAGGCGTTCAATCTCGCCAAACGACAATTTGAGACGGGATACAGCTCTCGCCTTGAGCTGATGCAATCGGATTCTGAGCTGCGCGCCACCCGCGCCCAGGTTCCACTGCTTCAGCACCAGATTGCACAGCAGGAAAATGCGCTTAGCCTGCTGCTGGGCAGCAACCCGGGTGACGTTGCGCGCGGTGAAAGCTTTGATGCCCTGACGCCGCTGAAACTGCCCTCCCAGCTGCCGTCGACACTACTCAACCGGCGCCCGGATATCGTTCAGGCGGAACGTCAGCTGATTGCGGCAGACGCGACGCTGGCGGCATCGCGCGCCAGCCTGCTGCCGTCGATCAACCTCACGGCCACGGGATCGGTGCAGGATCGCACGCTGTCGGGATTGCTGGATAACCCCCTACAGCTCTGGAGCGTGGGCGGCAGTATTCTTGCGCCGCTGCTGAACCGTCAGGCGCTGAATGCGCAGGTGGATATCTCCCAGTCCCAGCGGAATCAGGCTCTGTATAGCTACGAAAAAACCGTGCGTAACGCGTTTGCTGAGGTGAATGACAGCCTTGATGCCATCACCCGCTATCAGGAACAGCTTACCGAGCTGCTGGCACAGCAGGCGGTCGCGCAGGAAACGCTGCGGATTGCGCAAAACCGCTACCGCAACGGGTACTCTTCTTATCTGGATGTGCTCGATGCGCAGCGCACGCTGTTCTCGGTGCAGACCAGCGTGGTACAGGTGAAAAACAACCTGTTGCTGGCGCAAATTGATTTGTATAAAGCGCTGGGCGGCGGTTGGAGCAGTGCGTGAAAACATGCCGGGTGGCGCTGCGCCTTACCCGGCCCACATGCTCTCCCGTAGGCCCGGTAAGCGCAGCGCCACCGGGCAACGGTTTTAGCCGGAGATCTGCTCCATCGCCTGCAAGATACGCTTATCCGAAATCGGATACGGCGTACCGAGCTGCTGGGCAAAGAAGCTGACGCGCAGCTCCTCGATCATCCAGCGGATCTCCCGCACGTCGTCGTCATCGCGACGCGCTGGCGGCAGTTTGTTGAGCCACTGCTGCCACGCCTGCTGCACGTTTTCGACTTTCAGCATCTGCGCGCGATCGCGATGCGGATCGACCGCCATTTTCTCCAGACGCTTCTCAATCGCCTGCAAATAACGCAGCGTATCGCCCAGACGCTTAAAGCCGTTGCCGGTGACAAAGCCCCTATACACCAGCCCCGCCATCTGCGCCTTGACGTCCGACAGCCCCAGGGCCATGGTCATATCCACCCGCCCCTTCAGGCGCTTGTTGATATTGAACACGGCGGTAAGGATCTGCTCGACCTGTTTGGCAATCTCCACCACGGTGTCGTTCAGCTCCGCGCGCACCTTTTCATGAAGCTGAGCAAAGCCCTCTTCCGTCCAGACCGGACCGCCCGCCTCGTGGATCAGCTTATCCACACCGCAGGAGATGCAGTCGTCGATCAGATCCAGCACCTTACCGTACGGGTTAAAGTAGAGCCCCAGCTTGGCTTTGTTCGGCAGCTTCTCGTGCAGATACTTAATCGGCGACGGGATGTTAAGCAGAAGCAGTCGACGCAGCCCGCGCCACATCATCTGCTGTTGTTCCTGCGGATTGTCAAAGAGCTTAATCGCCACGCTGTCGCGCTCATCAACCAGCGCGGGCCAGGCTTTGACCTTATAGTTCCCGCGCTTCTGCTCATAGCTTTCCGGAAGCTGACCAAAGCTCCAGATGTGCAGCCCGCTCTGCTCGATACCGTCGTCCGCCACGGCAGACAGGGTTTCCTGCACTTTGCCCTTCAGGGCGTCCTTCAGTTCCGAAAGCGAGCGGCCTTCCAGCAGCTTTTTGTTTTTATCGTCCACCACGCGGAAGGTGATTTTCAGGTGATCGGGCACCTGATCCCAGTTCCAGTCGTCGCGGTCGATGGTGGTCCCGGTCATGCGTCGGAACTCACGCTCCAGCGCGTCCAGCAGCGGCAGCTCCAGCGGCGTGACGCGGCCCAAAAACGCTTCGGCGTAGTTCGGCGCCGGCACAAAGTTACGCCGCACCGGTTTAGGCAGGGATTTGATTAACGCAATGACCAGCTCGCGGCGCAGGCCGGGAATTTGCCACTCAAACCCGCTCTCGTCGACCTGGTTTAACAGCGGCAGCGGAATATGAACGGTCACGCCGTCCGCGTCGGCCCCCGGCTCAAACTGATAGGTCAGACGCAGCTTGAGGTTGCCCTGATGCCAGAAGTTCGGGTAGTCGAGCTTGCTGACCGACTCCGCGCCCTCTTTGATCAGCATGCTCTTTTCAAAGTTGAGCAGGTCCGGGGTCTCTTTGCTGGCTTTCTTCCACCAGCTGTCGAAATGGCGCGCCGAGATCACATCGTGGCTGATGCGCTGGTCGTAAAACTCAAACAGCGTCTCGTCGTCCACCAGAATGTCGCGGCGGCGGGACTTGTGCTCAAGCTCTTCCACCTCGGCGCGCAGCTTCAGGTTTTCGCGGAAGAACGCATGACGCGTCTGCCAGTCGCCCTCCACCAGCGCATGGCGGATAAACAGCTCGCGACTCAGCGCCGGATCGATCTGGCTGTAGTTAACCTTACGCGCGGCCACCACCGGCAGGCCGTAGACGGTGACTTTTTCCGTCGCCATCACCGCGCCCTGCCCGCGCTCCCAGTGCGGCTCGCTGTATGAGCGTTTCAGCAGGTGCTGCGCCACCGGCTCAACCCACTCCGGATCGATACGCGCGGCGATACGCCCCCACAGACGGCTGGTTTCCACCAGCTCGGCGACCATGGTCCACTTCGGCGGCTTTTTAAACAACCCGGAGCCCGGGAAGATGGAGAAACGCGCGTTGCGTGCGCCGGTAAATTCCTGTTTATCCGCATCCTTCATCCCGATATGGGACAGCAGGCCGGTCAGCAAGGCGATATGAATTTCGCGGTACTCCGCCGGTTCACTGTTGACCGGAATGCCCAGCTCTTTTACCACCTGGCGCAGTTGGGTGTAGATATCCTGCCACTCGCGCACGCGCAGGTAGTTGAGGAAATCCACCCGGCACTGACGGCGGAACTGATTTGAAGAGAGCGTTTTTTGCTGCTCGCCCAGGTAGTTCCACAGATTCACAAAGGCCAGGAAATCAGACTCTTTATCGTGGAAGCGACGGTGTTTTTCATCCGACGCCTGCTGCTTGTCCATTGGGCGCTCGCGCGGATCCTGAATGGAGAGCGCCGAGGTGATGATCATCGCCTCGCGCACGCAGCCGTGTTTTTGCGCCTCCAGCACCATGCGCGCCAGACGCGGGTCGACCGGCAACTGGCTAAGCTGGCGGCCCAATGGCGTTAGCTTGTAGGCCGTCGCCTGCTCGTCGGTGGTAATCGCCCCGAGCTCTTCCAGCAGACGCACGCCGTCCTGAATGTTGCGCTTGTCCGGCGCTTCCACAAACGGGAAGGCGGCGATATCGCCCAGCCCCAGCGCGGTCATTTGCAGGATAACGGATGCCAGGTTGGTCCGCAGAATTTCCGGATCGGTAAACTCCGGGCGCGACAGGAAATCGTCTTCCGAATAAAGACGAATACAGATCCCTTCCGACACGCGGCCGCAGCGGCCCTTACGCTGATTAGCCGACGCCTGGGAAACCGGCTCAATCGGCAGGCGCTGAACTTTGGTTCGGTAGCTGTAGCGGCTGATGCGCGCCGTACCCGGGTCGATCACGTATTTAATGCCCGGCACGGTGAGCGAGGTTTCGGCCACGTTGGTCGCCAGCACGATGCGGCGTCCGCTGTGCGGCTGGAACACGCGGTTCTGCTCACTGTTGGACAGGCGCGCGTACAGCGGCAGGATCTCGGTATGGCGCAGATCGCGTTTGCTGAGCGCATCGGCGGTATCCCGGATCTCGCGCTCGCCGCTCATGAAGATCAGAATGTCGCCAGAACTCTCGTTGCCCAGCTCGTCGACGGCATCGAAGATGGCCTGAAGCTGGTCGCGCTCGGTATCGTCCGCCTCTTCCACAATCGGGCGATAGCGCACTTCAACCGGGTAGGTTCGGCCTGAGACTTCAATGATCGGCGCATTGTTGAAATGTTTTGAGAAACGCTCCGGGTCAATGGTCGCAGAGGTGATGATGATTTTCAGATCCGGACGCCGGGGCAGCAGCTCTTTCAGGTAGCCGAGCAGGAAGTCGATGTTCAGGCTGCGCTCGTGCGCTTCATCGATGATGATGGTGTCGTACTGCATCAGCAGACGATCCTGCTGGATTTCCGCCAGCAGGATACCGTCTGTCATCAGCTTAACCATGGTGTTATCGCTGACGTGGTCGCTGAATCGCACCTTGTAGCCGATGCAGCCGCCCGGCTCCGTTTGCAGCTCTTCCGCAATACGGTTCGCCACGGTGCGCGCCGCCAGACGACGCGGCTGGGTGTGACCGATCAGCCCTTTCAACCCGAGGCCCAGCTCCATGCAGATTTTCGGCAACTGGGTGGTTTTACCTGAACCGGTTTCCCCCGCGACGATCACCACCTGGTGGTCGCGTACGGCCTCAAGAATGTCCTGTTTCTTCTGGCTGACGGGCAGGTTTTCCGGATAGGTAATCTCCGGGCGTGCGGCTTCACGCAGCACAACTTTCCCTGCCGCCTGTTCAATCTCTTTGGCCATTTCCTGGTAAATGGCCTGTTGTGCATCAGGATTTTTAACCTTCTTAACGCCGTGCAGACGGCGCGCAAACCGCTGTTTATCGCGCAGCATCAGTGAATCAAGCTTTTGCATCAGCATGGAGAAGGTCAATTTTTGGTGTTCTGTCATAGCGTTAACGGGCAGTGCACTGCCGGATAAAATCTCTTTTTAATGATTGCTATAGAGTACCACATCAGCGCTTTGCGCGCCTTATTCAAAAAATTCGAACATAGGCTTCGATATATTGCGCTATCCCTGTGGCAGGATTGTGAATAAAGTGTCAACAAGCAACGGGGCAACCCCCTCAATCAAATACAAAACAGGAATTTCCCATGAGCAAAGTATTAGTGTTGAAATCCAGTATTCTGGCAGGGTATTCACAGTCTGGTCAGCTGTCTGACTATTTCGTTGAACAGTGGCGTGAACAGCACAGCGCGGATGAAATCACCGTGCGTGACCTGGCGGCAAACCCAATTCCTGTGCTGGACGGCGAGCTGGTTGGCGCGCTGCGTCCGAGCGATGCGCCTCTTACCCCGCGTCAGCAGGAAGCCCTGGCGCTTTCCGACGAGCTGATTGCTGAATTGCAGGCGCACGACGTTATCGTGATCAACGCCCCAATGTACAACTTCAACATTCCTACCCAGCTGAAGAACTACTTCGACCTGGTGGCGCGCGCTGGCGTAACCTTCCGTTACACCGAGAACGGCCCGGAAGGTCTGGTAAAAGGCAAGCGTGCGGTTGTACTGACCAGCCGCGGCGGTATTCACAAAGATACCCCAACCGACCTGGTGGCGCCGTACATGACCCTGTTCCTCGGCTTCATCGGCATTACCGACGTGAACTTTGTGTTCGCTGAAGGTATCGCTTACGGCCCGGAAGTGGCTACCAAAGCGCAGTCCGACGCGAAAGCCGCTATCGACAGCCTGGTCGCTGCCTAAGATCTACCCCTCTCACCGCCCGGTGGGAGGGTTTTTCTTTTCCTGCATATTTCGTTATCATCCGCACCCACTCTCCAGCCGGGCGGCCTGATGTCTGTCATTATCGATACGTTTATTGCACCACCCTGTCACGACGACATTGAGATCCTCTGGCAGGACGAGCATCTGCTGCTGATCAACAAACCTTCCGGCCTGCTCAGCCTGTCCGGGAAAAATCCGCAAAACCGCGATTCCGTCCACTACCGTCTGGTGCAAACCTTTCCCGGCTGCACGCTGGTGCATCGTCTTGATTTTGGCACTTCGGGTCTGATGGTCATTGCGCGTAACAAAGCGATTAACGCCGCGCTTTGCCACCAGTTCAGCCAGCGCGCCGTGAGCAAGGTTTACACCGCCCTGTTGTGCGGACATGTGGAACAGGACGAAGGGACCGTGGATGCCCCGATTGCCAAAGATCCGGCGCTGTTTCCGCTGATGACGATCTGTGCCCGCACAGGTAAGCCCGCTCGCTCCCGCTATCGGGTGATGGAACGTATTTATCAGGATACGACAATGCCATTGACGCGGGTAGAGCTTACCCCGGAGACCGGGCGCACCCACCAGCTGCGCATTCACTGCCAGCAGTTAGGCCACCCGATTCTGGGGTGCGATCTGTATGGTGGTCTGGAATGGCCGGGCGCGGAAGAAACGCCCCGGCTGATGCTGCATGCCAGCGTTCTGAATTTTATTCATCCGCTGAGCGGCGAGACGATAAACGCCTGTCACGCCGCGCCATTCTGAGCGGGGATTACCACATTAAATCGTCAGGGATTTTAAAATCTGCGTACGGATCGTCTTCGTCCTGCTCTTCCTGACTCAGCGCGCTGTTAAGCACAATGCTGTCCGCATCGCGTTGGGCAATTTTATCCGCCACCACCGCCGGGATAATCGCGTAATCACAGTCGCCCTTCGCATTAATCACCAGTCGGGCAATCGCCAGACGGCCGTTGATCAGCTGGGTTTGCGTCTGCTTATCGACCTCGATTTTTTTGATCAGGTTGCCGTCGGTAAAGTTAAAGGTAATGTTGCCCTTCGCCACGGTGATGCGGTTCATCTCAATCAGCTGCTTCACCTGCGCCCTGAACTCTTTTGCCAGCACCGCCTGTTTTTGCTGTTCGCTCAGCTGCTTATCACGCTCCAGCTGGGCTTTCTTGTTCTCTTCAACAGCCTCTCTCGCCTCGCGAGCCTGGACGCGGGATTTTTTCGCCGTGCGCTGGACCTTGGCCATCTTTTTACTGCTGACTAAGCCCGCTTTCAGCATCTGCTCTTGTAGGGTGAGTTTTGTCATGTTCGTTTAAACCGGTTGGAAATGTCGGGGGATTATACCTGAATCGCGCAGTTCATGAAGAACCCTCATGTTGCAGTGAAATTAAGTCACTTCCCCTGCGCCAGGGGCTCAGGCATAAATTATGCATTGATAACGTTCCGGCAACATGAACTTAGGATGCATAACCAAATGAGTCAGGCTTTCACATTTACCCTTAAGCGCAGTTGCTTTGATGAAAATTATAACCCGTCAGAAAACACGCGTACCACCACCAACTTCGCCAACCTGGCGCGTGGCGAGAAGCGTCAGGAGAACCTGCGCAACACGCTGGTGATGATCAACAACCGCTTTAACGCGCTGGCGAGCTGGGATAACCCGAAAGCTGACCGCTATGCCGTCGAGCTGGAGATTATTTCAGTCGATATGAATATCGGCGGCGATTTTACTTTCCCGGCCATCGAAATTCTGCAAACGACAATCGTGGATAAAAAAACCCACGAGCGCATCGAAGGCATCGTCGGAAATAACTTCTCATCGTATGTTCGTGACTATGATTTCAGCGTCCTGCTGCTGGAGCATAATAAAGATCAACCCCGTTTTACCCTCCCCGAGAATTTTGGCGAGCTGCACGGCAATATCTTTAAAAGCTTCGTTCATTCTGCGGAATATCAGGCGAACTTCAAAAAAGCGCCGGTGATCTGCCTGAGCGTCTCCAGCAAAGACACCTATCGTCGTACCGGTAACCACCACCCGGTGCTGGGGTATGAGTACCAGCCGGACGGCGAGTCGCTAACGGAACAGTACTTCGCGAAGATGGGCCTGAAGGTTCGCTATTTCATGCCGGAAAACAGCGTCGCGCCTTTCGCCTTCTTCTTCACCGGCGATTTACTGCGTGATTACACCAATCTGGAGCTGATCGGCACCATCAGCACCATGGAGACGTTCCAGAAGATCTATCGACCGGAAATTTACAATGCCAATTCCGCTGCGGGACAGTGCTATCAGCCCGACCTGAATCAGCAGGATCACTCATTAACAAAAATCGTCTATGACCGTGAAGAGCGCAGCCGGCTGGCCATTGAACAGGGGAAATATACCGAAGAGCGGTTTATCAAACCCTACAAAACCCTTCTTGAGCAGTGGTCTCATCACTTCACGCTTTCATTTAATACGGATAAAAGGTTCTTCTCATGAAAACATTGCTCCCGACATCGACGGCTGGCAGCCTGCCGAAACCCACCTGGCTTGCGCAGCCGGAAACGCTCTGGTCGCCGTGGAAACTCCAGGACGAGGAATTACTTGCAGGGAAACAGGATGCGCTACGTTTGTCTCTGGATGAACAGATTCGCGCCGGGATTGATATCGTCAGCGACGGGGAACAAACTCGCCAGCATTTCGTCACCACCTTTATTGAACATCTCAGCGGCGTGGATTTTGAGAACCGTCAGACGGTACGCATCCGTAACCGTTACGATGCGAGCGTGCCGACCGTGGTAGACGCGGTGGCGCGTCAGAAACCGGTGTTTGTTGACGACGCGAAATACCTGCGCCAGCTGACGGACAAGCCGATCAAGTGGGCGCTGCCCGGCCCGATGACCATGATCGACACGCTATACGATGCTCACTATAAAAGCCGTGAAAAGCTGGCCTGGGAGTTCGCAAAAATCCTTAATCAGGAAGCCCGCGAGCTGGAGGCGGCCGGTGTCGACATTATTCAGTTCGATGAACCTGCCTTTAACGTCTTTTTCGACGAGGTGAATGACTGGGGCATTGCCGCGCTGGAGCGCGCCATTGAAGGACTGAAATGCGAAACCGCGGTACATATCTGTTACGGGTACGGCATCAAAGCCAATACGGACTGGAAAAAGACGCTCGGCTCCGAGTGGCGCCAGTATGAAGAGGCGTTTCCAAAGTTGCAGACCTCAAAGATCGATATTATCTCGCTGGAGTGCCACAACTCGCGCGTACCAATGGATCTGCTGGAGCTTATCCGTGGTAAAAAAGTGATGGTCGGGGCAATTGACGTCGCCACCCAGACCATCGAAACGCCTGAAGAGGTCGCCGATACGCTGCGCAAGGCGTTGCAGTTTGTTGATGCAGATAAGCTCTATCCGTCCACCAACTGCGGTATGGCTCCCCTTTCCCGCCAGGTCGCCAACGGTAAGCTGAAGGCGTTAAGCGCCGGGGCTGACATTATCCGTCGCGAGCTTGCCCGCTAACCTTCAGGTTTGCCAGTACAGCGGCGTACCGAATCGCTCAATATAGTAATCAATCACCGCCCTGACGTTCAGGGGCGGATGACGCGCGTTCGGGTAAATCGCCGCAATCGTCAATGGCTCCGTATTAATTGAACACTCCATTTCCGGCAGCAGTGCCACCAGCTCACCGCTTTTGAGTCGTTCGCTCACCATCCAGTCCGGGAAAAGCACAACGCCCATACCGCCCAGCGCCGCAATCAGGAGCGTTTCCGCGTTATTGGAAGTCATCAGCGGTACGATGGGATAGTGAACCCACGCCTCGCCCGGCTGTCGGATCAGCCAGCGGTTAGGCCCGGACGAGCCGCGGTAAACCAGACAGTGGTGAAGGCTGAGATCGTCCGGCCCCTCGGGCGCGCCATGTTTTTGCAGATAGTCCGGCGAGGCCGCCAGATGGTAGAACTGCTGACCAAACACCCGGGCGTGAAACGAGGAGTCCGTCAGCGCGCCGATGCGGAAGATAACGTCCGCGGCGTCACGGTGCGGATCGATAAAATCGTCGGTGAGGGTCAGTTCAATGGAGAGACGAGGGTAACGCGCCAGAAGCCCCGGCAGGCCAGGCGCGATGTGCCTCTGTCCGAAAAAGACCGGGCCATTGATACGCAGCGTGCCCGACGGCTCGCGGGCGCGTTCATCCAACTCGCGTCGCGCGTCCTCCATATTCCCGGCCATCGCCCTGGCATAGCGCACAAAAAGATGCCCGCTCTCTGTGGGCATAATCGCCCGCGTGTTGCGGTAGAAAAGCTGTTGCCCGAGGGCGTCCTCAAGCTGGTGGATCACGCGTGAGACCTGCGACGCAGAAATCCCTTCCCGCCTCGCCACCACGGAGAAATTCTGCGTTTCATAAACGTCGATGAAGATCAGCAGCGCGCGAATGCTGATATGTCCGGCATCCATCATTAATGCATTTCCTGCACAGGTGTTTCCTGCATTATGGCATTTTTCTCAATGATGTTCAGACGTAATCTTCTCCGCCTGGAAAAAGGAGAAAAAGCGTTATGCACATTATTTTAATTTTACTGGTGATTGCCGGTGGCATGGGGCTGTCCGTGGAAGCCGGGCTGCTGGGGCCGCTGGGCGCAGAGGTGGGCGACCTGTGGGCGGCGTTCAGCATATTTAGCGTGGGAACGGGGCTAACGTTTCTGCTGATGCTGTTTTTCAGCCCCCGCAACAGTCCCTCATTTTTTGCGCAGCCTTCATGGCACCTGTTGGGCGGCGTGCTCGGCCCGGTTTACGTCATCATTCTCACCATTGCCACGCCTGCGATCGGCATTGCCATGACGATGATCGGCATTCTGGCAGGCCAGGTTTTCAAAAGCCTGATTATCGACCACTATGGCCTGCTGGGTACGCCGCACCGCAGGATCGATACAAAACGCATTATTGCGCTGGGATTTATCATCGCCGCGCTCATTCTCGTGGCGCAGGGGTAACGTTATGACAGTGATTATGATTATTCTGGCGGTGATTGGCGGCGCAACGCTGAGCATTCAGGCTGCCATTAACGGGCAATTAGGCAGCAGCGTGGGGGTATTCAAAAGCGCGTTTCTGACGTTTTCCGTCGGCGCGCTGGTGACCGCCCTGCTGATCTTCTTTTTTGAGCCGAAACAGGCGGTCAGCCTGATGGATGTACCCAAATGGCAGCTTCTGGGCGCCCTGTGCGGCGTGCCCTATATCGTGATTATGGTGCTCGCGGTGCAGCGCATCGGGACCGCTGTTGCCACGGTAGCGGTTATCCTGGGCCAGCTGGCCATGAGCATGCTGATTGATAACTTTGGCTGGCTGAACAATGAAGCCATTCCGTTTTCAGTGAGCCGTTTCGGGGCCGTCGTCTGCCTGAGTATTGCGCTCTTCTTCATTTACTCAAGCAGTAAACTTCAGCCCGAAGAGGATTAACCGCCCTCTTTGCGGGTAAAGAACAGCGTCACCGTGGCGACGGTGACGCCAAATTTCTTCATCTCAGTTTTATTGAACAGACGGGTGCTGTCCTGCAAATACATCCAGTCATCAAAGTGCAGCAGCCAGGTTTTGCCGTCCGCCTTCACGTTCATGCTGTAGCGCCAGTTAAGGGCATTGCCCGCCGCCTGGCCTGTCGCGACACCTTCTATGTCACCCGCCGTGCCTTCATAGCGATTCTGCCCAACGCGGCGGATATGCCAGACGCGCTGCTGCTTTTCGCCGTCATCGTAGACAAAATGCTCGTTCAGGGTCAGCGTATCGCCGATAACATCCCCGGCGATCTCGACGTGAAAACGGCGGATCTGCTTACCGCTGCGATCCTGCACCATCCCCCACGCCTCGGTTTTCCCCTGGAAGTAAGTAAAAATATCAAGCCGTGGCTGCTGCTGACGATACTCTGTCACCTCGGTGCTACATCCGGCCACCAGCATCGTCAGGGCAAGCGCCATAAGCAGGAAACGTTTCATTGTGCTCCTCCAGTTAACTGCTGACGCAGTTCAGGATATTCGGTGCGGGGATCGAGCCAGATCGCCAGAAAGCGTGAGCTAAACGCTGCCGTCTGGCGTGGCCCGAGTGGCGTAAATTTTTTCTGCGACGCCGTGGGGCGATACCAGAATTGTCCCTGGCCGTTATTAACCACAAACGCGAGCTGCGTGCCGGGCGTGACGTCGGGCCAGAGCGTGGACAGCATGCGTAGCCAGGCTTCACTCTGCGGCTCCTGCTGCAAAATGCCCTGCGCCTGCCACTGGTCGCGGGTCGCCTCGACCAGGTCGTCACCATCGATGTCCCGGGCATAGGTGATAATCAGCGCATTATCGCCGTCTAATCCTGTATAGCTGCCGTCGGGCGTCAGAAGCTGAGAGGTATAGACGGTAAACGGCCCCCAGGTGAGGGTGGCGTCACCCACCTTGCGCCAGCTCAGCCAGTCTGCCGCCTGCACGGTACAGGTGAAGACGGATAACGCGAGCATCAGTACCAGATTTCTCATTGTTGTCTCCCCATCAACAGGTGGAAAAACAGCATCAGCACCAGCCAGCCGGGGAACATCCAGCTGACGACGATAAAGGTCGGCTCCTGAAACGTAATGGCCCCAAGATGCTCGCCGATCAGGTAGGCTACCGGTCCGCCCAGAGTCGCCAGCACCGTCAGCAACCATCCTGGCAAGGTGGTCGTGCGGGTCAGGTGCGTCCAGACGGTGGCAAACATTAGCCACAGCGCCACCATCCATAGCGGCATCAGGGACGCGCCTGTGAACGCAATCAGCCCCGTCAGCGCCCAGAGGGCGTCCAGCAGCGCACCCGACGCCGCCAGCACAAGGGCGTATACCCGGTGTGATGGCGGTAATAACAGCCAGGCAAGCACCGCCAGCGCGATCCAGATGACCAGCCCCTGCTCGCGAAACAGCACCACCAGCGTCCAGTAGAGATCAAAACCGATGGCCAACAGAAATACCTGCCCGTAACGCTTCATACGCGTTCCGCAGTCAGCTGCACCACGCTGATGGTGCGGGCATTAAACCCGGCTTCACAGTAGCCGAGGTAGTACAGCCACATCCGCCGGAAACGGTCATCAAACCCGAGCTTTTCAATCTCCTGCCAGGCGTGAACGAAACGCTGACGCCAGTGCGCCAACGTGCGGGCGTAGTCCGGCCCCATATCGAAGAGATTACGCACCACAAAATCGGTATGGCGGGTCATCAGTTCATTCATGGCGGTGATGCTGGGCAAAAAGCCGCCGGGGAAGATGTAGCGCTGAATAAAATCGACGCTTTTGCTGTAGTCGCGATAGCGTTGATCCTGAATGGTGATGGCCTGAATCGCCATCCGCCCGCCTGGACGCAGACGCGCCTGACAGGTACGGAAAAACGTTGGCAGGTAGCGTTGGCCGACGGCTTCGATCATCTCAACCGAGACCAGTTTGTCGTAAACCCCGGTCAGATCGCGGTAGTCGCAAAGCAGCACCTCAACGCGATCCTGCAACCCTGCCCGGGCGATCCGCGCGGTGGCCCAGTGGTACTGCTCCTGCGACAGCGTGGTGGTGGTCACCCGACAGCCGTAGTGACGGGCGGCGTATTCCGCCATCGCCCCCCAGCCGGTGCCAATCTCCAGCAGATGATCGTTTGCCGTGAGCGCCAGCTGGTCGCACAGCCTGGCCATTTTCGCCTGCTGAGCCGCGTTCAAATCCTGCTCGTCCCCGTTAAACAGCGCGCTGGAGTACAGCAGGTCTTCATCAAGGAAATGGGCGTAGAAGGCGTTGCCCAGATCGTAATGGGCGGCAATATTTTCACGCGCCTGAGCGCGGGAGTTGCGCCGCATCCAGTGCCGTAGCCGCTCCACCGGTTTCCCGAGCAGGCGAAACCCTTTTTCCAGTTGCCCGAGGATTTGGCTATTACGTGCAATCAGCTCCAGCAGCGGCGTCAGGTGGGGCGTCTCCCAGTCGCCATCCATCCACGCTTGTGCCGCGGCGAGGCTGCCCCCGGTTAAAATGCGCCAGTAGACGCCCGGAGCAAGTACCTGCACCTCAGCATGAAGCGCGGCGGAGGCGTCGCCGAACTGGAACGTCTGCGCGCCTTCACGCAGCGTCAGCGAGCCACCGCGCAGACCGTTCAGCAGGCGGAAGAGCAACCATCGCGCGACGCGGACGTTGCGCGGGATATCGGGTTCAAGCGCAAAGACGGGATCGGTCATGAGCGTTCACTCCTGCTGAGGGGATGGTTATGCAGCGGCACGCGCTTCAGCCACAGCCTGAGCGCCTGCCAGTAAATGGCGAAAACGGTTTTGAGGGTCATCAACGGGATCCGCGCCAGCAGCGAACGCAGCGCTGCGCGCGTCAGCGGCGCCCGGCGTAGCGTCAGGGTGGCATCAAACACCTTCGTCTCCTGATGGTTTTCGATATGCATGCGCAGCGTGCTGTCCGGGCTGTTGAAGCGCCAGTGGTAAACCATATCCATCGGATTAAAGGGCGAGACGTGAAACGCTTTCTGCGTCGGCGGGGCGTCCCGCCCCGCTACCGCGTAGTAATGTCGTTCATTCCACGGCGTGTTACGCACTTCGGCGAGAACCCAGCGCAGAGTGTCTTCGCCGTCATAGCAGTAGTAAAAATTGACCGGGTTGAAATGAAAACCGAAATAGCGCAGCTGAGTCAGAAGCATGACCCGCCCCGCCGGACGCTCGCCGGTCAGATTTTCCAGACGCTCAAGGACGTGCTCTTTGAGCGGCGTGCCCAGCGGGTAGTCCGCATCATAAAATGCCGCGGGCGCAACGCGGTTACGGCGCACGCCGACGGAGGGCAGTGCGTCCAGCTCATCGAGATCGAGCCAGGCCATAAAGACGCTGTAGGTAAAGTGGTGCGCTTTTGGCGCAAGCCGACGATGGCGCAATGTACCGTGGTAAAGGCAGCTGTTCATCTCAGTTGCCCTCCCCGGCCGCGATAGCGTTTACCACATCCAGCGCACTGCGTACGCCATCTTCGTGGAAGCCGTTGTACCAGTACGCGCCGCAGAACCAGCTCCGATGGCGACCGTTTATTTCGCCGCGCCGGGCCTGAGCTTGCCAGCTTTGCGGGTTAAAAAGCGGATGCTCATAGACAAAGCGGCGCAGCACATAGCGTTCTTCCACCGGCGTTTCCGGGTTGAGGGTGACGCAAAACAGCGGGCTACCCGGCGGCAGTCCCTGCAAGATATTCATGTTGTAGGTGACGCAGGCGCTGGCCCGATCCTGTTCGCTGAGGCGGTAGTTCCAGCTCGCCCACGCGCGCTTGCGCACCGGCAGCCAGCGCGGATCGCTGTGAAGCACCACCTCGTTACGCTGCCAGCCGATATCACCCAGCACCTCACGTTCAGCCTGCGTTGGGCTGGCGAGCATCGCCAGCGCCTGAGCAGAGTGACAGGCGAAGATCACCTGATCGAAGGTATGAGTGACGCCTTCCCGCTCAATATCGACGCCACGATCGTGGCGAACAACCTTCTGAACCGGCGCGTTGAGGTGCAGCGTCAGGCGATCACCAAGCTTGTCCATCATCGCGCGGATATACTCCCGGGAGCCGCCTGGCACGACGTACCACTGCGGACGATGGGTAATGTCCAGCAGACCGTGGTTTTCAAAAAAGCGTAAAAAGAGCGGCAGCGGAAAGCGTTTCATCTCCTGTAGCGACGACGACCAGATAGCCGCTCCCATTGGCAGGATGTAGTGGCGCGCAAAAAAGGGCGTAAAGCGGTGCTGGCGCAGGAATGTTTCCAGCGTGGCGGATCCATCGACTTCGCCCCGGAGCGTCTGTTTCGCCAGCCGGTTAAAGCGCACGATCTCCTTCAGTAGCGTCCAGAAGGCAGGGTTCAGCAGATTACGACGCTGGGCGAACAGCGACGTCAGCGTGTGCCCGTTATACTCCAGCCCGCTCTGCGGGTTGTGCACCGAAAAGCTCATCTGCGTTTTTTGCCCGCTGATGCCCAGTTCGCTGAGCAGCCCCATGAAGCGCGGATAGGTGCGGTCGTTGTAGACGATAAAACCGGTATCGATGGCAAAGGTGCCCTGGGGCGTGTCGACATCCACCGTTGCGGTATGGCCGCCCGGGGTGGCCTGCGCCTCAAACACCGTGATCTGATGATGTCCGGCGAGCCGCCAGGCACAGGTTAACCCGGCGATGCCGCTGCCGATAATTGCGATTTTCATGGTCGCACCATCCCGCGCAGCAAAGCGCGCTGAAGTACATCGGGCAGGCCGGAAAGCAGGCGCAGCGCCAGGCTGAACCCGGCGGGAAACGCGATGTGATCCTTCCCTTTTGCCAGACCGCGACGAATGGCGTGGACGGCGTCCCCCACGCTGACCCGGCCCGGCATCGGGAAATCGTTTTTGCGGGTCAGCGGCGTGTCGACAAAACCGGGTGAAACGACCGTGACGGCAATCCCTTTCGGTTCCCAGTCGAGGCGCAGCGTGTCGGCAAACCAGGTTAATGCCGCTTTAGAGGCCCCATAGGCTTCGGCTCGCGGGAAGTGAAGCCAGTGCGCCATCGAACTGACCAGCACCACGCGGTTGCCGGATACCAGTTGCGGCTGCAACGCCGCAAGGCAGTTTACCGGCCCCATGAAATTGGTGGTCATGACCCGCGCCACCAGCTCGGCATCCACCTCGCCGCGGTCGAGATACTCGCAGGTTCCGGCGCAGAGAATCACCGTGTCGGCAGCACAGTCCGCCAGCGCCTGGCGACAGGCGTCCCTGTCTGTCATATCGAACAGGCGCACCGTGATGTTGGGGCTGTGCTGATGCACAGCGGCCAGACGTTGCGCATCGCGCCCGCAGGCAATCACCCGGTGACCATCGTCAGCAAAAGATTTCGCCAGCCCCGCCCCGATGCCCGAGCTTGCGCCGGTGATCAGAACCGTTTTCATGATTTCACTCTCCGCTTCACGCCGCGCACGGCCCAGCCGAGTATCGGGAGATGTTCGTAAATCATCTCTCCGGCATCGTAGTAATCCCGCTGGCGAACAATGCGATCGTCGCGCATGTCTACCACGGAGCAGCCCGGCAGCTGTCGCACTGCACCCCGGGCAATACGCGGGTGCGACCAGTGCATCATCCAGGTGACCACAAAGCGATCGCCCTGCTGCAACGGCGCATCAACGGTAAAGCGACAGTGCTGGACGTTAGCCAGCAAGTGGGTGAAATAGCGCTGGATCGCGAACACCCCGCTATGTTCGCCAAAGGGATCGATAAGCGTGGCATCGGCGCGATAAATTCCCGCCAGCGCCGAAGGTGGCTGGGTATCCAGCGTGGCGTAGTAATCAACGAACCGACTGATGACGGACGGCAACGTGCTCATGGGTCACATCCTGGGTGTAAACAACGTAGCGAAATCGCATAATTTAAACTTACACAATTAACGTTATTTGTCCAAGTTTGCGCAGATATATTTTTTATTCTTATTATTTTTCAAAGACCTGAAGTGTTACCTCGCGCAACCATTTTGTGCATAAAGTTGAATTTCGCCGCCAGGCTGCCGTTTTTTTAGGGATAACCTTAAGGCAAAGGTGCCATTTATCTTCCAGACTTATCCTTTTAATTCATAAGGATGTCACGCGATGAAACATTTACTGATGACGCTCTTTTCCAGCCCGGAATCCTTGTTGCAGGTCATGAGTCACCAGGAAATTATCGAAGCCGTAGAGGATGGCGACCGCATCATCATCGATCAGGATGGAAACGCCTCGGTTAACTACAAAAGCCACGAGGTGCGGCAGGACTTTCTGCGCCATGTCAACGCGCTGAAGAGGGCCTGAAATGGGAACGGCAATATTCATGGTATTGATGGTATGCGGGTACTGGTACACCAGCCGCGACCTCTCAACACGGTTTAAAATCAAGCGATCCTTTGGCTGGGACGTCTATTTTCTTGTGGCGCTGTATGGCTGTATTTTTGTTCTTCAGGGCGTGATCGCCACCGGCCTGCTGTGGCTGCTGTTGTTCGCCCTCTCCGCCGCCGACAACACGTTCCATTTCACGTCTGCAAAATATGCCGACTGGCAAATTGATTTTATGAACTGGAGCTTCCTGGGGATTCAGGCCCCGGTGGTGGTAATGCTGACCTTCGCGATCCTGTTCTGTCTCTACCGCTCGAACTGGGCCGGGAGCGCGCGGCTGGACGGCGAAGGCCGAAAAAAGCTCTACAAGCGGCTGGCGCAATCGAGCGGGATTGAACAGCTGCTCTATCAGTGCATGGAGGAAGGTGAACTGGCGCACGTCACGCTGAAATCGCGGCGGATCTATATTGGGATGATCCATACCGCCACGCTGGAGTATGAAAAAACGGCCAATATCGTGCTTATTCCGATGCTGAGCGGCTACCGTGACGGGAAAAACATGCAGCTCTGTATCGAACATAACTACAGCAAATGGTATGCCGAGCATGATATTACGCTCGATTCAGAGCCCAAAAGCGCCATGGATTTTCGCAAAGTGATCATGCTGGATCAGATCGAGAGTATTTCGCTGTTCGATCCGGCAAGCGCCAGCGCGCTGGCAATGCGTGAATAAAAAAATGGCGCCTTATCGCAACAAGGCGCCAGGATTAACCAGGATGAACGCTAAACTTATGGCGTCACAATATTGAACCAGAAGTCAAATGTGTCCATGTAGCTCAGCATCTCTTCCAGCTTCGCCCCGTTTCCGCTCACCTTCACGTCACCCTTATCCATCGCCTGCTTCAGCGTCTCTTTCTTAAGGATGATGTTGTTCAGCGTGGTACGGTCCAGCGTGATGGTTGCGTCAGCATCCTTCGCCTGCGCGTTGGCGGTATGGTTCAGCACGCCGTTTTCCAGCTCCAGCTTGTATTTGCCGCCATCCTTACAGAGATCGACATTGAAGATCGCCTTCGCGTTACCGGCCCGTACCCCGTTGATGTGCACACCCAGGTAGTCGAAGAACATTTCCGGGGTCATCGCCCGCACGGTATCCGGGCTGGCGGTGTTCGGCGTCGGCAGCTTCTTCACGCCATTACGCAGTTCTTGCGCGCCGGTCAGGTAGAAGTTACGCCAGGTGCCCGCTTCCGCCTGGTAACCTAACTGCTCCAGCGCGTCGGCTTCCAGATTACGGGCAGCCTGGTTGTTAGGATCGGCAAAGACCACTTTGCTGACCACCTGAGCCACCCAACGGTAATTACCCTGCTGATAATCCGCTTTGGCTTTCTGCATGATGGCATCAGCGCCGCCCATGTACTGCACGAACTTCTTCGCAGCCAGTTCAGGCGGCAGCTCGTCGAGGGTTGCCGGGTTGCCGTCGAACCAGCCGAGATAAAACACGTAGGTGGCTTTGACGTCGTGGCTAACGGAGCCGTAGTAACCGCGGCTTGCCCACTGTTTTTCCAGCGATTCCGGCAGTTTAAACTCGGCGGCGATCTCGTCGCGGGTCAGCCCCTTGTTTGCCATACGAAGGGTCTGGTCGTTGATGTAGCGGTACATATCGCGCTGACCTTTCATCAGCTTGACGATATTCTCGTTACCCCAGGTCGGCCAGTGGTGCTGCGCAATAATCACTTCCGCGTCCGCCCCCCAGCGCTCAATGGCGGCGTTAATGTACTTAGACCAGGCCAGCGGGTCGCGGATTTTCGCGCCGCGCAGGGAGTAGGTGTTGTGCAGAGTATGGGTCACGTCCTCTGCGGCCTCGATCATTTTCTTCTCTTTGACATACCACAGCATCTCCGACGGAGCTTCTGAACCCGGCGCCATCATAAAGTCGTAGGTCAAACCGTCGATCACTTCTTCCTGACCGGTATGGGTAATGTAGTCGGTCGGCGGGATGAGGGTGACAGTACCCGCAGAGGTGGTGGTGCCAAGGCCTGCACCCACCTGGCCTTTTGCATTCGGCTTCAGCAGGTTGCCGTACATATAGCTCGCACGGCGGCTCATCGCGTTTCCGGCCATAATGTTTTCGGAAACCGCCTCTTTCATAAAGCCATCCGGCGCGTAGATTTTCACTTTGCCAGACTTGACGTCAGCTTCGTCAACCACGCCGCGCAGGCCGCCATAGTGGTCAACGTGGCTGTGGGTGATCACCACAGCGACGACCGGTTTCTTGCCGCGGTTTGCATAGTAGAGATCCAGCGCTTCTTTCGCCGGTTCAGCGCTTAACAGCGGGTCGATAACGGTAATGCCCTTCTCGCCCTCAATGATGGTCATGTTGGAGAGATCGAGATTACGGATCTGATACACGCCGTCGGTGACCTTAAACAGCCCGCCAATGTTGATCAACTGTGACTGACGCCACAGGCTCGGGTTTACCGTATCCGGGGCTTTCTCACCCTCTTTCACGAAATCATATTTCGCCGGGTTCCAGATAACGTTCCCCTGCTCGCCTTTAATCATGTTTTGCGGCAGCGGGGCGATAAAACCTTTATGGGCGTTCTCAAAGTCGGTTTTATCGGCAAACGGTAATTTGTTATACAGGGCGTTATTTACCTGCCGGGTCGTGGCAGTGGCATCCTGCGGCTGTACTTCCGCAAACGAGGAAAGCGACAGCGACGTCAACACACCGGCAAGCGCCAGATGTTTAGCAATTAGGGTTAATTTCATTGAATGGCCTCATAGATTAATTGCGCCGCCTGGATATTTACTGTTGGCGGATAATTTTAATGCGAACTCATTGACGACCATTCTAAACAGAATACCTTTCCATCATAGTCCCATATGGGACTGGTTATTTATGGGTTCGTAATTCGGGGGCTATTGCTGCTATACTCGCTACCACGGCAAACGTTGCGGGGAGAGGCTTAGCGTGAATTTTCAGGATATCCATACCTATTATCAGCAACTCAATATTGGGCAATTTTTTCCGCACATGCTTTGTAAAGGCGAGGCCTTAACCGTTGCCGCAAATAAAAAACTCACCGTCGAGCCTGGCTATATCTATTTTTGCACTGAAGGGTCGCTGACGATATTAATGCCTGATGATGGCCTTAATATTGGCAATACTATCGAGTATATGCCGATAGGGTTAATGGAAAGGTATTGTCCACTGGCGAAGTATGAATATCGCAGCAGTGCGAAGGTGAAGCTGGTGAGAATAGCCTGGGTCGACTTCGACCAGATATTTTTCCAGGGCGGGCCTGAGCGCATGCAGGCGCTGGCCACCATACTGACCTACATGTCCATATTTACCATCGACCTGCACAATGAACGCAGGCAGGTCACCAGCTACCAGACCATCAAACCAATGCTGTACCGCTATCTCTATCGGCAGGAGACCCACACGGGAGAGAATGAGGGCCTGGCGCTGTTTATCATCAAGCGCACTAACCTTTCACGAACGCATGTCTTTCGCGTGCTGGCAGATCTAAAAGCCGGGGGCTATATCACCATGAAGCGCGGAAAGCTGGTGTCGATTGACCGGCCCCTGCCGGATGCGTATTGAGCTCATTTTCACGCCTTGATCAACGTGCGGGAGCGAACAGCCTTATTTATCCCGGCCAGCCGACTTGGGCCGTAAATTCTCATCGAAGACCAGCCGTTTGCGGCCGGGCTCTTCTTCCCGCAGCGGCTCCACCTGATGCAGCGTCTGCTTACAGCGATCCACCAGCACCTGATACTCCCGCGTGCCCTGCTTTTTCCACTCTATTTCCTGCGCACTTAGCTCACGAATCGCTTTCGCCGGACTGCCAAGAATTAAGTGATTCGCAGGCATTTCCGCTTTGGCCTTCACAAACGCCGCCGCCCCGACGATGCTGTTTTCGCCGATCGTCGCCCCGTCCATCACCACCGCATTCATCCCCACCAGCGCATTACGGCGGATAATGCAGCCGTGCAGGATCGCGCTGTGGCCGATATGCCCGTCCTCTTCCACCACCGTGTCCTGCTCCGGAAAACCGTGCATCACGCAGTTATCCTGGATGTTCGCGCCGTCTTTCACCACGATCCGGCCAAAATCGCCGCGCAGGCTGGCGTTGGGCCCCACGTAAACGCCTTTGCCGAGGATCACGTCGCCAATCAGCACCGCGGTCGGGTGAACATAGCTCTCTTCAGGCACGACCGGCGTCAGACCATCAATTTGATAAACAGGCATACCCTCTCCTTATATGATATTCAGACCACCAAAACGCTGGTGATAAAGCGTGCCGGGAGCGGGCAGCTCGCCCACAGAGGTTTCCCCCTTCTCACTGACAAACGCCAGGGCTCCCGCCGCCACGCGCTGGTAGATATTAATGCACAGCTGTCGCGCGCTCTGTCCCGCCCAGTGCGCAGGAAGTAACTCCTCCGGCAACAGCGGATCTTTCAGCACCACGCGACGATAAAAATGAATGAGTAACAGCTGGATCTGGAAGCAGCGTTCCGGAGTCAAATCCTCAGGCGGCGCCTCTTTCAGCAGTGGCAGCAGCGGACGGAACGAGTTGATAAACGTTTCGTACATCGCGTTTTGTTCGGTCAGCTGCCAGCACTCTTCCACGCGGGATCGTAGCGCCGCGCGTGACAAGGCCAGCGGCGAATGGGCTTCAAAGAAGATGACGTTTTCCGCCACGCCCGCGTCATGCAGCAGAGACTGCACGTCCGCCAGGTTCTGCGACGGCGAGGCCATCAGGCTCGGTGCAAGCGTGCCGAACCCTTGCCAGATGAGCTGTTTTTTCACGTCCGCGAGGGTGGTTTTATCCAGCCCCTCGGAGAGCAGCAGCAGCCATTTGCCATCCCACGCCGGCAGTTCCGCACGGTAGATTTTATTTTCCGCGCGGCGTGTCAAACGCAGCCCCTTGTCGCTGAGACGGTAAAAGCTGCGGCGGCCAATGCGGGACACATCCAGCCAGCCCTCTTTGTTGAGGCGAAACAGCGCGGTGCGCACAAAGCGCTCGCCAAATCCCATCCCTTCCAGCAGGGCCGCCAGGCTGCCGAGCCAGATCTCTCCGCCGCGGTGCGCAAGCGCGTCGCCATACAGTGAGGATATAAGCGACGTTCCGCTGACGGGAACAGAGCTGACTGCATGCTGGATAAAGGCATCAAGTTTATTCATGTGATTCATTCTGTTGTTATTTTTTTCCTGGATGAATCATAGCATACGAATCTGGGGTGTACCCTCACCCTAACCCTCTCCCAAAGGGAGAGGGAACTTAATACACCCTCTCCCTTTGGGAGAGGGCTGGGGTGAGGGAATTCAACCGTTGGCTGCCACTTTACGCAAATCAAACACCCGGCAAGCTTTACCCTCGGAGCGCGGTATGCTGCCACAGTTAACGATCATCACGTCGGTCGAGATCCCCACCATCGATTTAATCCGATGACGCAGCTGATGGCAGACCTGACAGCGCTGCTCATGGGTCAGCGTTAAGCTGCTCTGTTTCAGCTCGACCTTCACCGAAAGCGAATCAAGATGCCCGCGGCGGTTCACCTCCAGCTGATAGTGTGGCGAAAGATGTTCGAACTTAACGATCTCCTCTTCCAGCTGTGACGGGAAGACGTTCACGCCGCGAATGATGAGCATGTCGTCGCTGCGCCCGCTGATGCGATCCATCCGGCGCATGGTGCGTGCAGTGCCCGGCAGCAGGCGCGTCAGGTCGCGGGTGCGGTAGCGGATCACCGGCAGCGCCTCTTTGGTCAGGGTGGTGAACAGCAGTTCGCCCTGCTCGCCGTCAGCCAGCGGCGTGCCGTCATTCGGGTTGACGATCTCCGGGTAGAAGTGATCTTCCCAGATGGTCGGGCCGTCAGCGGTTTCAAGACACTCCATCGCCACGCCCGGCCCCATCACTTCGGAGAGACCATAGATATCCAGCGCGGTAATGCCCAGCCGTTTTTCAATTTCGCGGCGCATCGCCTGCGTCCACGGCTCGGCGCCAAACACGCCGACGCGCAGGGAACAGGCGCTGGCGTCACCGCCCATCTGACGCTCCAGCTCTTCAATTAAATTCAGGCAGTATGAGGGCGTCACCATGATCATATCCGGCTGAAAATCGCGGATCAGCTGCGCCTGCTTCTCCGTCTGGCCGCCGGACATCGGGATCACCGTCGCACCCAGACGCTCGGCACCGTAGTGCGCCCCCAGCCCGCCCGTGAAAAGCCCGTAGCCGTAGGCCACGTGAATTTTATCCTTCGCGCTGCCCCCGGCGGCGCGCAGGGAACGGGCAACGATATTGGCCCAGTTGTCGATATCATTCTGGGTATATCCCACCACGGTCGGCTTTCCGGTGGTGCCCGACGAGGCGTGGATGCGCACCACCTGCTCCATCGGCACCGCAAAGGTATCGAACGGGTAGTTGTCGCGCAGATCCTGCTTGGTGGTGCACGGGAATTTTTGCAGGTCCGCCAGCTCGTTAAAATCGTCAGGGTGAACGCCCGCGGCGTCAAACTTGCGTTTGTACATCGGAACGTTGTTGTAGGCGTGGTTCAGCGTCCACTTCAGGCGCGCGGTCTGCAACGCCTGCAATTCATCAATGGACGCGGTTTCGATCGGATCAAGCTTTGTTGTATTTATCATCGCAGGGTACTCACATTATTGTTCGCTCAAACACGCTCAAGGATCATGGCAATGCCCTGACCCACACCGATGCACATCGTACACAGCGCGTAGCGCCCGCCGCGTCGGTGCAATTCATTGCTCGCGGCCAGCGCCAGTCTGGCACCGCTCATTCCCAGCGGATGACCTAACGCGATCGCCCCGCCATTCGGGTTCACATGCTCCGCGTCATCCGGCAAACCCAGCTGACGCAGCACGCCCAGCGCCTGTGCGGCGAAGGCTTCGTTAAGCTCAATGACGTCCATATCGGTGATACTGAGTCCGGCACGTTCCAGCACCTTACGGGTGGCGGGAACCGGGCCTAATCCCATCAGACGCGGCTCGACGCCCGCGGTCGCCATGGCCACAATGCGGGTGCGCGGGGTTAACCCCTGGGCAAGCGCCATCGGCTCGCTGGCGATAATCAGCGCCGCCGCCCCGTCGTTCACGCCAGAGGCGTTCCCCGCCGTCACCACACCGTTCTTGCGGAACGGAGCTTTCAGCGCGGCAAGCTGTTCAAGGGTGGTTTCGGCGCGCGGATGCTCGTCCACGCTCACTTCCGTTACGGCACCTTTTTTCCCCGCCACCTGTACCGGGATAATCTCCTGCGCCAGAACGCCATTCTGCTGCGCCCGCGCGGTGCGCTGCTGGCTGCGCAGGGCAAATGCATCCTGATCGGCACGGCTTATATTTAACAATTCCGCTACATTCTCTGCCGTTTCCGGCATGCTGTCAGTTCCGTATTGCTGATGCATGAGCGGATTCACAAATCGCCAGCCGATGGTGGTGTCGAAGATCTCCGCCTGACGCTGAAAAGCCGCGGTGGCTTTGCCCATCACGAACGGCGCACGGGACATGGATTCGACGCCACCGGCGATCAGCAGATCGCCATCCCGGGCCCTGATGGCGCGCGCCGCGAAGCCAAGGGCATCCAGACCGGAGCCGCACAGGCGGTTAATGGTGGTACCGGAAACGGTCTGCGGCAGCCCGGCCAGCAGCGACGACATGCGCGCTACGTTGCGGTTATCCTCTCCCGCCTGATTTGCGCAGCCGAAGATCACATCATCTATGCGCTCCAGATCGAGCTGCGGGTAACGCGCCAGCAGCGCACGCAGCGGCACGGCCCCTAAGTCATCGGCACGCACGCTGGATAATCCTCCACCGTAGCGACCGACCGGGGTACGCACACCCTCACAAATAAATGCGTCACGCATCAGGCTTCTCCTGTCACACTGCCGCCGGTGCGGTGCGATTTCCCGCGAAAAAGAGCGACGGTTTTCTGTTGTTGGTTCTGAATTTCAATGTCGTATACGCCGGTCAGTTTGCCCTGATGCTTCACCCACGCGGTAGCGGTCAGCTTATCGCCGGCAAAGCCCGGACGCAGAAAATCGATGGCGCAGCCTGAGGCCACCGCCGCCAGCCCCTGACTGTTGCAGGCGTAGGCAAAGGCGGTATCGGCCAGCGAGAACAGCTGTCCGCCGTGGCAGGTTTTATGCCCGTTGAGCATCTGCGGGGTGATGGTCATGGTCACCACCGCGTAGCCCTCTTCCATGTCGATGATATCCATCCCCATCGCCTGCGCGCAGGCGTCCCGTTCGTACATCGCACGGGCGTTATGCCAGGCGTTATGACTCATAGCTACTCTCCAGAAGCGCACGCTGGCGCAGCAGTGAACAGGGGCGATAGCGTTCCTCGCCGTAGTGACGTTGCAGGTTCTCCAGCAGCGTTAACAGACGCTGCCAGCCAAGGCGCTCGCCCCAGGCGATGGGCCCGCAGGGATAGTTGACCCCTAAGCGCATGGCGGTATCGATGTCTTGCTCGCTGGCGACCCCTTTTTGCAGGGCGTCCAGCGCTTCGTTGGCAATCATCGCTACCGTGCGCCAGACCAGCAGACCGGGGTAATCGGCAATCTGTACCACCCGTTTCTGCTGGTGCTGCAACCAGTAAATGGCTTTCTGCGTGGCGGCGTGCGGGTTGCCGGGTGCGGCGGCTATCACGGCCACATCCCGCTCGATGCGGTCGACCACCACCACCGGGCAGCCGTGGCGCAGCGCCAGCGACTGCGCGGTTTCACCCTGCGTTTCGATCAGCAACAGATCGTCAATTTCCGTGACGCCGTCACTTCTTCGCTGTACGCGCATGGGGTTGAAGCTGTCGCTGACCGGGGCGAGCCAGCTGACGGTGGGTTTCTCCTCCAGCCAGCGGTAAACGCCCTGCCCGCTTTTCTTACCCAGACGCCCCGCCAGCACCAGCTCCTGCTGCACCAGCGACGGCAGAAAACGACGCTCCTGCCAGAAGGCATTAAACACGGAGCAGGTCACGGCAAAGTTGACGTCCTGACCTATCATGTCCGTCAGCTCAAGCGGCCCCATCGGGAAGCCTCCGCCGTCTCGCAGGGCGGCGTCAATCACCTCGGGCGTTGCCACCTGCTCTTCCAGCGCGCGCCAGGCTTCCGAGTAGAACGGGCGCGCCACGCGGTTGACGATAAACCCCGGCGTGGACTGGCAGCGTACCGGCTGCTTTCCCCAGCTCAGCGCCAGCTCGCACAGCGCATCGGCCACTTCTGGTGAGGTCGCCAGCCCGCTGACCACCTCCACCAGCTTCATCACCGGGGCAGGATTGAAGAAGTGCAGCCCGGCGACGCGTTCAGGGTGGTTTATCTCCGCCGCAATCGCGGTAACGGAAATGGACGAGGTATTGCTGGCGAGCAGCGTCTGCGGCGGGCAAACCTCTGCCAGCTGGGTTAACAGCGCCTTTTTCACTTCAAGCCGCTCGGAGGCCGCCTCGATCACCAGATCGGCTTTCGCCAGAGCACTGATATTCGTCACCGGCGTCAGGCGGGCGAGGATCTGCTCCCCGGCGTCGGCAGAGAGTTTTCCACGCGCAACGCGTGAGGACAGCCGCTGGCGAATGCCGTCGACGGCGCGGGAAATCGCCGCTGCGTCAATGTCGTACACCAGAACCGGATGACCGTGGCTGGCTGCCACTTCGGCAATCCCGGCGCCCATGGTGCCGCTGCCAATGACGGCGACCGTATGGATATTCACCATATTATTTCCCCGTAAAGTTCGGCGCGCGTTTTGCCAGGAACGCGCTGACGCCTTCCCGGTAGTCGTCGCTGCGTCCGGCCAGGCGTTGATAGTCGCGCTCCAGATCAAGCTGGGCGTCGAGGGTGTTGGTTTCGGCGGCGTTGATCGCCTGCTTGATCAAGCCCAGGCCAAAGGTCGGCTGCGAGGCAAAATGCAGCGCCATCTGCTGTACGGTGGCGGAGAGCTGCTCGTCGTCCACCACCTGCCAGATCATTCCCCAGGCCTGTGCCTGTTCAGCGCTGAGCTTATCGCCCAGCAATGCCAGCCCCATGGCGCGGGCGCGTCCGGCCACGCGCGGCAGCAGCCAGGTGCCGCCGCAGTCCGGGACGAGGCCGAGCTTGCTGAAGGCCATCACAAAACTGGCGGAGCGCGCCGCAATCACCATGTCGCAGCCGAGGGCCAGCGTCGCCCCCGCGCCCGCCGCCACGCCGTTAACCGCGCAAATCACCGGCTTCGGCAGTTTTGCCAGGCGGCGCACCAGCGGGTTGTAAAAAGTCTCAACGGACATGCCCAGATCGGGCGCCGGGCCGTTCGGGTCGACGTTACGGTCGTTGAGATCCTGCCCGGCGCAGAAACCGCGTCCTGCCGCGGTGATCAGCAGGCAGCGGATGGCGTCATCGCGCTCGGCCTGCTTCAGGCATTCGGAAAGCTGCTGGTGCATGACGTCGTTAAAGCTGTTCAGGCGCTCCGGGCGGTTCAGCGTAATGGTCATTACGCCCTGCTCAACATGGCTCAGAATAGATTCCACAATTAGCGTCCTTTAAAGTCTGGGGTGCGTTTTTGTAAAAAGGCGTTGATCCCTTCCCGGCGATCGTCGGTGGCCGCGAGCAGCGCAAACAGCTGACGCTCCTGCGCCAGCCCGGCCTGAAGCGGGACTTCCTGCGACTGGCGAAGCGCCTGCTTCGCCGCCTGTAGCGCCAGCGGCGAATGGCGCGCCATCAGCGCTGCCTGCTTCAGGGCGTACTCCAGCGTCAGCGAGGCCGGATAGACGTCGCTGACCA
The DNA here is from genome assembly GCF_049238005.1 of Enterobacter cloacae complex sp. IR5459. Taxonomy (NCBI): domain Bacteria; kingdom Pseudomonadati; phylum Pseudomonadota; class Gammaproteobacteria; order Enterobacterales; family Enterobacteriaceae; genus Enterobacter; species Enterobacter cloacae complex sp. IR5459. Next base: position 241,802 of record NZ_JBMKIG010000008.1, read on the forward strand.
GCCCGGCGCTGTGCGCCTGCACCGCCGTGATGCTTTCGCCCGTCAGCACCATTTTGCTGGCCAGCGATTTGCCTACGCTGCGGATCAGCCGCTGGGTGCCGCCTGCGCCCGGCATGATCCCGAGGGTGATTTCCGGCAGGCCAAAACGGGCGTTATCGCCAGCAATCACGACATCGCAGAGCAGCGCCAGCTCACAGCCTGCCCCCAGCGCGAAGCCGTTTACGGCGGCAATCAGCGGTTTGGTGAAGGCGTTGATCCGCGCCCACAGCTGCGGACGGATATCGTTCAGGGTGGCGGGCAGGTCTTTCTCCGCCATTTCGTTGAGATCGGCCCCGGCGGCAAAGCAGCGTTCGTTGCCGTACATCACGCAGACGGCGATCTCAGCATCCGCGGCGGCGGCCTCAAGCTGCTCCGCGATTTGCAGGAGCAGCGCATTGTTGAGCGCGTTGCGCGCCGCCGGACGGTTAAGCGTTAGCTGCAACACGCGGCCATGACGGGTAACAATCAGTTCGCTCATGCCATCCCCTTCGCATCAAAATCGACGATAACGTCGGCGGTTAACGGCAGCGCCTGACAGCTCAGCACATAGCCTGCGGCCAGCTCGTCCGGCTCCAGGCTGTAGTTGGTCGCCATATCGACTTTCCCACGCAGCACTTTGCATTTGCAGGTGGCGCATACGCCGCCCTTGCAGGCGTAAGGCAGATCCGCCCCCTGACGCAGGGCCGCGTCAAGAATGCTTTCGTCGTCCGCCGTCAGGGTGATCTCCCTGTCGCGCCCGTCCTGACGGACGGTGACCTTCTGGCCATCGGCCTGCACGCTGGCTGTCCGTTTAACGGCGGTACCCGGCGTGTTAAAGCGCTCAAGATGGATCGCTTTTTCCGGCATACCCAGCGCTTTAAGCGCCGCTTCGGCCTCATCCATCATCGCCGACGGGCCACAGATGAAGGCTTCATCGTACTGACGGAAATTCACCAGCGTTTTTGCCAGCGCCTGGAGCTTTTCCCCGTCAATGCGGCCATGGAGCAGATCGCTGTCGAGCGTCTCCTGGCTGAAGATGGCGATCAGCTGTAAACGCTGCGGGTATTTATCTTTCAGGTCCGCCAGCGCCCGGCGGAACATCATGCTCTGGCTGCTGCGGTTGCCGTAAATCAGGGTGAAGTGGCTGTGGGCTTCAGTGGCCAGCGTAGCGGACATAATCGCCAGCATCGGGGTGATCCCGGACCCGGCGGCAATCGCCAGATAGTGGCCTTCGCGTTCAGCCTGCGGCTGGTAGCCAAAATGCCCCTGGGGCACCATCACCTCCAGCGCCATGCCCGGTTTGATCTCGTCCCGGGCATAGCGGGAAAAACGTCCGCCCTCGATGGCTTTGACCGCCACGCTGATCTCACCGCACGCGGTGCTTCGGCAGATGGAGTAGCAGCGGCGCAGTTCATCCCCGCCAGGACTGGCTTTCAGGGTCAGATGCTGACCGGGACGGAAGCGGTACGCCTCCTGTAACGCCTGCGGCACCGCGAAGGTAATGGTCACCGCGTCGCGGGTTTCGGGCTCCACTTTTGCCACTATTAATGAATGAAACGTTGTCATGGCAGCCTCAAATACATTTGAAATAATCGAAGGGCTCACGGCAGGTATTGCAGCGGTAGAGCGCTTTGCAGGCCGTGGATCCAAATTCACTGATAAGCGAGGTATCGGTGCTCGCACAGCGCGGGCAGCTCACCTCCGCGGGAACGTGGGCATGGCAGCTATGACCAACAGGCGGGCTGATGCCATATTCACGCAGGCGCCTGCGGGCATCGTCGGTCATCCAGTCGGTGGTCCAGGCGGGCTCCAGTTGCAGCACAATATGTACCGGGCTAAAGCCGTTTCCGGTCAGGGTTTCGCGGATCGCCCCCAGCAGATGCTCCGTTGCCGGACAGCCCGAATAGGTTGGCGTGAAGCCGATAACCCAGCCTTCCCCCTGTGCCTTCACGCTGCGCACCATGCCCAGGTCGGTGATGGTCAGCACCGGCACTTCCGGGTCGGGGATCTGGCTTAACAGCGCCCAAATCTGCGGGATTTGTGCAGGCGCGATGTCGACGAGGCGTTGCATGGCGTCCTCCTTTACCACTGCTGGCCGGGGTAAACGCGCTGGAGATACTGCATCTCTGCCAGCATCGGCCCGAGGTGTTCGGTATGTAGCCCCTTCTTACCGCCCGTGCGATACGCCACCTCTTCGGGCACGCGGAGGGTGGCTTCCGCCAGGCCAGCAAACACTTCGCGCTCCCACGGGTCCCGCAGGTCGCGCGGATCAACCGCCACGCCGTCATCAATTAGCGCCAGCTCGACCTCGTCAGCGTCGAACAGTTCAGCCGTAAAGCGCCACAGGCTATCCACCGCCTGCTGCATTTTTTGTGCGGAGGTTTCTGTTCCGTCCCCCAGCCGCACCAGCCAGCCGCGGCTAAAGCGCAGGTGATAGCGCGCCTCCTTAATGGCTTTTGCCGCGATGGCGGCAAGCTGACTGTCGCTGCTGTGGATCAGCCGCTCGTAGAGCGCCACGTTCCACGCATCCATCAGATACTGACGGGCAATGGTGTCGGCGAAGCTGCCGTTTGGCTGTTCCACCAGCAGCAAATTGCGGAACTGACGCTCATCGCGGCCATAGGCCAGGGTATCTTCATCACCCTTACCTTCCCGTTCAGCGGCGTAGGTCAGGAAATTGCGCGCCTGCCCGAGCAGATCAAGGCCGATATTGGCGAGCGCCAGGTCAATTTCCAGCTCCGGCGCGTGGCCGCACCAGGCACCCAGACGCTGTGAGAGCACCAGACCGTTGTCGCCCAGACGCAGGGCATAAGCAGATACGTTGTTCATCCCCAACCTCACATATGCTCGATACCATCAGGGATGGTGTAAAACGTCGGATGGCGGTAGACCTTGCTTTCCGCCGGATCGAAAAACTCCCCGCTCTCTTCCGGCTGGGAAGCGACGATTTCAATCGCCTTCACCACCCAGATAGAACAGCCTTCGCTGCGGCGGGTATAGGCATCGCGCGCGTTTTCCAGCGCCATGCGGTCGTCGGCAGCGTGAAGGCTGCCTACATGCCGGTGCGACAGCCCCTGCTTCGAACGGACAAAAACTTCGTATAACGGCCAGTAAACGTTGCTCATGGTTGATTCCTCTTATGCGGCCTGGCGGGCGCGTTGTTTTTCCGCGTGGGCCAGAGCGGCTTCACGCACCCATGCGCCGTCGTCCCAGGCTTTACGTTTTGCGGCCAGACGTTCGTGGTTGCAGATCCCGCGCCCGTTGATCACCTCGTCAAATTCCTGCCAGTCGATTTCGCCGAAGCGGTAGTGGCCGCTCTCTTCATCGAAACGCAGGTCGGGATCCGGCACGGTCATGCCGAGCATCTCCACCTGAGGCACCGTGTTGTCCACGAAGCGCTGGCGAAGCTCATCGTTGCAAAAGCGTTTGATCTTCCAGGCCAGACTGCGGGCGCTGTTTGGGGAGTTGTCGTCGTTGGGTCCGAACATCATCAGCGCGGGCCACCAGAAGCGGTTGATGGCGTCCTGCAACATCTGCCGCTGGGCTTCGCTACCCTGCGCCAGCGCCATGCAGGCCTCAAAACCCTGACGCTGGTGAAAGCTCTCTTCTTTACAGATTTTCACCATCGCCCGGGCATACGGGCCGTAAGACGTACGGCACAGTGCCACCTGGTTCACAATGGCCGCCCCGTCCACCAGCCAGCCAATGACCCCGATATCGGCCCAGCTCAGGGTCGGATAGTTGAAGATGGAGGAGTATTTCATCTTGCCGTCGAGCATCTTTTGATAGATGTCCTCCCGGGCGCAGCCCAGCGTTTCCGCCGCGCTGTAAAGGTACAGGCCGTGTCCGGCTTCATCCTGCACCTTCGCCAGCAGAATGGCTTTCCGGCGCAGCGTCGGTGCGCGGGTGATCCAGTTCCCTTCCGGCAGCATGCCGACAATCTCAGAGTGGGCGTGCTGTCCAATCTGGCGGATCAGCGTCTTGCGGTAGGCATCCGGCATCCAGTCCTGCGGCTCGATGGCCGTCTCCTGTGCGATGCGTTGCTCAAAGCGTTGTTCTTGCGTCACATAACCACCTTTGTGATTCATTAAATCACCACAAATAGCAAAATGGTGAATCATTTGGTTTCTTAAAAGTTACACAAAGGTTAAATATAACCCCAAGAAGCGTTTGTTTATTTTGTGACGACGCTCGCAAGCCTTTTCATGAAAGGCCGATGGCGCAAGGCTTTCTGTTGGTCAGGCCAAGCAATACAGATCACAACGTTAACAATTCATTAAAACTCAGCTTGATTTTTATGATTCGAGATCAAACTATTTATAGTGAAATCACGAAACATCTGGAGAGAAGAAATGCAGCAGTTAGCCAGCTTCTTGTCCGGCATCTGGCAATCAGGCCGGGGCCGCGAGCGCACCATCACCCACGCCATCAGCGGGGAAACGCTATATCAAGTCACCAGCGAAGGGCTGGATATGGCGGCCGCGCGCCGTTACGCCATTGAACACGGCGGAGAAGCGCTCCGCGCAATGAGCTTTATCGAGCGCGCCGCCATGCTGAAGGCGGTGGCCAAACATCTGCTGAGCCAGAAGGATCGGTTTTATGCCCTGTCAGCCCAGACCGGCGCGACGAAGGCTGACAGCTGGGTGGATATTGAAGGCGGTATCGGCACCCTCTTCACCTACGCAAGCCTCGGCAGCCGTGAGCTGCCGGACGATACCCTGTGGCCGGAGGATGAGCTGATCCCACTGTCGAAGGAAGGCGGCTTTGCGGCACGTCACGTGTTAACGTCGAAATCCGGCGTGGCGGTGCATATCAACGCGTTCAACTTCCCGTGCTGGGGGATGCTGGAAAAGCTCGCGCCCACCTGGCTTGCCGGGATGCCCGCCATCATCAAGCCCGCCACCGCCACCGCGCAGGTGACTCAGGCGATGGTGAAAGCGATCGTGGAGAGCGGACTGGTGCCGGACGGCGCCATCAGCCTGATCTGCGGTGGCGCGGGCGATCTGCTGAACCACCTCGACAGCCAGGACGTGGTGACGTTTACCGGGTCGGCCAGCACCGGGCAGAGCCTGCGCGTCCACCCGAATATCGTCGCACATTCCATTCCGTTTACCATGGAAGCAGATTCTCTTAACTGCTGCGTGCTGGGTGAGGACGTGACGCCGGAACAGCCGGAGTTTACGCTGTTTATCCGCGAAGTGGTGCGCGAGATGACCGCCAAAGCCGGGCAAAAATGTACCGCCATCCGCCGCATCATCGTGCCTGAAGCGCAGGTTGAAGCCGTCAGCCAGGCGCTGATTGCGCGGCTGGAGAACGTGGTCGTCGGCGATCCGGCCCAGGAAGGGGTGAAGATGGGGGCTCTCGTCAACAGTGAGCAACGTGCTGACGTGCAGGAAAAAGTCGATCATCTGCTGGCCTCGGGCTGCCAGATCCGTCTGGGTGGTAAAGCTGATTTGCAGGCGCCTGGCGCATTCTTCCCACCCACCCTGCTGTTCTGCCCGCAGCCGGACGAAACCCCGGCCGTTCACGCCACCGAAGCCTTTGGCCCCGTCGCAACCCTGATGCCCTGCCGTAACACCGAGCACGCCATGCAGCTGGCGCGGGCGGGCGGCGGCAGCCTGGCGGGAACGCTGGTTACGGCAGATACCCGCGTGGCGCGGCAGTTTATTGCCGGTGCCGCGCGCGCCCACGGACGCATTCAGATCCTCAACCAGGAATCCTCGAAAGAATCTACCGGCCACGGTTCACCGCTGCCACAGCTGGTGCACGGTGGTCCGGGACGTGCGGGCGGCGGCGAAGAGCTGGGCGGCCTGCGCGCTGTGAAGCACTATCTTCAGCGCACGGCTATTCAGGGCAGCCCGTCCATGCTCGCCGCGATCGGTAAACAGTGGGTCCGTGGCGCGGAGGTGCAGGAAGATCGCGTTCATCCGTTCCGTAAATACTTCGAGGAGTTACAGCCGGGCGACAGCCTGCTGACCCAGCGTCGTACCCTGACGGAAGCGGATATCGTGAATTTTGCCTGCCTGAGCGGGGATCATTTCTACGCCCATATGGACAAAATTGGCGCGGCGGAGTCGATTTTTGGTGAGCGCGTGGTACACGGTTATTTCCTGATTTCCGCCGCGGCGGGGCTGTTTGTCGATGCCGGGGTTGGGCCGGTTATTGCCAACTATGGCATGGAAAACCTGCGCTTTATCGAGCCGGTCAAGCCGGGTGATACCATTCAGGTGCGCCTGACCTGTAAACGTAAAACGCTGAAGAAACAGCGCACTGCCGAGGAAAAACCCACCGGCGTGGTGGAATGGGCTGTGGAGATCTTCAACCAGCACCAGCAGGCCGTGGCGCTCTACTCCATCCTGACGCTGGTGGCGCGCCAGCAGGGTGACTTTTAATCAATGCAATGGCATTAACCTTGCTGCCTCGAGTGTTTGAGCGCATCAAAATAAGCGGAAGGTAAAACAGGGACTGGATGGCTTTGATTAATCGAACCATCCAGTCTGCCTGGTTTGGATAAGTTACAACCGGAAACACTAAGCAAATTGACCATGTAGTTAGAATGGTTATTATTTGGCGTCGGGAATATTTCCGCATTAAATTACATGGATGATTAACAAACTATGGCAATTCCTGTTTACCTTTTCTTAACTGAAGATGGTGGGTCAAAAATTACAGGCTCGGTGGATGTTCGTTACCGTGAGGGAAGCATTGAAGTCACCGGCTTTACACACAATCTTCGCCTCCTAATTGATCCTGCCGAATTTGCAAAATTCCAGAACAATAATAATTACGGTAATGATCCAGTCGATCAGTTATGGATAAGGGCAGGAATAGATTATGCGCGACGTTCGGGTTTTTAACTGGCGAGCTGGAATTATTATCTTTATTTTTCTCATATTCATTGCATACCCTTTCCGCGATCTTTTTACCGTGTATGAAAATTTGCAGGAAAAAATCAAGGTTAACGATCGTTTAACTCTTTACATCACCCAGGTTGAGACGGGCTCGCTGTCTAAAAACAGGTATCATATTTATCTCTTTGATGCGAAAAAAAGTCCGGAAGAATTCATGTCTAACATTAAGAATATCAATCCCGTCATGATCACCGATGATGATAAAGCTTCAGTGGCAATTAAAAATGGAGACATTTATCTTCGCGTTCGCGGTACGGTTTATTCGTTCACGACGGTAGGTTTTGATGTCCGCACGCATCTCGATAGCTCGCCTTACTGAAGCGCACTTTATCTGCCATGGGGGTGTGATGCACCCCCGCTCTTTTTTAACCTGGCAAGACTGACAAACAACCTGGCAGATGCAGGCAAACGCTTTACGTGCGCGCCTGTCAGGATAACGCTGACACTACACAATAAACACAACAAGATGAGGTCTGCGATGGGAAGCAATTCTTCTTTTTCTGCCCGTAGAACGGCACTGGCCATGGCCGTTGCGCTCTGTTGCGCCTGGCAATCCCCTGTTTACGCTCACGGCAGCGAGGCGCATATGGTCCCGATGGACAAAACGCTTCAGGCGTTTGGCGCGGACGTGCAGTGGGATGATTACGCCCAGATGTTCACCATCGTCAAAGACGGTGCCTTTGTGAAGGTCAAACCCGGCGCAAATACCGCCATCGTTAACGGCAAACCGCTGACGCTCCAGGTGCCCGTGGTGATGAAGAACAATAAGGCGTATATCCCGGAGACCTTTATCAACGATGTCTTTCAGTCCGGTCTTGATCAGACATTCCAGGTTGAAAAAAGCCCCCACCCGTTAAACGCGCTGACGGCTGATGAAATCAACCAGGCCGTAGCAATCGTGAAAGCCTCAGCGGATTTTAAACCCAATACCCGCTTTACCCAGATTGCGCTGGCGGAGCCAGAAAAGGCCAAAGTCTGGGACTTTGTGCTTAACGGCACGGCGGTGGATGCGCCCCGCCAGGCCAATATCATCATGCTTGATGGTAAACACATCATCGAAAGCCGGGTGGATCTGAAGGAGAAAAAGATCCTCCGCTGGGAGCCGATCAAAGACGCGCACGGCATGGTGCTGCTGGATGACTTCAATACCGTGCAGCAGATCATCAATGAAAGCCCGGAGTTTGCCGTCGTGCTGAAAAAGCGCGGCATTACCGACCCGAAGAAAGTGATCACCACCCCGCTTACCGTCGGCTTTTTTGACGGCAAGGATGGGCTGAAACAGGAAGACCGCCTGCTGAAAGTGATCAGCTATCTCGACGTGGACGACGGTAACTACTGGGCGCACCCGATCGTAAACCTGGTTGCGGTGGTGGATCTCGAGCAGAAGAAAATCCAGAAGATTGAGGAAGGCCCGGTCGTGCCGGTGCCGCTCACGCCGCGCCCTTATGATGGCCGTGACCGCGTTGAAACGGTGAAAAAACCGCTGGAGATTATCGAGCCGGAAGGCAAGAACTACACCATCACCGGGGATAGGGTGCACTGGCAGAACTGGGATTTTCATCTGAGCCTGGACTCACGCGTCGGCCCGATAATCTCCACCGTGACCTATAACGACAACGGCAAAAAGCGACAGGTGATGTATCAGGGGTCGCTCGGCGGCATGATTGTGCCGTACGGCGACCCGGATATCGGCTGGTACTTTAAAGCCTACCTGGACTCCGGCGATTACGGCATGGGTACCCTGACCTCCCCGCTCGTGCGCGGCAAGGATGTTCCGTCTAACGCCGTGATGCTCAACGAAACCATCCCGGATTACACCGGCGCGCCAATGGAGATCCCCCGGGCGATCGCCATTTTCGAGCGTTACGCCGGGCCGGAATATAAGCATCAGGAATTAGGAAAACCCAACGTCAGCACCGAACGCCGCGAGCTGGTGGTGCGCTGGGTCAGCACCGTGGGTAACTACGATTACATCTTCGACTGGGTATTCCACGAAAACGGCACTATCGGCATTGATGCAGGGGCTACGGGCATTGAAGCGGTGAAAGGCGTGCAGACGAAAACCATGCATGATGCCACCGCGAAGGATGACACCCGATACGGAACGCTGATCGACCATAATATTGTCGGTACCACCCACCAGCACATCTACAACTTCCGTCTGGATATGGACGTGGACGGCATCAACAATAAGCTGGTGGCCATGGATCCGGACGTCAAACCGAACACCGCTGGCGGACCGCGCACCAGCACCATGCAGGTTAATCAGTATGATATTGATACCGAACAGCAGGCGGCGCAGAAGTTTGACCCGGGCACCATCCGCCTGCTGAGCAATACCAGCAAAGAGAACCGCATGGGCAACCCGGTCTCATATCAGATCATCCCTTACGCGGGCGGTACACACCCGGTAGCGTCCGGCGCGAAGTTTGCCCCGGACGAGTGGATTTATCACCGCCTGAGCTTTATGGATAAACAACTGTGGGTAACGCGTTACCATCCCGACGAGATGTACCCGGAGGGAAAATACCCGAACCGTTCCACGCACGATACCGGCCTCGGCCAGTACAGCAAAGATAACGAGTCGCTGAACGACCAGGATAACGTCATCTGGATGACCACCGGCACCACCCATGTCGCCCGTGCCGAGGAGTGGCCAATAATGCCGACGGAATGGGTGCACACGTTGCTCAAGCCGTGGAATTTCTTTGACGAGACGCCAACGCTCGGCAAGAAAAAAGCCGAGCAAAAATAAGCAAACGCCGGGCGCAATGCCCGGTTTTTTTGTGCAAACATTTGAGGAATAATCGAGCCTGCTTATAGTTAATACTACCTGGCTTTAGCGAGCTATCCACCGGACGGGAAGAAAACCATAATGGAAAAAAGACACAACGCAACGCCAGAACCTGCGACATGGCCTACCCGTAAATCAATGGTTGTTCACGGGCTGGCCGTGAACCTGCCGTGGCTCGCCTTTGTGAATGCCAGCTTTGCCCTTATGGTCCTGCTGCGCAATTCGCTGTTCGGCCATATCGATGCCCTCCTGCACATCAGCCCGCCTCTGCGGCAGATGATAGACGCCTCCATGCTGGGCGTGGTGATCCTTTCCGTGGCGCTGGTGATCATGGCCTGGCGCCACATCCGCGGCGTCAGCGCCGTTTTGTTTATGTGCAGTCTGCTGTGGTCGATAAGTTGTTACTGGTTTATCAACGTGTTACATCTTCCGCATCCCTGGCCTATATTCGTTACCCTGCTGATGGCCGGTATGACCGCGCTCTATTTTCACCCGGTGGCACTGCTCTGCTTCACCGTTCCGCTATGGATAAGCCTGCCCGTTGCCAGCATGCTGCTGAATCAGGAAATTAATTATCGCTTCGCCGGGCTGTGGGTGGTGTTCACCTTCATTCTCGTGTGCGGGCGCTATATCCTGTTGAGCTGGTTTGAAGAGGCGTGGCGTCGCAACCAGCAGAATCAGCGTTTAATTTCGCGGCTGGATGCGCTGGCCCATCAGGATCCGCTGACGAAAACGGCCAACCGGCGGGCGATGGAGCTGGTGCTGGAAAACGCCGTGGAGCAAGGCAAACGCTTCGCGGTGCTGATGCTGGATGTCGATTACTTCAAACTGTATAACGACACCTATGGTCACCAGGCAGGAGACGCGTGTCTCGCGAGGGTGGCAGAGGTGCTGAACACCTCGGTGCGCACGCCAGAGGATGTGGTTTCGCGCTACGGTGGTGAGGAGTTCGTCGTGATCCTCTTTGACTGTGAAGAAAGCGTTGCTGAGAAAGTCGCCGCGCGGATCCAGGCTGGCCTGCGCACCGCAGCCATTGCGCACAGCGCGTCGAAGGTGAGTGAATGTGTGACGGTGAGTATGGGCATTGCCGGCTATACCCCAGGACTGGCCGGCCCGGAAATCATCGCCCGCGCCGATGCAGCGTTGTATCGGGCGAAGGAGTCCGGGCGGGATAGGTGGTCGCGTTAAATAATGCCGGGTGCCGGCTTCGCCTTACCCGGCGTTTTATTAATACCGCACACACACCGACTTGGTTTCACACCAGCCATCCAGCCAGTCGGGGCCGAAATCGCGCCCGGTGCCAGACTGCTTCATGCCGCCGAACGGCAGGTTGGCGTCTATCAGCGTGTGGCTGTTCACCCACACGGTTCCTGCCTGTAACCTGTCGGTATACGCTAGCGCTTTACTGATATTCTGCGTCCAGACGCTGGCCGTTAAGCCGTATTCAGTGTCGTTCGCCAGCTGAAGCGCCTCTTCCCCGTCGTCCACACGAACCAGGTTCACCACCGGCCCGAAGACCTCTTCACGCGTCAGTCGCAGATGATTATCCGGGTTGACCACCAGCGTTGGCGAAACGTAATAGCCTTTGCCGTCTGGCCCCCGGTTCCCGGCGATCAGCTCCGCATTGTGCGCCTTCGCCTCATCCAGGAACGCCTGAACCTTATCGCAATGGGCGCGCGACACCAGCGGGTTGATAAACGCATCCGGCGACATGCCCGGCCCGACGCTCAGAGATTTCACGGCCTGTTCAAAGCCGCTGACCAGCGTGTCGAACAGCGGAGCCTCAATATAAATACGCGAGCTGGCCGCGCAGACCTGCCCCTGATTCAGGAAGCTGCCGGTCATCAGCCCTTCAATTACCCACGCCGGATCGGCGTCTTTCAGCACGATGGCCGGGTTTTTGCCGCCCAGCTCCAGCGTCACGCCCGTTAGCGTATCCGCAGCCACGCGGGCAATCTGCTTGCCCGTCGCCGTCGAACCGGTAAAGCTTACTTTGGCAATGCGCGGGTGCGAGGTTAGCGCCGCGCCACAGACGGCGCCACTACCGGTCACCACGTTGAACACGCCATCCGGGATCCCCGCCTCGCTCGCCAGTTCCGCCACCCGTAACAGGGTGAGCGGCGTGGTTTCCGAGGGTTTGATCACGATGGAGCAACCTGCCGCCAGCGCGGGCATTACTTTCCACATGCCAATCATCAGCGGGAAGTTCCACGGCACAATCCCCGCCACGACTCCCACCGGCTCTTTACGCGTCCACGCCTGATAACGCGCGCCCTGCGGCAGTGGAATCGAGAGATCGAGGGTTTTACCGGCAATTTTGGTGGTCAGCCCTGCCGTGTAGCGCATCCAGTTCAGGGTGCATCCCACCTCGAAGGCGCGGGAGATGTTAATGGATTTCCCCTGCTCCAGGGTTTCGAGCTGTGCCAGCTCTTCGCCATGCTGTTCCACCAAATCGGCAAACCGCAGCAGGATGCGTTCCCGCTCTGCCGGCAGACGCCCTGCCCAGCTTCGGGCGACAAAGGCGCGCCAGCCAGACATCACCGCACGATCGACATCATCGACGCTGGCATCGGCGGTGGAGGCAATAACCTCTCCGGTCGCCGGGTTGTAGACGTTCAGGCGCTTTTCGCTGTCGGATGCCGCCTGACGCCCTTCGATCCACAGGCCGTGCTGGCGATCTAAAAACTGCTGCACGCCTGGCAGGATGGCGACGTGTGATTCGGACATAGGATACTCCTTCGTTATGCTTCGCAGGGTGTGTATGCAGTCTAAGAGGGGAATCGCATTCCTGCTTTTGTCTGTGTGACATTCGCTTTGTCAGCTGTGACAGGCTCCGCAAATCGTGATAATTCCCGCTTATATCGCTGTAACCGTTGAGTGTTCTTTCCTATAGTCAGCCTCGTAGCCCTGACAAAATGCAACATAAATGCAACAATGCGAAAACAGTGACGGTGCAGCGAGAACATCAATGGCGTGTGCAAGCGAACAGGACAATTTTCAGCAGTGGCTGGCGCAAATTAACCAGGTTTGTGGGCGCTTTGCGGCACGTCCGTTAGAGGGGGCGTTTCTCGGCGAACTGGAAACCAGCTATACCCAAAGTCTGAAGCTGAGCACGGTGACCGCCGCAGGCGTTAACCTTTTTCGCACCCGTCAGGAGATCAAAAACGGCAACGACGCCTGGTTCTACACCGTGTTTCAGCTGGAAGGCAGCGCCGGAATCGAACAGGACAACCAGCGCGCGATGCTGAAAGCCGGGGATATCACGCTGATTGACGCCTCCCGCCCGTGCTCCATTTACTGGCAGGAGCGTTCCCGCCAGATTTCGCTGCTGCTCCCGCGACAAATCATTGAGCAACACGCGCGTTTTCAGGAAGTGAGGTGCGCGCTGCCCCTCTCCCGCAGTCTGCCTACCGTACAGCTGAGCTACCGACTGCTACAGGAGAGCATGGGCAATGCCGATCTCAGCGCCAGCGAAAGCGAAGCGGCGCTGGAGGCGATGGTGTGTCTGCTGCGTCCGGCCTTCCAGCAGCAACACGAGGTGCTGCCGCGCAAGGAGCGTCAGTTCCGCCACGTTCTGTCCCTGATTGATGATCATATTCAGTCAGAGGCGTTAAGACCGGAGTGGATAGCTTCAGAGAGCGGCATGTCCGTGCGGAGCTTGTACCGCATGTTTGCCGGGAAAGGGCTGGTGGTGGCGCAGTATATTAAGAACCGTCGCCTCGATTTATGCGCTCAGGCGCTGCGTTCCATCAGCGATGACGAAAAGCTGGCGGGCATTGGCTACAGCTGGGGCTTTACCGACCATAGCCATTTTTCCACCGCCTTTAAGCAGCGTTTCGGGGTTTCGCCGGGCGAATACCGTAAGCGTTACCGCTAGTTACTTTTTTAGTCACTTGCCGTTAATCCCCTTCACGTATTCACCCGGCTGGGCGCGCGCCACCAGCTTTTGTCCCGCCATTTTCGCCACCTCGTCGACGGGCAAATTATTGCTGTCAGCTAACTGCTGGTAACTTTCCGTGCGTGCGGCGTTGATACGGCTCACCAGCGCCAGGGTTTCAGCGTCGTGCTGAACGGGCGCAAGATAGCCGCTCAGGGTTTCCCCTACGCGCCCCTGGGCACGTGCATCGTTGAGCGTAAGCGTGGCGGCGTGAACGTTCATCCCCAGCGCCAGTAACATCAGAGCTAATCGTTTCATGGCATCCTCAGAACAGATCGCTGCGGGATTTCAGCAGGGCTTCAACGTCTTTATCCACCTTGATATGGATTTCATGCTCGATTTTCACGTTCATGTTGATAGTGATCGGCTCTTTGGGCGCTGCCACTTCAATGCGCGGCGTGCAGCCTGACAGCAGCGCGACGACGGCCACGGTGAGTACACCAGCCCTCTTTTTCATTGTTGTTCCTCACTTTCCTTGCCTGTCGAACCGCGGAGAAGGGGTATCGCCGCATGTTGCTCAAACCATGTTTGCAGATTGTCCCCAAAGCGCAGGCTGCGCCAGAGGGTAAAAATGTTCTCTTCATGGGTGTAATTCAGGTTTACGAAACTGCTTTTGCCCTCGACGCGGCTGGTGCCTTTAATGGCCGCCTGCATGGTTAACACACCCAGATTATCCACATTGAGTTTTGTCCACGACTGCGAAATTTCCATATAGCGGAGCCAGTTGATCGCCGCCCCGGCAACCACGTTGTCTTTCACAATGGCATCCGCCGTGTCCTGGTCGATGCGCAGCGTCATCGGCCCCGGGTTGGTCAGCCAGCCATCTTTAATGATCCATTTTTCATTGTCCAGCCAGAACGGCAGCGCGCCGCTCACCGGGCCGGACATGGCAAACTGCTTCGGATTCACCGCGCTTATCAGTTCGCTGGAGGAAATATTATCCACGCGTAGTAAAGCCGGATCGTGCTGCGGCATTCTCAACTGCTGCATGGTGATTTTCCCGCCGAGCGCTTCCACCTTCACGTTGGTGAGCAGGAGCGGGTTCGCTTCGGTCCAGGGATAATCGCCCTGGAGATCCGCGGTGATATTTCGGGCTGTGACCAAGTTTTTTACCTCGTCGATTCGTAACGTTACCGGCCCGCGCGTGCCCAGCGACCAGGTACCCTGGCTTAAGCGGAACGGCAGAACAAAATCAACGCCGTTGATTTCGTTATCCGGCATCCACGCGCTGCCCGCTTTCAGCACCCCGTGCCCCCCGGCCTCAAACCCCTGATCGGAGGCCGCTGAGAAAGCCACCTGTGCGTACATTTCGCCGCCGCGCAGGGTCAGTTTCCAGTCTGGCGGGATCAGCGGCTGGAACACCGTAAGAGACTGTTTTGGCCACCAGGCCTGACCGCGAAGGCGTTCGCCATCCCAGCGTCCATTCACCTGGACCGGGCCGATGTCGTCCGCATGCAGGTTCCCTTTAAACTGGAACACCGTCGGGTCTGTCCCGTCAACGCTGAAGGTCAAAACGGACGGCGGCAGCACGCTTCCGCCCGAGAAGCTTGTTTGCCCGGCATTGAGCGCGAGCGCGCCGCTAAAGGTGGGGTTATCCGGGTCCCGCGACCAGCGCACCGGGTGATCCAGCACCAGGCGCGGCTTGCTGACCAGCATCGTACCGTACTGCAATTTGTCGAACCCCGTGGAAAGATCGGTCAGTTCGATAACGTTGTCGCGCCACTCCCCGGTTCCCCGGACATCCCAGCGCGCATTCATCGGCGTGAAATTCCCTTTACCCCAGTAGCGCCACTGCCACAAACCGTTGTCCGGTAAAAAGTCGTTAGCCTGGCCGTCCAGATGCAGCTCAAAATCGCCCATCTCGTTTTCATGCGCCCGCAGAATGGCTTGCAGGCGGCCGTCCACGCCCTTCTGCGTGAGCTTCACGCCTGCCAGCGGCCAGCGGATCTCATCGATATCCAGCGAGTCGATGATGCGCCCGCGCGAGCGCAATAATGCGCCGGGTTCAAACGTAAGCTGCGGATCGTAAAGGCTGCCGGTCAGCTTCGCCGGGAGTCTGGCATACAGGATCAGATCGTTTTGCTTGGCTTCCCCGCTCAGGTGCAGCGGCATAGCGCTGTTTTCCATACTGAGCGAGCCGGGACCGATATTCAGCACCGCGTTGCCCTTCCCCGCATCCCCCTGGGTCAGCACGTTGAGCCGCCCCGTGAAGGTGGCTTTCTCCAGCCCCTGCTGCCAGTTATCCACTTTCAGCCCGACGCGACCGCTCATCGGCATACCGGAGGCTGACCAGTTCCAGCGTCCGTCGCTGATGGTTAACTGCTGAGCGGTGATCTGCCACGGTAAATCGAGCAGTGGATCGGGGTTGTCCCGCGCCATGACCACCAGCTGGCCCTGATTGTCCTCCCAGTCCAGATCGGCATCGACCAGCGAGGATAACTGTGGCACGTTAAAGGTCGCGACCGTATGCCCTTTCACCGGCACGCCGTCCGGTACCAACGGCAGGGTAAATTCACCGATCAGCTTCACGGGCTGCGGCTGATCCGGCAGTTGCACATCGAACTGGCTGATGGAGAGCGTCTGGCCGCGCAACTGCCCCTTAATGCTCACCTGCTCGCCGTTATAAGTGATGTCCTGGCGGGCTGGCGTGAGTGAAGCATGCAGCTCACCCTCCCACTGCTGCCAGGGAGAAAGGGTAAAGCGGTGGATGGTCAGCCAGGTGTTGGGCAGGATGGCCTGCCACTGCGCCAGCGTTTTCGGCGCCACCGTTGAGGACGCTGACTGCGGTAATTTGCTCAGGCAGACAGAGTTAAGTTCAAGTGCGCCAATATCAAGATCCCAACGGCTGGGGTGTGACAGGGTCACGTTTTCCACACGGGCAATTTCGCACTCTTCTACCAGATAGCGGAGATCGGGGATGATCAGGGCGTGGCGCGTGAGCCGTGGGCTTTCTTCAAACGCGATGCGCGTTCCAACAGGGAGCCAGATCCCGGCGAGCGTGGGTACCCACTGGGCGAGCGTCATCAGCAGCGTCAGCGGCACGAGTAATAGCAGCAGTAATAGCGCGATTGCGGCTTTGTATTTACCCTTCATGGGCAGTTAATATCCTGATTTTGCGAAAAAAATAAGCCGTTCTTGCCGCTCATTGTCGCATGTTTAGCCAGTCAGTTGAAGGTAATGCCATTTTTAAGAGTAGATGCTCTACAATAATTCATAGAACTTATTGATTTCAATGAATTTTGAAAAATTGTAAGATAATTTTAAACATGCTAACGTGGTTCCAAAATCACTGGAGAAAGTCTTATGAAACTCGCGGTATATAGCACAAAGCAGTACGACAAAAAGTATCTGCAACATGTTAACGAGACGTACGGTTTCGATCTTGAATTTTTCGACTTTCTGCTGACAGAAAAGACGGCTAAAACCGCTCACGGCTGCGAAGGCGTGTGTATCTTCGTTAACGACGACGGTAGCCGACCGGTGCTGGAAGAGTTGAAAAAACAGGGCGTGAAATACATTGCCCTGCGCTGCGCAGGCTTTAACAACGTCGATCTCGATGCCGCCAAAGAGCTGGGTCTGAAGGTCGTTCGCGTCCCAGCCTATTCTCCGGAAGCCGTGGCTGAACATGCCGTCGGGATGATGATGTCGCTCAACCGTCGTATTCACCGTGCCTATCAGCGTACCCGTGATGCTAACTTCTCTCTGGAAGGGCTGACCGGCTTTACCATGTACGGTAAAACCGCAGGCGTGATCGGTACCGGCAAAATTGGTGTGGCCGCCCTACGCATCCTGAAAGGATTTGGCATGCGCCTGCTGGCGTTTGATCCGTACCCAAGCGCCGCTGCGCTGGAGCTGGGCGTGGAGTATGTCGATCTGAAAACGCTCTTCTCGCAGTCTGATGTTATCTCCCTGCACTGCCCGCTGACTCCTGAAAACTATCACCTGCTTAACCAGTCGGCGTTCGACCAGATGAAAGACGGCGTGATGATCATCAATACCAGCCGCGGCGGACTGATCGACTCTCAGGCGGCTATCGAAGCGCTGAAAACGCAAAAAATTGGCGCGTTGGGTATGGACGTGTATGAGAACGAACGCGACCTGTTCTTTGAGGATAAATCTAACGACGTGATTCAGGACGACGTGTTCCGTCGCCTGTCGGCCTGCCACAACGTGTTGTTCACCGGCCACCAGGCGTTTCTGACCGCCGAAGCGCTGATCAGTATATCGGAAACCACGCTGGGGAATTTACAGCAGCTTGATAAGGGCGAAGCGTGCCCTAACGCGATCGTTTAAGACCGTCAGGCCGGGCGGCTGTAACCTCTGCCCGGCCAATAACAAGCCCATCAGAAAAATAAGCACAGGTTAACTATTAAGATGGGTAACGTTCATCGTAAATATAACAATCAAGGATATGACTGTTCCGGTGTGACCATATCAGAATGAGACTCTGATGAAGGCTGCGTGATTTGCTGCACTATCGTAACCAGTTGTTCAAAAACAGCTCTCATTTGCGTCGGGTAGGTTAAAGACAACCAGGTTGCCAGCACTGCTCCAGCCAAAAAGCCCAACTTCATACACTATCCCTAATAAATTCAGCGAGATACAAGCTTTAACGTATGTGTGGTGCCGGGTGCCTCCCGGTGAGTCGTTAGTCAGCCACCTTGACCCGCTACTGATTGCCTAAGCTACACGTGCTGTTTAGCCTCTCCGCACAGGAGGATTCACCACGCGAGAAAAATAACACAGTGCCCCGGCTGGTTTAGGGGATATTTCGTTTAAAAATAAATAATGACCATACAAAATTAATCTATAACTGTTTTTCAGGAACCCTTCTACACTTTAAGCGGATATATCAGTAATAAGATTAATATAAGTCAGTTTTATTACGTCCCTAAATGCTGGGCTATTTACTTAGCCTTCACACGTTTTTGCCATTAGCAGAGGAGTCTGAAATATGGCATTCGTAACAACGAAAGATGGTGTCAGTATTTATTACAAAGACTGGGGTCCGAAGGATGCGCAGCCGATCGTTTTCCATCACGGCTGGCCGCTGAGCGCCGATGACTGGGATAACCAGATGCTCTTTTTCCTTGCAGAAGGCTTCCGCGTCATCGCCCTCGACCGTCGTGGTCATGGTCGTTCCGATCAGGTAAGTGAAGGTCATGATATGGATCATTATGCCTCCGACGCATCGGCCGTGGTCGAAAGCCTTGATTTGCGTAATGCAGTGCACGTCGGCCACTCCACCGGCGGGGGCCAGGTCGCCAGGTACGTTGCGAAGTACGGCCAACCTCAGGGGCGAGTGGCCAAAGCGGTACTGGTCAGCGCCGTTCCTCCGCTGATGGTAAAATCAGACGCTAACCCCGGCGGAACGCCCATTGAGGTGTTTGACGGCTTCCGCCAGGCGCTGGCCGCTAACCGCGCCCAGTTTTACCTCGACGTCGCCAGCGGTCCTTTCTATGGATTTAACCGAGACGGAGCAGAGGTTTCGCAGGGCACAATTCAGAACTGGTGGCGTCAGGGAATGATCGGTAGCGCCAAAGCCCACTATGAAGGCATTAAGGCGTTTTCAGAGACCGACCAGACGGACGATCTTAAAGCCATTACGGTTCCCGTCCTTGTGTTGCAGGGTGATGACGATCAGGTCGTCCCCTATAAATATGCCGCCCTTCTACAGGATAAGCTGCTCGCAAACAGCGAACTCAAAATTTATCCAGGCTTCCCGCATGGGATGCATACCACACATGCAGATACCATAAACGCCGATATACTGACATTTATTCGCTCATAAAGACGATGATTATCCATAATACAACCGGGCATCACACCCGGTTTTGTATTGCGGCAAGAATTGAGCAACCATTTCAGGAAGAAACGCCTACAGGAGTTTGATTTTTACTTCGTACCCCTCGAGGCCCGCCATGGCCTCACGAGCGATAAACTCTATTTCAGAAACTTCCTGCCCTGTTTTTTTTCGTAACTCTGCAATTTTTTTGGCTATAAGCGCTGAAATCTCTTCCTCTGCCTTTTGTGTCAGTGCGTCAACTTTCATCTTTACCTCTTACGACCGTTAACTGTATCCATTCTCTAAATGGTTTTAACCATAACCCTTTGTAAAGCGTAGACTATCTGCGTTACGTATGCTGCATTAACCTTAAGATGAGCAGCATGATGGAGCCGTCACATTTAAACATGCATTTATATTGCATTATTTGAACAAGCTGTTATTGTCCCAAAGCCTTAGAGCACATAAACATAAGAAAAGTTTTGACTTAAACTCGCCCCGCATCAGGGGCATTTTTTTGGCTGTCTGTAAACAAAAAACCCGCCAGAAGCGGGTTTTTTGTGGTATTCAAGAAAATTATTTAAAGACTTCTGCGACGGCCTGGAAGTTAGGGCCATGCTCGCGGGCAGCGATAATGACGTAGTATTTCCCGCCCTTCTCGTCTGCCAGTTTTGAGAGTTTTTGATGAAGATCTGAAGGTGAAGAAATTTGTCCACCTGAAGCCCCTACAGATACATTACCAAGGTATTCAAGTTTGAAGTGGTGCGCTTCATCCTTGGAAATCATATCTGCCGCAGATGCGCCGAAGCTTGCTACTGTTAAAGCCAATACACTCCCTAATAGTGCTTTTTTCATATCATTCCTCCTGTTGATGAATCTATATATTTAACATTAGCACCAAATATGTAAATGATCCGTATCAATATTGTAGAAGAATTGAGCATCACGACCAGCCATCACTGACCTGAACGGCGGGTGCAGCAGTTTCATCTACTATACTGACCCTTGTAGTGAGCATTTATCTGTCCGGTTGCGCCTGAAGCAACCGAAACTTACCTGTACCATGACCATCAGGAGAACAATATGCACACGAGTAAAACCCTGAAAAGGCTGCTAGCCGTATCAGCAGTTGCAGCAATGTTCAGCACCGTTGGCGTACAAGCCCAGACGACAAGCGCCGCACAAACTCAAACTGCGGGCAAGGCTCAACCGGACGCCAGACTCAGCTCCGGCGACGAGAAAGCGTTGAAGGACATGGCGCAGGCCAATATCAACGAAGTCGCCGCCGCCAGGCTCGCCCTGGACAAGGCCCAAAGCAGTGAAGTGAAAACATTCGCTCAGAAAATGGTCGACGATCACGGCGCCGCGCTGACCAAAGTCCAGACCGTTGCCCAGAAAAAGGGCGTGGAGCTGCCGACCGAACCAGACGCCGCGCATAAAGCCCTGAACTCAAGGCTGGAAAACCAGCGTGGTGACGCTTTTGACAAAATGTATATGGAATATGCTGGCGTGAAGGACCACGAGAAGGTGCTGTCGAAGCTTAAGAGCGACGCCAGTAAAATCGACGATCCGGATGTGAAGGCTCTGGCCAACGAGCACACGCCGGTCGTTGAGCAGCATCTGAAGTCCGCCGAGCAGATGTCAACCCACTCCGGCGCATCAGCCGATAAATAACGCGTCGGTAAAACGACAATTGTAAAACAAAGTGGGGCCCGCAGGCCCCACGCTTATTTCCCCTTCCTGATGAATTATTCCGGCAAGGCGTAGACCACCACCTGATCGCCCACCTGATCCTTCAGGATCGTATTCCCGCCTGCCACGAAGGCCACATACTGGCGACCTTTATATTCATAGACTGACGGGTTCGCTACTGCCGGCGCTTCTGCCTGATCGGACCACAGCTCTTCACCGCTCTCGACCGAGTAGGCACGCACTTTGGCATCCATTGAAGCACCGATGAAGATCACGCCACCCGCCGTCACTGCCGGGCCACCAATGGTAGGTGAACCCCAGCTCTCCGGCATGAAGAAGCCATACTGCTGGGAGGCGCCAACCGGACGACGCCATTTCACATCGCCCGTATGCATGTCCAGCGCCACGATTTCGCCAAACGGCGGCTGCCAGCACGGCATGCCCAGCCAGTTGCTCGCCACCAGCAGACGCATACCGTACGGGGCGCCTTCCTGTGGGGCAAAGCCGCTTTCGTTACCGGAGTCTTTGTCTGCGTTATCGTAATCTTCGCGGCTGTAGAGCTTCACGTACTGGACGATATGCGAGGTGTTGACGATGGCGATCTGTTTTTGCGGATCGAACGCCACCCCACCCCACTGTACGCCGCCAGCGCTATCAGGATAGGTTAGCGTGCCTTCGCCCTTTGTGGTCGGCGGAGTATACATTCCCTCATAGGTCAGGTTATCCCACAGACGAGAGCACTGGCCGCCACCGACGATATCCGCCAGCTTCCAGATTTCCGGTTTTTTCGACTGGTCGAGCAGCGGTGCGGGTTTGGTCGGGAACGGCTGCGTGGGCGAGAGAACTTCACCCTGAACCGAACCATCACCCTGCGGAACCGGACGTTCTTCGATTGGCCATACGTCCTCCCCCGTCAGGCGGTTAACCACGAACAGGAAACCCTGCTTGGTGGCCTGAATCAGCGCCGGGATCTGCTTGCCGTCTACGGTGATGTCCATCAGCGTCGGGGCGGAGTTAATATCGTAATCCCAGACGTCGTGGTGTACCCATTGACGGGACCAGACCACTTTACCGGTGTTGATGTCCAGCGCGGTGGTCGAGGTGCCAAGCGGAATAGCGTCCACGCGGTTGCCGCCCCAATAGTTGGGAGATGGCGATGAAACCGGGAGATAGACCAGCCCGTTGGCCTCATCGGCGGACATGTGCGTCCAGACGTTGGCGGTACCGGTACGCTTGCGGATCTCTGCCGGGATCGCCTCAAAGGTCCATTCAAGCTTACCGGTCTGGGCGTTGACTGAAAATACGGTGCCCGGAGGGGCTTCGGCATAGGCCCAGTCCTTCCCGGCCCAGCCCACCAGCAGATGGTTGCCGACAACGGTTGGCGGTTGCAGGACAGAGAGCGGATACTTCGCGTTAACGGTATTCCACTGGTTCAGATCCAACACGCCGTTATTCGCAAAGCCGCTGCAAGGTTTGCCTGAATCGGCGTCCAGCGCAAAGAGCTTGCCGTCAACGGTGCCCATATAAACCATCTTCTGGCATGCCTCTCCGCTCACCGGATTTTTGGCCTGCCAGTAGGAAACGCCGCGGTTTTTCAGCACTGGCTGGGTCAGCGCCTTGCGCGACGATTTCGTGTCATAATGCCACTTCTCTTTACCCGTCCCCGGATCCAGCGCAATCAGGCGATCGAATGGCGTGCCAATGTAGAGCGTATCGTTGGCGAAAATGGGCGTTGCGGACCAGACGGTGGCTGGCGTATCGCCTTTACCATCCGAGACGTCGCCGGTATGGAATTCCCAGACTTTCGTTAATTTCCCGACATTATCCGCCGTAATTTGGGTCAGGGGGCTGTATTTCTGCGCGTTAAGCTGGCCGTGGAAGCTGTCCCAGGTGGGCGTGCCGGGCACCAGCGGCGTCGCGGGCTGGCTGGCCGAGGCGACTTTCTTTCCGTCACCGCTGCCGGTTGAGGCATCGTCGGTGGTTTTTGTGGTTCCGGGTGCCTGCTGATCGGCGGCATCAATGTTAAGCGATTCCTGAGTCCCCTGAGAGGCCTCAGTGGCCTTATCCTGCGCCTGTAGCGCGAGCGGAGCGACCAGCAGCGCCAGCGCCGTCATGCTGACTTTTATGAAGGGATAATGCTTATCGTTGTGCACGGGCGGCTCCTCAGCTTCTGACGCGATGGTTGTAACGGGCGGAATGGCTGCTCAGCATAATCAGACCTATCAGGCCGACCACCATGGCTGCCGTTATGATGTACTGGTGCAGCAGCGCGGCGGCAAAACCAATACCCGCCAACACCACCAGGGTGACAATAATCAGGAAAACGCGCGCCCCGCGACGCGATGCCGCGCGTAGCATAACGGTCAGGATCGCCAGCACTACGCTGGCAATGACCACGCCCAGTGCGCCAATGGTGCCAGTGACGCCGGTAAGCGGCGTCCACCAGGCGTATAGCGCCACCGCGAAGGCTATTATCGCGGTCAGCAGCAGCAACATGCTACCGACCCGCGAGGATTGAGAATGCAACATACCAGGAATCCCCCTCTAAAAATGCAAAATTGACCATTATTAAGGCGTTTTCGTGGATATATGCCCCTGCTGCCCGCTGCTATTAAGGCAACGCGACGTGTGGAGCGGCGGCATATTTCACTAAACGTAACTGAGTATAGAAGAGGATTTTTTTATGGGGCGTTTAATAGCAGGCATACGACGCCTTGTGCCCCTTCGCCACCATAAAGATAGCGTTATGTTACAAGACAGTTCGAAAGCTACGAGCAGGTTACGTGATTGTCTATATCCTGTTTTTTAATTTGAGGCATGACGGGATAATTCTCCGCCCAATAAAATAATTAAATAAGTCCCCCTTCAATATGATGGCGCCTTATGGTACTTAATAAAACAGGGTATTTATTCTTTAATTAACAGACGTGCAGGCAGGGAAAGTCAGTCGTTATTTGTTCGTTAATTTAACAAATCCCCTTCTTAATTAACCGCCTGTTAAAGCATCGTCAAAGAATAACGATAGTTATTGCAGGCATACACATAAGGTTTACGGTATGCGAAATCAAACCCCTCCCACCCGTGGTGTAATGGCGCAGCAACGACTACAGGCAGATAAAAACTAAATAAGTCGTCGCTCCTCTAACAACGCGGTAAATATGATGAATAAAGCCACCACTCTCTCAGCTAATATTACAACACGCTCTAACTGGCACTGGCAGGATAACATCTGGACGCTGGGCCTCTACGGTACAGCCGTCGGGGCGGGAACGCTGTTCCTGCCCGTGGAAATCGGCACCCGTGGTCCGGTTATTTTCCTGGTCATGCTCCTGCTGGGGCTGCCGTTATCCCTGATCCCCCATTTACTCCTTTGTCGTGTGTATATGCGAGAAGAGAAGACTGAAAACGGCACGTTGCCGATCTTCGGCTCCTTCTTCAGCGGACGGGGTGAAAAGCTGATCACCCTGTTCTATTGTGTGACCTTCTTCCCGGTAACCCTGGTTTACGGGGTGGCGCTGATTAATGCGCTGAGTAATTTACTGGTGGAGCATCTGCATATTACCGCGCTCAGTCGTGGGCCATTGTCGTTTATCGTGGTTGCCGCACTTTATGTGGTGCTTAGCAAGGGCCGGGACAGAGTCGTGGCCATTATGAGCGCACTGGCTCTGCCGTTCGCGGCATCTGTACTGCTGATCGCCATATCACTTATCCCGGGATGGCATCTGTCTAACCTGACCAATACGGCCGCTGAAATGAACGCCACGCCGCTGCCGGTAACGCTGAAAAATATCTGGCTGACGCTGCCGCTTATTACCTTCTCGTTTTGCTGTGCGCCTATGGTCTCCCCGCTGAGCTCTTACTACCGGGAGAGGAAAGCGGAGGGCGAGAAAAAGGCACTGTTCGTGATCCGCATCGCCTATTTAGCCATCTTCGCCAGTATCCTCTTTTTCGTGCTGAGCTGCGTGCTGGGGATCCCGCATGACAACTTTGTACGGGCGAAGGCGGAAAACCTGAATGTGCTGTCCGTGATGAAAGGAAACGGTGATTTCAGCCTGATTTACCACATTGCCCCGCTCATCGCTATCATCGGTATGACGAAATCCTTTCTCGGCGTAGGCCTGTCGGTCGCACAAACGTTTGGTCAGCTGGCTGCCAGCGTATCCGGCAATAAGGCCAGCGCCAGCAAGCGGCTGGCCTCTCTGGCGCTGTTCCTGCTGACCTATGGCATTGTTTATGCCAATCCGGATGTGCTCAGCCTGATTGAAATGTTCTGCGGACCACTGATCGCGGTGATCCTGTTCCTTATCCCTGCGTACCTCATATACACCCGCCCCTCGCTGGCGGAGCTTCGCGGCGTGACGGTGTTTCTGGTTGTTCTGGGCGGACTGGCAACGCTGTCTGCATTGCTCTGGACAATGCTTTAGCCTGAACGCCGTTTGACTGTACCCATATACAGTAGTATTTTACGTTCAGGCTGAATCACATGCGTAATATCCATAAGGTAAACAATCATGTTTGTGGAACTGGTTTATGACAAGCGAAACGTACAGGGGCTGGAGGGAGCCAGGGAAATCATCCTGGCCGAGCTGACAAAACGCGTGCACCGGATTTTTCCTGATGCCAGCGTGACGGTTAAGCCAATGCAAGCGAACGGCCTGAACAGCGACGCCAGCAAAAGCGACCGTGAAAAGCTCAACCGCATGCTCGAGGAGATGTTCGAAGAGTCGGATATGTGGTTGATACAAGAGTAACCGGGCGCAAAGCCCGGCTCTGTTTTCAACTAACAATACCCCTGTGTATTCAGGCCGCGATTTTCCAGCATCGGTTCAATCTCAGAAGCATGCCCGCGCGACTTTTTCTCCCTGCCCTATACTTTCAGTCTGACTGACTGGAGGTTTCTATGTGTGGACGTTTTGCACAAGCCCAAACCCGTGAAGAATATCTGGCTTACCTGGCCGACGAAGGCGAACGCGATATCGCATATGACCCTGAACCCATTGGCCGCTACAACGTTGCGCCCGGTACCAAAGTGCTGCTGTTAAGCGAACGTGACGAACAGCTGCACCTCGATCCGGTATTCTGGGGCTACGCGCCTGGATGGTGGGACAAAGCACCACTGATTAACGCGCGTGTAGAAACCGCAGCCACCAGCAGAATGTTTAAACCTCTTTGGCAGCATGGCCGGGCGATCTGCTTTGCCGATGGTTGGTTCGAATGGAAAAAGGAAGGCGACAAGAAACAGCCGTATTTTATTCATCGGGCCGACGGGCAGCCGATATTCATGGCGGCGATCGGCAGTACGCCGTTTGAGCGCGGCGATGAAGCCGAGGGATTTCTCATAGTGACCTCTGCTGCGGATAAAGGCCTCATTGATATACACGATCGACGGCCGCTGGTTCTGTCGCCAGAAGCAGCAAGAGAATGGATGCGACAGGATGTTGGCGGGAAAGAAGCGGAAGAGATTATTGCCGACGGTACAGTACCCGCCGACAAGTTTAATTGGCATGCTGTAACTCGCGCCGTGGGGAACGTGAAGAATCAGGGGGCGGAGTTAATCGAGGTGGCTCATAAAATGGAAAAATAAGCTGCATACCCATTATGACCAGGAAGCGATGCCGCTCGGCGTTAATCCTGGAGAACCGTTCATTCCCTTTCTTCAATCCAGTTCACAAGCTCCGCAAACTGAGTTTCTGAAAATACCGCAATACCATGCTCGGAGAGTAATGATGCTGCCACTCCCATACCCGATTTACGCTGATTACTGAAAGAACCGTTGTAGATAAACTGAGTTCCGCACGTTGGACTACCATCAGTTAACAAAGCAGCAGTACATCCTGCTTCTTGTGCTGCTCGCAGAGCCAGCCAGGCTGCAAGTTGATAATGCCCGGTAACATCTGTTCCGGTGTTTTCAATTATTCTGGCTTGTCCACGCATTACGTCTTTACCCTCAGCAGACATAATCTCAGCGGGTGGTCTCGGAACAGGTAGCCCCGCAGCCAACTCAGGGCAGTGGATCACCAGGCGCTGCTCCTGTTGCCAGCGAGCAAGTTGATGAGTCATCTGCGCTTTCTCTTTCCCGTTATAACGGACTTTAAGGCCCATCAGGCAGGCACTGACCAGTATTTTATTTATCATTATTTAATAGTATTAAGATCCAAAACGCCTACGATTTTAACACCTTAACCCTTCTCATGAATTAAAGAATTTGACGTGGCAGCGTCTTTAGCTGGTACATAGCTGACGCTATGATCGGTGCCCTGTCCCGTGGAACTTTTTGAATAATGCCGGGTGATAATACGAAGGTGGCTGTCCTGTGACACGGCGGAACATCGTTGCGAAGGATGATGCATTATCGTATCCAAGAGTCAAGGCTACTTCATTTACGGGTTTTCCCGTTATCAACAATGCCAGCGCGCTAACCACGCATGCTCGTTGGCGCCAGACAGAAAATGACATGCCCATTTGCGTAAGGAAATGGCGACGAAAGGTGCTGTCGCTCATGAACAGCGCATTTGCCCAGCGCTCTGCTGGATCATGGATTGAGGGATTGAGTAAAAACGCCTGACAAAGAGCCAGTAGGGCCGGATGTCGCGGCAGCGGAATATCGAATTCGCGAACCGGCATAGCCGCCAGCTCCAATATCATCAGATTTATCAGTGCACGGTCACGCGTGCTTTCATACAGTGGCGGTAAATCCACTGACTCAAGCAATAGCTGACGTAATAATGGCGATACGCTAATAACTTCACAACGAGGATATTTTAAGAAGGCATTCACGAAATCTGGTTCTATATACAGACTGCGAGTGGTCACGCCAACAAATTTGACGGCGTGCATAGTTTCGGGTGGGATCCAAACAGCATGTTGTGGAGGAACAATCCACTCTCCATCCTGGGTTATGACATGCATTAATCCGGTCGCGCCATATAGCAGCTGCGCGCGGCGATGTTTGTGCTGTGGCAGCATAAATCCCTGCACATAGTCATTGCCTATCGCTACCACTTCACGATCTAGCTGCTCGACCTCTTCAATCTTTACGTTGCGCACACCCGTCTCCTTATGACCGATTTACAAAGGTAATTGAGCGCGGCGCTAATGGGAAGCAGGACGCTACCGGTATAAGCTGCGAAATCATTTTCAGGTCGAGGGTATGATTTTGAATGATATCGCAATCATTGCGTTGGCAGGCTTTACTACCGGTATTACCACCGTGCTTTTTGGCTTTGGCGGCGGCTTTGTCGTAGTACCATTCGTTTATCAACTAATGCTACGGCAGACCGAACTGGCACTAAACGCCATGCATATCGCGGTTGCTACCTCTACATCGGTGATGATATTTAACGCGGGCTGGGTCACCTATCGAAACTGGCGAGCTTGCGAGCTTTCATCGCAAATGTTATTCCCGTTACTATGGTTTATAGCCATTGGGGCTATCGTGGGTTCCTGTCTGGCAGGAATATTTAGTGAGAGTGTTGTTCGCGCGCTGTTCATTTTCTACATGCTGGCAACAATCAGCGATTGTTTGTTGCGTAAGGGTTTTCTCGGAGGAAGTTCTCTGCGTCGCTTGTCATTTCCTGTAGTAACGGGCGGCGGAGTGACCATTGGTATGATAGCCGCATTGCTTGGCGTGGGCGGAAGCGTAATGACGGTACCCCTGTTACGGCGCCATGGTTATGCGATGCGTGAATGCATTAGTGCTTCTAATCCGCTTTCCCTGCCCGTCGCGCTATGTGGTGCCGTGACGTATGCAGTTATTGGCTGGCAAACTATTCCTGTGAATGGATTTCTCGGTTTTATCAACCTGAAAATTTTAGGTATGTTGGTACTAACAGGCTGGGCAGGAATAGTTTTTAGCCGTCGGGTTATACCTGCTGTACCTGATATTTGGCACGCACGAATCTATGTCATGCTGCTGTTCCTGGTGTTACTGGCGATGCTATTTCAGTAACCCTCTTTTATCGCAGCGACTAATGGCCCGTAATTATACCTGTCTCAATGTACCTTTCAGACACAAAGCGGACCAAAGCGTACAAAAAACCGGGCCTCGCGCCCGGTTCTGTTTACACACTAAAAAAGCCTTACGCACTCAATCCGCGATTCTCCAGCATCGGTTCGATCTTCGGAGCGTGCCCGCGCCAGTTCCGGTAAAGTTCAGCTAGATCAGTGCTGTTGCCGCGGGACAAAATCGCCTCGCGGAATGTCTGTCCGTTTTCGCGGGTCAAACCACCCTGCTCGACAAACCACTGATAGCCATCGTCCGCCAGCATTTGCGTCCACAGGTAAGCGTAATACCCCGCCGCGTACCCGCCGCCGAAGATATGGGCGAAATAGCTGCTGCGATAGCGCGGCGGTACGGCTGGAAGATCCAACCCCTCTTTTTTCAACGCGGCGGCTTCAAAGGCTTCCACGTCTTCAACGGGCTCCTGAATGCCGTGCCAGTTCATATCCAGCAGCGCGGCGCTCAATAGCTCCGTCATGTCATAACCCTTGTTAAACTGGGTCGCATTGAGCATTTTTTCCCGCAGCGCATCCGGCATCGGTTCGCCGGTTTGATAATGACGAGCAAAGTGCGCAAACACCTGCGGATGGCTGGCCCAGTGTTCATTGATCTGCGACGGAAATTCAACGAAATCACGCGGCGTGTTGGTGCCTGAAAGCGTGGCATAGCGCTGGCTGGCAAACAGACCATGCAGGGTATGGCCAAACTCGTGGAACAGGGTAATCACATCATCCCAGGAGATCAGCGCGGTTTGCCCGTTCGCCGGTTTTTGATAGTTGCAGACGTTATAAATCACCGGACGCGCAGCAAACTCGTAAGACTGCTCAACAAAATTCCCCATCCACGCACCGCCCGCTTTGGAATCACGCGCGAAAAAGTCGCCATAGAACAGCGCCATGCCTTCACCCGTATGGTCGAAAATCTCCCACACGCGAACATCCGGGTGATAAACCGGAATATCGAAACGCTCGACAAAACGGATACCGAACAGCTGCGTGGCGGTCCAGAATACGCCATCTTCAAGCACGGTATTGAGCGCGAAATAGGGTTTGATCTGCGACTCATCCAGCGCGTATTTCGCTGAGCGCACGCGTTCGGCATAAAACGCCCAGTCCCAGGCCTGCACCGTAAAACCGCCCTGCTCGTCGTCGATGACTTTCTGAATATCCGCCTGCTCCAGCGCAGCCCTGCCGCGCGCCGCAGGCACTATTCCGCGCATGAATTCGAGCGCGGCTTCCGGCGTTTTCGCCATTTGATCGGCAATGCTCCAGCTCGCATAGTTGTCAAAGCCGAGCAGCTGCGCCTGTCTTGCCCGTAACGCGGTAAGCCGACGGATCAGCTCGCGCGTATCGTTTTCGTCGCCTTTCTGAGTGCGTTCCCAGCCCGCGCTGAACAACTTTTTACGGGTCTCGCGCAACGCCAGCGCCGCCAGCGCGGGCTGTTGCGTGGTATTCAAAAGCGGGATCAGCCAGCGCTCCTTCAGCCCTTTTTCTGCGGCAGCGTGAGCCGCGGCAGCCATCTCCTCCGCACTGAGCCCGTCAAGCTGGCGAACATCGTCCACCACCAGCCCTCCCGCCTTATTCGCCGCGAGCAGGCGCTGGTTGAACTGGCTGGTCAGGGTGGCGGCTTCGGTATTCAGAGATTTCAGCTCGGCTTTTTCATCGGCGTTCAGACGCGCGCCCGCAAGAACAAAGTGCTGATACGTCTCCTCCGTCAGTCGGCGGGATTCGGCATCCAGCGCCTCGCGATCCTGCCAGACGGCTTCCACGCGGGCGAAAAGCGTATCGTTTAGCCAGATATCGTTCGCCAGCCCGGCCAGTTCGGTGGAGAACTGCTCGTCCAGCGCCTGAAGATCATCGTTAGTGTGTGCGGACGTCATGGCGAAGAATACGCTGCTCACGCGCGACAGCATGGCCCCGCTTTTTTCAAGCGCCAGCACGGTGTTATCGAAGTCCGGCGCGGCGCGCTGCGCGATAATCGCGTCAATGTCTGCACGCTTCAGGCGCATTGCTTCATCAAACGCCGGGCGATAATGGCTGTCGTTGATCGCATCAAAACGTGGCGCCTGATAAGGCAACAGGCTAATTTCAAAAAAAGGATTGTTGACCGACATCGTTTACTCCTGTGCACGGTATTTCTCCCCAGAGTAGGCCAGCCTGCGCCAGCCTGCAATGGCGTCATACAAATGTTGCCTTAACGACGTGCCGGAGAGCGTGCTATGTTAGTACAACACAAAAAGCGTTGAGGAACAGTGAGATGATTATTTTAGTTACCGGGGCGACAGCGGGTTTTGGTGAAAGCATCACGCGTCGCTTCGTCGCAAACGGACACAAAGTGATTGCAACGGGGCGTCGTCAGGAGCGTTTGCAGGAGCTAAAAGACGAGCTGGGTGCCAGCATTCTGACCGCACAGCTGGACGTCCGCAACCGCGCCGCCATTGAAGAGATGATTGCCAACCTGCCTGCCGAATGGCGTGAAATTGACGTGCTGGTCAATAACGCTGGCCTGGCGCTGGGTATGGAGCCTGCTCACAAAGCCAGCGTGGAAGACTGGGAGAACATGATCGACACCAACAACAAAGGCCTGGTGTACATGACCCGCGCCGTGCTGCCGGGCATGGTTGAACGTAACCGTGGTCATATCATTAACATCGGTTCCACCGCCGGAAGCTGGCCTTACGCGGGCGGCAACGTCTATGGCGCGACCAAAGCCTTTGTCCGCCAGTTCAGTCTGAACCTGCGCACCGACCTGCACGGAACCGCGATCCGCGTGACCGATGTTGAACCGGGTCTGGTAGGCGGAACCGAATTCTCCAACGTGCGTTTCAAAGGCGATGACGCGAAAGCGGATAAAACCTATGAAAACGCGAATGCGCTGACGCCGGAAGATATCACCGAAACCGTCTGGTGGGTCGCGAATTTGCCGAAGCATGTCAACATCAACACGGTTGAGATGATGCCCGTCAGCCAGACCTATGCCGGACTCAGCGTGCATCGCGGGTAATTCACCCTTCCCGGCCTGCGGGCCGGGTATGTGATGGCAGGGAAAAGAATGGTAGTATGTTCAGGTTAACTCTCTGAGAAATCACAACCCATGGCCGCTGAATCGCAACTTAATCCTACCCAGCCCGTTAATCAGCAAATATATCGCATCTTACGCCGTGATATTGTTCGCTGCCTGATCCCACCAGGAACGCCACTCTCAGAAAAAGAGGTTTCGGTACGTTTTGACGTTTCCCGTCAGCCCGTGCGCGAGGCGTTTATTAAACTCGCAGAAAACGGCCTTATTCAGATCCGCCCACAGCGCGGCAGCTATGTAAATAAAATTTCGCTTTCGCAGGTACGGAATGGCTGTTTTGTTCGCCAGGCCATCGAGTGCGCCGTGGTGCGTCGCGCCGCGTCGCTCATCAACGATAACCAGTGCTACCTGCTGGAGCAAAACCTGCATCAGCAACGAATCGCCATCGACCGCAAACAGTTAAACGACTTTTTCCAGCTGGACGACGAGTTTCACCAGAAACTGGCGCAGATCGCCGAGTGCCAGCTCGCGTGGGATACCGTTGAAAACATCAAAGCGACCATCGACCGCGTGCGCTACATGAGCCTCGACCATGTTTCTCCGCCAGAGATGTTGCTGCGCCAGCATCATGATATTTTCAGCGCGCTGGAAAAACGCGACGTGGAAGCCGTAGATAAAGCGATGACGCTTCACCTTCAGGAAATTAGTGAGTCAGTTCAGTTAATTCGTCAGGAAAACCGCGAGTGGTTCAGCGAAGAATAAAACCTCGCCGCCCCCTTTCGGTTGCGGCGAAGTAATTAGCGGACCACTAACACCGGAATAGTGGCGTAGCGCAGGATAGTTTCAGCATTTGAACCCAGCAGATGGGTTGTCATGCTCGGATTTCTTGATCCAATAACAATAACGTCATATTTCCCCTCTTTGCTGAGCTTGATGATTTCATCGCGTACGTTGCCGAAGCGAACTTCACAATCAATATTTTCCGGGGACATATCAAAGAGCCGTTTCAGCGCCTTCATCTTCTTATCAGACTCGGCGGTCATATACTCTTCGAACTTCTTAATATCGGCATTGAACCCCCGCAGTAATGAACGGCTGCTGTTAGGGAGAATGTTGACCAGGGTGATCGTCGCGCCTTCCGCCTTCGCGAGGTTGACCGCATGGCGTACCGCTTTATCGCTCAAATCCATTTCAAACACGTCAACAGGCATCAAAATTTTCTTATACATAAGCCTGACTCCTTTTCCGATGAAGGGTTATTTTCTGTCTCCAGAATGACATTGTGGATATAAACAAAGCCTAAACACTTGCATCCGTAAACTATCAATTAAGGAAAATAACTGTCCGCTTTGTAAAGTGGTGTCCTTAACCGTCAACGCCTGCATGAAATAAGAAAAAAGTGTGAGCTTGATCAAAAGCAAATAATTTCGTTAAAGAGAGGCGTATTAATAGTGCCCCGTGAACGGCAGCCGTCGAATTAGCGCCGTAGCGGATAAGTACGAGAGGAGAAAATACCATGATGACATACGACCGTAACCGAAATGCAATCACCACTGGCAGCCGCGTCATGATTAGCGGCACAGGTCAGTTCGGCGTGATTAAAGCGATCCACAGCGACGGCCTTAATGCCGAGCAGGTGCGTCGTGGTAAAACGGTTGAAGTGGAAGGATGCGAAGGTAAGTTCGAACCGATTGAGCTGATTCGCCTGGGGATGCACTAAGCTGCGCCCCGACATGCCGCCGCGGACGGCGGCATGTCATAGCGTTAAAGCCGGGTGGCGTACTCAGCAACCGTGGCCTTCGCGCCTTTTTGCAGCAACGTCTGATAAGCCTGCATGACCGACGCCACAAACACCGCGTCCTTCGGCAGCTCGTTACCGAAAATAGCCTCAATGCCCAACAGCGCATTAACGCGGCTTTCGCCTTCAGCGCTACCGTTTACCGCCGCCTGAATCACCGCCAGCTGCGGGTCACTCACCTCAATCGGGTTACCCTGCTCATCCACACCGCCGACATAACGCATCCAGCCCGCCACACCGAGGGCCAGCAGCGGGAAGGGTTTCTGGTGGACCAGGTGCCAGCGCACGGAATCGAGCATCCGCTGCGGCAATTTCTGGCTACCGTCCATGGCGATTTGCCAGGTGCGGTGACGCAGGGCCGGATTGCTGTAGCGCGCGATCAACAGGTCAGCATAGTGAGCTAAATCCACCCCCTTTACTTTCAGAGTCGGCGCCTGCTCTTTCAGCATCAGCGCATGCGCGGCTGCGCGATAATGTTCATCTTCCATGCAGTCGTTAATGTGCTGATAACCGGCAAGGTAGCCGAGATAGGCCAGGAACGAGTGGCTGCCGTTAAGCATTCGCAGCTTCATCTCTTCAAACGGAATGACATCAGAAACCAGTTCCGCACCGGCCTTTTCCCACTTTGGACGTCCGGCGACGAAATTATCTTCCACCACCCACTGGCGGAACGGCTCGCAGGCGACACCTGCCGGATCGCGTACGCCGGTCAGCTGTTCGATTTTATCCAGCGTGTCAGCCGTGACGGCGGGCACAATACGGTCCACCATGGTTGACGGGAAGGTGACGTTCGCTTCAATCCAGTCGGCCAGTTCGCCGTCAACAGCGCGCGCGTAGGCGCAGGTGACATTGCGCATCACGTGGCCGTTCTCCGGCATGTTATCGCATGACATCACGCTGAATGCTGGCAGCCCCGCCGCCTTACGCCGCGCCAGCGCTTCAACCACAACGCCCGGCGCAGATTTCGGCTGATGGGGGTTTTGCAGGTCGGCAACGATTAACGGATGATCGAACATCAGTTGTCCTGTTGCCGGGGAATGGCAATACCCTTTCTCGGTGATGGTCAGGGAAACAATGGCGACCTGTGGCTCGCACAGCGCCGCCAACACGGTTTCCAGCCCGTCGACCTGCGCATGCAGCGCGTTTTTGACGACGCCGACCACGCGCGCTGTCCACGCATCGGCAGACATCTCTGCCACGGTATAAAGGTTATCCTGTGCCTTCAGATCGGCGATCTGCTGTTCGCCGCCAATCAGGTTAACTTCGCAGTAACCCCAGTCGCTGCCCTGTTCTGCGGCGAGTATATCGGTGTACACCGCCTGGTGTGCGCGGTGAAACGCGCCAAACCCTAAATGAACAATGCGTGCCTTGAGGCTGTCGCGATCGTACTGAGGAAGCGTTGCCTTCGCCTGTAATAACTGGTTTTCCATGATTGAGACTCGTTAATTAATGAACGCTGTGATCCGCTGCCGCTTCCTTTTCAGAGCGGCAGCGCCTGCTGACTACACCAACTAGAATGGCAGTCAGAGTCAAAAAAGCTGCCATTAACCATACTGATACGTCGTTTTCAGATCTTGATTTACATTAACTTTTCGCCATGTGGTGTGACATCAGTAAAAAGTTGTGTGACAGATAGCGCAAGATGTAAACCATTAACGCCGTGAAGAGAGCGCACCGTAGGCTACCGCTTCTTTACGCGGCGCTTCGGCTGCATCTTCGGCTTCACTCAAATCGCGGTCGCTCACTTCCGGCATCAGCAACGCAGAGACCAGCCCAATCAGCGAATACGCTACCAGCATCGCCACAATCGGCCACCAGGACCCGGTCATGTTGCAGAAGATCCCCGCCAGCACCGGACCAAAGCCAACGGCTACCAGCCCGCCCGCCTCTTTCGAAATGGCCATACGGGTAAAGCGGTTCCGCGAACCAAACATCTCTGCCATGGTGATGTTTTCCAGCGCAAACAGCCCGAGGACCGCAAAGTTATGAATAACGATGATAGAGAGCATAATCACGCCCGGCGCGTAACTCTTATCGACGATAATCGACAGCATCGGGTAAGCCAGAATAATGGCTGAAATGTTAAGGAGGATATACGGCAGACGGCGCCCCACTTTATCGGACAGCCAGCCCAGCAGCGGGATGGTGAGGAAGCCGAGAATCGAACTGATCATCAGCGCATCGGTTGGGATCGCCTTATCAAATAACAGCGTCTGCACCAGATACCCGGCAAGGAAGGTCTGGATAAGCCCAGAGTTACCGGCCTGGCCAAAGCGCAGCCCCGTCGCCAGCCAGAACGATTTGCTCTTAAACATCGCGCCTAATGAGGTATCCTGCGCCGCCGCTGGCGCAACGGTTTCGGCGTCGTTAACCTTCTCAAACACCGGGCTCTCTTTAAGGTTCATACGCAGCCAGATGGCGAAGATCATCACCACCACGCTGGCGAGGAATGGCACGCGCCAGCCCCAGGCAATAAGTTCTTCACGATCGAGGGCAAAGAACATCACGGCCCAGATCGCCGTGGCGCTCAGCGTTCCGCAGTTGGTGCCCATGGCCACCAGCGAGGAGATGATGCCGCGTTTACCCTTCGGCGCGTACTCCGCCAGCATGGTGCCCGCACCGGAGATTTCTGCCCCCGCGCCCAGCCCCTGAATAATACGCAGCGTCACCAGCAGCACCGGTGCGAAAATCCCGATCTGCGCGTAGGTCGGCAGCACGCCGATTAAGGTGGTGCAGATCCCCATCATGGTGATGGTGATAAACAGCACTTTTTTACGGCCAATTCTGTCGCCCATTCTGCCGAAAATAAATGCCCCGACGATACGCGCGATGTAGCCTGCGCCGTAGGTGCCCATCGCCAGGATCAGCGCCATGGCCGCCGATTGCTCAGGGAAGAAAATTTCATGAAACACCAGCGCGGCGCCAAGGGAGTAGAGCTGGAAATCCATAATTTGCGGCACTACAAACAGGATGTATGCTGATGTAAGTTGAAAGCAGGCTTAAACCAAAACATTAGCGCAAGATGAATCACTACCCTCCACGGTTTTGAGTTGTTTTGCGCTAATTTTTTGCCCCAACCATGCCCCATTGCCCCATCACACCACCCTGTCATCCTGCATCACGCTGTTGATGAAGAACGTCACCCGCCCCATCACCTCAACCTCTTCCGCAGCCTCCCCCTCTATCGCTTCACCATCATCACAAATCAGCGCCCTGCC
>NZ_JBMKIG010000009.1:0-203253 GCF_049238005.1 Enterobacter cloacae complex sp. IR5459
CATGTGAGAGTAGGGAACTGCCAGGCATCAAACAAGTGAAGAGGCCATCCGCAAGGATGGCCTTTTTGCGTTTGTTTGCTGAAAAACGGCAGGCCGTAAGGCGAAGCCGCCATCCGGCAACTCAGAGCGCACTATCCACATTCAAACGACGCAATTGCCGCTGATGGAAACGCCCAAGGATCAGCACCGTCGTTAACGCACCAAGCAGCGCGCAAAACATATCAGACTGGGTATCCCATGGATCGCCCTGCGTCCCCAGAAAATCATCCGCACCCTGTCCCATCGCCAAAGCAGCCCACCACTCAATGAGTTCATAGGTGGCGCTAATGGCCAGAGCAACACAGCACACCAGAAACCCCGTCATCTTATGTCCACGAACATACCCACCGCGCAGCAGAATTTCTCGCGCTGCCAGTGCGGGAACCAGCCCCTGGAAGAAGTGACCGAGCTTGTCATACGGATTTCGGCTAAGCCCGAGCATCTCCTGAACCTCAAAACCAACCGGAACCTTTGCGTAGGTGTACATTCCACCAACCATCAGAATGATGGCGTGGAAGAAAACCAGAGTATAGAGAAGGGGAGTCAAAGGGTATCGCCGGTGTGTGGCAAGCAGAAGTGGGATGATGATAATGACGGGCGTCACCTCCATCAACCAGGTGACGCGATCGCTCGTGAACAGGCCGGTATAAAACAGGATCATCAGCAGGAGCAGTGACCCGGCTTTTAAAGCAGATAAGGTCATATCATTTTCATTGTCAGGAAAAAAAAATCACTATTACCTGACAGAAGGGAAAATTCAATGCGTAGCGGGGACAGAAAAGCAAAAACCCAGCCATAGGCTGGGTTCTTTAAATAGTGGTGCCCGGACTCGGAATCGAACCAAGGACACGGGGATTTTCAATCCCCTGCTCTACCGACTGAGCTATCCGGGCAACGGAGCGCATTAAACCGCAATCGCGCGCGATCGTCAACATTATTTCGGGAAAAGCTGTTCAACTGCTTAAGTTTGCGGCAATCTGTCCGTTTGTGCCCTGGAATTGCACAAATCTTCCAGACAGTTCAGGCAAGATGTGACAATGCTGACGGTAAGAGGAGGGCAGTATGGCAAACGACTGGCTTGAGCTGCGTCAGCATGCAGAAACAGGTATTGAGACAATTAAGGCGCATTTCGAAGGACATGCCTTTGATCCCCACTGGCATGATAGCTATCTGGTCGGAATAACCCTTTCCGGCACGCAGCAGTTCCACTGTCGCCGTGAACGCCACCGTAGCCAGCCGGGCG
Organism: Enterobacter cloacae complex sp. IR5459; assembly: GCF_049238005.1. Classification (NCBI taxonomy): domain Bacteria; kingdom Pseudomonadati; phylum Pseudomonadota; class Gammaproteobacteria; order Enterobacterales; family Enterobacteriaceae; genus Enterobacter; species Enterobacter cloacae complex sp. IR5459. The sequence goes on from NZ_JBMKIG010000009.1 coordinate 1,283, forward strand.
ATGCTTTTTTACTTGAGCCCGGGGAGATCCATGACGGTGATGCGCCGGTAGAGGGCGGCTTTACTTATCTGACCTTTTATCTGGATGAACACTGGCTCACCCATACGCTTCAAGGCCTGTATGACTCTACTCCCGGGAGTTACACTCTCCACTTTGCCCAAACGCTGACGCGAGAGCCTCAGTTGGTGCGCGCTATCGGTGATACATTTGCCTCGTTGCATAACGATGAGATGAAGATCGTCCAACAGAGCACAATGGATAACCTGCTCTCTCAGATAACTACCCACTGCCACTGGCGTAAGAAACTCCCGTCGCAATTACAAAGCTCCGCTGTGGCGCATCGTGCCCGCGACTATCTCTATGCGCATATCGGCGAGAACGTGGGGCTATCAGACCTTGCCCGCGAGACGGGTACGGATCGCTTTACCCTCACCCGCTGTTTTAAACGCGAATTTCACCTGGCACCTCACGCCTGGCTTATCCAGCTGCGACTGGCAAAGGCCCGACAGATGCTGGCGTGTGGGGAACTGCCTGTTGATGTTGCGACGGCAGTGGGTTTTGCCGATCAAAGCCATCTTGGTCGCTGGTTCCAGCGTGCATACCGTATTTCTCCGGCACACTACCGCCGGTTATGCACAAACCTTCCAGACGTTTCCAGAAAATAACGGCACATTCGTGGCTCTAATAAAAAAGGAGTCACCTGTGAATTTATTACCCTTCCTGCTGTTTGCATTTGTCGCCTCGATTACACCGGGGCCAACCAACATTCTGGTACTGGCTAACAGTCAGCACTTTGGCGTAAAAAATACGGTTCCTGCGATCCTGGGCGGGTGTATTGCCGCCAGCGCTATTGTTCTGGTTTCAGGCGCTGGGGCAGGAGAAGTGTTACGCCAGTATCCACTGATACGTCAGGTAATGAGCTGGGCGGGTGTGCTGTGGCTTTCCTGGATGAGCTGGCAGCTGTTTAGCGCCCCGGCCGCGAATCTCTCCTCCAGAAGTCACGTCCGATTTACCGCGCGGGCGGCGGCGTTACTACAGGTTGTAAATCCAAAAACATGGATGATGGCGCTGGCAGTTGTCAGCCTGTTTGCTCCGGCAAGCGACCATGCATTACGGGATATTACGCTGATAGCGCTATGGTTTCTGGCGATCTCCGTGGTCTGTTTGTTGTGCTGGGCGTGGCTGGGGAAGGCGGTGAACCGGATTTTCCGCACCACCGTGGCGATGGTGCGATTTCAGCGCGCGATGGCGCTGTGTTTGTTTATTTCCGCCTGGATGGGAATGCTGGCTTAGGTCAGTGCACCACCCATACGACACTGCGCGAACCGCAAAATATCTTCCGCCAGACGGTGCGCCGTATCCACATCCGCCTGGCTACGGTTCACCAGCATGCGGCTCAGGCAACCTTCCAGCACCAGCTCCATCTGCTTCGCGACCATTGCCGGATCATCCACTTCAAGTGTGGTCAGCAGCTCATGTGTGAACTCGTGCGCGGCTCGTTTTTGCTGATCTGCCAGTTGATGGATGGGGTGCCCAGGATCCGGATAGTAGGTGCAGGCGGCGATAAACAGACAACCTGGGTAACGGTTGTTGGTAACACACTCCGTCAGTGCGGTATAGCGCGCCAGCAGCTTTTGCTCGGTGGTCAGTTCTTCATTCAGCATCAGCTGCCTGCGCCAGATATCCACCTGCTGGCTGAGATAGCGCAGGGCATCGTACAGCAGCGCCTCTTTATCCGGCCAGAAGCGCCTAAGTTCATCCAGAGGGTAATCGATACGGTCGGCGACCATCTCAAGCGTGGTGCTGGCGATCCCTTGAATCTCAAGCAATTGCAGGGCTTGTCCCAGTACGTCTTCGCGTTGCACGGTTATCTCCTCCGCTATTCCCAACGGTTTGTCCCGTCTAAAGTGTTGTTTACGGTTGGCGATTGCGCAAATGCGCGTTGAATGCCGTCGCGTCCATAAACCCGGTTACACGCTGCGTCGGCTGTTCTTCCCCCTGTTCATTGAAGAACAGGATGGTAGGCAACCCGAGCACTTTAAGTTGCTTCAGCAGAGCCTTATCCTGCGTGCTGTTGGCGGTAACGTTCGCCTGGAGCAGAACGGTATCGCTCAGCGCATGTTGTACCTGCGGATCGCTGAAGGTGTATTTTTCAAACTCTTTGCAGGCCACGCACCAGTCGGCATAGAGATCGAGCATGACCGGTTTGCCTTTCGCCTGCGCCAGGGCGTGGTTAAGGTCATCCACGTTTTTAATCTGTATAAAATTCAGATGAGCCTGCGTTTGACCTGCCGGGGTGCCAAACGCCCAGTCCTGTAGCGGACGCACGCTCACCAGCGCGGCCGCCAGCAGAAGGGTCTGTAGCAGGCGCATCCACGGTTTCTTCGCCCCCAGACTCACGATAAACGCCCAGCTGAAGAAGGCCACGCCGAGCATCGCCCAAAGACGTGTACCCCACACATCACCGATGATGCGCTCCAGCAGAAATACCGGCAGCGCCAGAATGACAAAACCAAACGCGGTTTTCACCGTCTCCATCCACGGGCCGCTTTTCGGCAGCAGACGATTGCCAAACACCGTCACCATGATCAGCGGCAGGCCCATGCCGAGCGCGTAGAGGTACAGCGTGCCGCCGCCGAGCCACAGGTTGCCGCTCTGAGCAATGTATAACAGGATGGCGCTCAACGGCGCAGTGGTGCAGGGGGAGCAAATCAGCCCGGCGATGACACCCATGGCGAACACGCCGCCCGCAGAGCCACCCTGCTGACGGTTGCTCATCAGCGTCAGACGGGTTTGCAGGGAAGAGGGCAGTTGCAGGGTGAACAGGCCAAACATCGACAGCGCCAGCAGAATAAACACCGCTGACAGTCCGATAAGCACATAAGGATGCTGAAGGGCGGCCTGGAACTGCAACCCGGCAGCGGCGACCACGAGGCCGAGCGCCGTATAGGTTAACGCCATGCCCTGTACATAGATAAAGGCCAGCAACAGTGCACGGGCGGTGGAAAGGCGTTGTTTACCGCCCAGCACGATGCCAGAGATAAGCGGGTACATAGGCAGTACGCAGGGCGTAAAGGCGATGCCGATACCAATCAATAACGCCCAAAGTGCTGAGAACGGAAGGTCTGAAGTGGCTTCGCCTGCGCCTTCACCCTTCATCCTGGCCCTCTCCCCTGAGGGGAAAGGGGAGGCAGCGGCTTTCACTTCGCTAAGCGGAACGACCTTTGTTTCAGGTGGGTAACAGAATCCGGCGTCTGCGCAGCCCTGATAGGTGACAGTTAATGTGGCACCTTTATCGGCATGGTTCACCGTGACGGGCACGCTTAAGCGCTGGCGATAAATTTCACTCTTACCGTAGAACTCGTCCTCGTGCCACACGCCAGCGGGCATCTGCAATGCGCCGACGTTCGCCTTTGTCGGCGTGATGCTGACCTGCTTGCGATAGAGGTAGTAACCCTCTTTCACCTGCCAGGTGAGACTGAGATCGTGCTGGTTTTGCTGAAAGTCGAAAACGAATGCCTGGTCGGCAGGAATAAAGTTCGAACGGCCGGGTGCGTCAAACAACCCGGCAAAAACTGACGTGCTGCACAGCAGCAGGATCAGCGTAATGAAGCGTTGAGCCATGAGAGATAATCGTTATCGCCGTGGACCACTGGCAGCACCAGCAGCTCCGGGGTTTGGTATGGATGATGAGACTTGAGGCAGTCGAGGAGCGCCTGCTGGTTTGTCAGGTTGGTTTTGAGCAACATCTGGACTTCGTACTCTTGCTCCAGCTTGCCTTCCCAGTAATAAAGGGAGGTGGCGCCGGGAAGAAGCGTGACACAGGCAGCCAGTTTTTCGGCCAGCACTTTGGCGGCCAGATCCTGGGCAGAAGCTTCATCAGGGGCGGTGCACAGTACAACAACAGCATCAGGCGTGTTCACAAGTCGACCTCCTCATCACGAAAGTCTTCACTATATCACGCAAGGCGGTTGGTCATTAATGAAACGGGCCGCAGAGCGGCCCGTTTTTAACTATTTTTACAACGGCTAATCGTTTACAGCACAATGCCGCCGATGATAAAGCCGAGGATCACGCAGAGCGTAATCGCCACCACGCCCGGGATGAGGAACGCGTGGTTAAACACGTACTTACCAATACGGGTTGAGCCGGTGTCATCCATCTCAACTGCGGCCAGCAGGGTTGGGTAGGTGGGCAGCACGAACAGGGCGGAAACCGCTGCAAAAGAGGCAATCGCCGTCAGCGGCGTAACGCCCAGCATCAGTGCCGCAGGCATCAGCGCTTTGGTGGTCGCAGCCTGGGAGTACAGCAGCGTCGCGGCAAAGAACAGCACTACTGCCAGCAGCCACGGATAGTTGTGCAGCAGGTCGCCTGCAACGGTCTGGATATCGCTGATGTGCGCTTTCACAAAGGTATCACCGAGCCACGCCACGCCCAGCACGCACACGCAGGCGCTCATACCGGATTTGAAGGTGCTGGCGTTCAGCACTTCACTGGTGTCGATTTTACAGGTGATGCTGATCAGCGTCGCGATGGTCAGCATAAACACCACAATGGCTTCGTTACGCGGCAGAACCGGGTTCTGGATCAGACCTACCGTGTCGCTGATGGCGGTCGCGTAGAACATCACGGCGACGATACCAATCAGAAACAGCAGCACGGAGCGTTTTGCATGCGGCTTCAGCTCGAAGACCTGGCTACCGCGCAGGCTCACTTCACCTTTTGCCAGACGCTCCTGGTAAACCGGATCGTCTTTCAGCTCGGCACCGAGGAAGTTACACAGCACGGCAGTGATCATTACCGCAATCAACGTGACCGGAATACAGATTGCCAGCAGCGTCAGGTAACTTACGCCCATTGGCTCAAGGATGCCCGCGAAGAAGACCACCGCCGCGGAAATAGGCGAGGCGGTAATCGCAATCTGGGAGGCGACCACGGCAATAGAAAGAGGGCGAGACGGGCGAATACCCTGCTCTTTCGCCACTTCGGTGATGACCGGCAGCGTGGAGAAGGCAGTATGGCCAGTACCGGCGAGAATGGTCATAAACCAGGTCACCAGCGGGGCAAGGAAGGTGATGTATTTCGGATGGCGACGCAGCATACGCTCCGCCAGGCTCACCAGGTAGTCCATACCGCCAGCGACCTGCATGGCCGCGATAGCAGCAATAACCGCCATGATGATTTCGATAACGTCAAAAGGGATTGCGCCGGGTTTAATCTGAAAGATCAGGGTAAGTACAAGCACTCCGAGACCGCCAGCAAAACCGATGCCGATTCCCCCGAGTCGTGCGCCCAAATAAATCGCCAACAGGACGATGACGAGTTCTGCTCCAAACATAAAGACCTGCCTTGCTCATTAACAAGTTGATATTGAATTGTTGTGTTTTGGTAACGCCCATAAAGAAAAAAGGCACGTCACAAGTGACGTGCCTTTCGGAAGCTTAGCCTGAACGGTTACTGTTCGCTTTCATCGGTATATCGTTTCGCTTTATATGCCGGGTGCATCAGGTTCTGGGCGGAGAAGATATCGTCCAGTTCGGCTTCGGTCAACAATCCTCGCTCGAGAACTACCTCACGTACGCTCTTACCGGTTTCGGCACAAATCTTCCCGACGATATCGCCGTTGTGGTGGCCGATGAACGGGTTGAGGTAGGTAACGATGCCGATGGAGTTATAGACGTAGCCTTCACACACTTCTTTATTCGCGGTGATGCCGTTAATGCATTTTTCCAGCAGGTTGTAGCAGGCGTTGGTCAGAATATGGATAGATTCAAACATCGCCTGGCCAATCACCGGCTCCATCACGTTCAGCTGGAGCTGACCGGCTTCGGAGGCCATGGTGACGGTCGTATCGTTACCAATAACCTTGAAGCAAACCTGGTTCACCACTTCTGGCACCACCGGGTTCACTTTAGCTGGCATGATGGATGAACCCGCCTGCAACTCTGGCAGGTTGATTTCATTCAGGCCAGCGCGCGGACCGGAGGAGAGCAGGCGCAGGTCGTTACAGATTTTGGACAGTTTCACCGCCAGACGTTTCAGGGCGCTGTGCACCATCACGTAGGCGCCGCAGTCTGAGGTAGCTTCAATCAGGTCTTCCGCAGGCACAACCGGCAGGTTGGACACTTCAGCCAGCTTCTGTACCGCCAGTTGCTGATAGCCATCTGGCGTGTTCAGGCGTGTACCGATGGCGGTTGCGCCCAGGTTCACTTCCAGCAGCAGTTCGGACGTACGCAGCAGGTTTTTCGTCTCTTCGTTCAGCAGCACGTTAAACGCGTGGAATTCCTGTCCGAGGGTCATTGGCACCGCGTCCTGCAACTGGGTACGGCCCATTTTCAGGATGTCCTGGAACTCAACGGCTTTACGCTGGAAGCCATCGCCCAACTGATTAATCGCGTCGACCAGTTTAACGACAGAGGCATACACCGCGATGCGGAAGCCGGTTGGGTAGGCGTCGTTGGTGGACTGACATTTGTTAACGTGGTCGTTCGGATTCAGGTACTGGTATTCACCTTTCTGATGACCCATCAGCTCCAGGCCGATGTTTGCCAGCACTTCGTTGGTGTTCATGTTGACAGAGGTGCCCGCGCCGCCCTGATAGACGTCGACCGGGAACTGATCCATGCATTTGCCGTTGTTCAGCACTTCATCGCACGCGGCGATAATCGCATTTGCAGCGCTTTTAGGAATGGTTTGCAGCTCTTTGTTCGCCAGAGCCGCGGCTTTTTTTACCATCACCATGCCACGCACAAATTCAGGGATGTCGCTGATTTTGCTGTTGCTGATGTAGAAGTTTTCAATCGCTCTCAGAGTGTGAACACCATAGTAGGCATCCGCTGGAACTTCCCTGGTACCCAACAAATCTTCTTCGATACGAATGTTGTTTAACATGTGAACCTTCTTTTCAAGCTGCCGATGGATTGTACTAAACACACAGTATATATGTGGTTTTGAATATTTTATGACCGACGATTATTCCCTCAATCGGCCAGATGTTCGAGATCATATGCTGATGATAGCGAATTGCCGTAAGCTGGATCACTTATTATCGACCCGATTTCATGATAATTATTAATCTGTGAAATATGTCACCGCTTTAATATTTCCAGAAAAAATATCCGTGCAAACCGATTGAAATTTGGCTAACCGTCGCCATCTCTTATCTACGCGCTTCGCGAACACATTCAGTCAGGGGCCAGAAGGCACCTGCCATACAGGAGATGCCAGTGCGCTGGATACCATTTATTGCTTTCTTTCTTTATGTTTACATTGAAATTTCGATTTTCATCCAGGTTGCCCATGTGCTGGGCGTCCTGCTGACGCTGATTCTGGTGATCTTCACCTCCGTCATCGGCATGTCGCTGGTGCGCAATCAGGGTTTCAAAAATTTCCTGTTAATGCAGCAGAAGATGGCCGCAGGCGAAAGCCCGGCCGCCGAGATGATCAAAAGCGTGTCGCTGATTATTGCTGGTTTGCTGCTGATCCTGCCGGGCTTCTTTACAGACTTCCTCGGCCTGCTGTTGCTGTTGCCGCCGGTGCAGAAGCACCTGACCATGAAGCTGCTGCCGCATCTGCGTTTCAGCCGTATGCCAGGCGGTGGTTTCAGCACCGGCCCGGGGGATACCTTTGAAGGGGAATACCAGCGTAAGGATGAGCAGCGCGACCGGTTAGATCATAAAGACGATCGGTGAGTTTCTGGCCCGGTGGCGCTCGCTCACCGGGCCTGCGGAGCTTGCCGCTTCGGTAAAAACACCCACAGCCCCGCCAGCATGACGATGGCGTACACACTCTTCCATCCCACCATCGCCAGCAGCATCAGGCACAGGACACACCCGACAGCCGCCAGCGCCTTAAAGCGTCCTTTCAGTAGCCGACAGCCCGCCAGCATGCACAGCAGGTAGATCATGATGAAAATACCGTTGGCGTAGACAATCAGCGCGTCAAGGTTGATGTCGAGGAGATAAATGGCCAGGGAACTCACCACGCAGCAGCCCAGTACGGTATTCAGCGCATTCACCGGAAGCTGACGCTTTGACAGGCGTGAGAGGGGGCTATCCGGTTTATAAAGTGCCTGAGACCACACCAGCCGGGCGAAGCTCTGAATATAAATGTTGAGGCTGGCAAAGCAGGCGAGATAGCCAATCACGCAGGCTACCCACAGGGCTTTAACACCAAACAGCTGCACCACGATGCCCGGCAGCGACGCGGCGGCGGCTTTCTCTTCACTGAACGCGTTGAAGTGCAGCACCAGTACGGTACAGGCCCAGTACACGGTGCCTGCCAGCAGCAGGCCAATCATCAGAGCGCGGGGAAAGTCACGCTCGGGCTGTTTAAACTCGGATGCCAGATGAGCGAACGCCTCCAGACCGACGAAACACCAGAACATGACGGATAGTGCAGCGAAAAGCTGTGCGTGGTCGATGTCGTTAATCGCGGGGAAAGGAATATCCGCCACCGTAATGTCACCCGCAAACCAGATGGCGACGATCAGCGCGACAATTAACACGGCGACCAGCGTTTGCAGATTGGCGCTGGAACTGGCCCCTCGCGAGCCAACCCACCAGACAATCTCCAGCGTACCGATTTCAGCCAGCAGCAGTTGTTCATCGTGCCAGCCAAACAGCGCCTGTCCGAAGCCGGTTGCGATATGCAGGGCTGCCGGAAGGCCAACGGGTATCACCGACAAAAATAGCCAGCCGGTGACACGCTCCATCCGCGGCCCAAACGCCATGCCGACAAAATGCGCTACGCCGCCTGCGCTCGGGAAGTGCCGCCCGAGTATGGCAAAGACAATCGCCACCGGAAACACCAGCACGATCAGCACCGGCCATGCCCAAAGACTGTTATTGCCGGCAACCAACGCCGCCAGCGCGGGAACCGCAAATACCCCCGTGCCTAACAAAGACGTTGAGAGTAAGCCAATGCCCTGCGCCAGCCCCAACTCCTGCCTGAGTCCACTCATTTACCTCGTCCCGCCACCATCAAAAGAGAGTGGATGGTAACACTTTCGCAAATTTTTTTTCGATTACCCCTTGAAGGGGTAAAAAGCTATCCCCATCTCTCAGGGCACTAGCCGGAAAACCGCATGCGGACCGGCGTCATCCATAACTGATAATGACTTTCTCAAAGGAGAGCTATCAATGAGTATTCGTCCGTTACATGATCGTGTGATCGTCAAACGTAAAGAAGTTGAAACCAAGTCTGCTGGCGGCATCGTTCTGACCGGTTCAGCAGCAGCAAAATCAACGCGTGGCGAAATCATCGCTGTCGGTAAGGGCCGCATCCTGGAAAACGGAACTGTGCAGCCACTGGACGTTAAAGTTGGTGACATCGTCATTTTCAACGATGGCTACGGCGTGAAATCCGAGAAGATCGACAATGAAGAAGTGTTGATCATGTCCGAGAGCGACATTCTGGCAATTGTTGAAGCGTAATTAACGCACGAAAACTGTACGAATTTGAGGAAATAAGAACATGGCAGCTAAAGACGTAAAATTCGGTAACGACGCTCGTGTAAAAATGCTCCGCGGCGTAAACGTACTGGCAGACGCAGTGAAAGTCACTCTGGGCCCGAAAGGCCGTAACGTAGTGCTGGACAAATCCTTCGGCGCGCCAACCATCACCAAAGATGGTGTTTCTGTTGCACGTGAAATCGAGCTGGAAGACAAGTTCGAAAACATGGGCGCACAGATGGTGAAAGAAGTTGCCTCTAAAGCGAACGACGCTGCCGGTGACGGTACCACCACCGCGACCGTACTGGCGCAGGCGATCATCACCGAAGGCCTGAAAGCCGTTGCTGCGGGCATGAACCCAATGGATCTGAAACGTGGTATCGACAAAGCCGTCGCTTCCGCTGTTGAAGAACTGAAAGCGCTGTCCGTACCGTGCTCTGACTCTAAAGCCATTGCTCAGGTTGGTACTATCTCCGCTAACTCCGACGAAACCGTAGGTAAACTGATCGCTGAAGCGATGGATAAAGTCGGTAAAGAAGGCGTGATCACCGTTGAAGACGGTACTGGTCTGGAAGACGAACTGGACGTGGTTGAAGGTATGCAGTTCGACCGCGGTTACCTGTCCCCATACTTCATCAACAAGCCAGAAACTGGCGCTGTTGAGCTGGAAAGCCCGTTCATCCTGCTGGCTGACAAGAAAATCTCCAACATCCGCGAAATGCTGCCAGTGCTGGAAGCCGTTGCGAAAGCAGGCAAGCCGCTGGTAATCATTGCTGAAGACGTTGAAGGCGAAGCGCTGGCGACCCTGGTGGTTAACACCATGCGTGGCATCGTGAAAGTGGCAGCGGTTAAAGCACCTGGCTTCGGCGATCGTCGTAAGGCGATGCTCCAGGATATCGCTACCCTGACCGGCGGTACCGTGATCTCCGAAGAGATCGGTATGGAGCTGGAAAAAGCGACTCTGGAAGACCTGGGCCAGGCGAAACGCGTTGTGATCAACAAAGACACCACCACCATCATCGACGGTGTGGGTGAAGAAGCCGCTATTCAGGGCCGTGTTGGTCAGATCCGTAAGCAGATCGAAGAAGCAACTTCCGATTACGACCGTGAAAAACTCCAGGAGCGCGTAGCGAAACTGGCAGGTGGCGTAGCGGTAATCAAAGTCGGTGCGGCTACCGAAGTTGAAATGAAAGAGAAGAAAGCACGCGTTGACGACGCCCTGCACGCGACCCGTGCTGCGGTAGAAGAAGGCGTGGTTGCTGGTGGTGGTGTCGCGCTGGTGCGTGTAGCCGCTAAACTGGCTGGCCTGACTGCTCAGAACGAAGACCAGAACGTGGGTATCAAAGTTGCGCTGCGCGCAATGGAAGCTCCGCTGCGTCAGATCGTGTCCAACGCCGGTGAAGAGCCGTCTGTGGTTGCGAACAAGGTGAAAGCGGGTGAAGGTAACTACGGTTACAACGCGGCAACTGAAGAATACGGCAACATGATCGACTTCGGTATCCTGGATCCAACTAAAGTGACCCGTTCTGCTCTGCAATACGCGGCATCTGTAGCTGGCCTGATGATCACGACCGAGTGCATGGTGACCGACCTGCCTAAAGGCGACGCGCCTGACTTAGGTGCTGCTGGTGGTATGGGCGGCATGGGTGGCATGGGCGGCATGATGTAATCATGCTGTTCTGAACCTCTCAGAACGAGCCCCGGGCAGCAATGCCCGGGGTTTTTTATTATCTTCTACTCAAACGTGCCTTTCACGCACACCACGCCTTCACGCACCATCTGGCGGCCTTTCGCCCAGACCTCACGGATCTTCAGGTCATCCGTCAGCACCAGGAAATCGGCATCGCATCCGGGCGCGATCCGCCCTTTATGCTCCAGACCGAGAAACTCCGCCACGTTACGCGTAAATGGCAGAAGTGCCTCCTCCAGAGGCAGGTGATACCGGCCGACCAGCTGCTGTAGCGTATCAAGCAGGGACTCAAAACCCGCCACGCCAATGCCAACAAGATTACCGTTTGCGTCAAAATTCGGCTGGCTGCCGTTGCCATCCGAGCTGAGCGTGAGCCGGTTAAACGGCACCTGCGCGTCACGGGCCGTCGCGATGGCGGTAGCGGCATCAATGGGCTCACTGATGCTGGTGGTGATGTCGATGTACCCCCCTTCGCGGGCATAGTCCAGTGCGGCGTGGAACAGTGCCTGGGCGCGGTTGACGTGGGTTGGCAGCAGCTTCGTGCGAGGCACGTCGGCGTTATTCAGGATGTTAAGCAGTGGCTCCAGCAGTTTAGGGCTGTTGCCGAGGTGAAATACGGATATCCCCGCTTTGGCGCCCAGCAGCCCGCCGACGCGCGACTGGGCGGCCATATTCGCGAGCTGGTCATCTGCCGGTGCGGAAGAGCGATGGTCAGAAATCGCGCATTTCACGCCAATGATTTTATCAATTAGCGCCACATCCTTTTCGATACTGCCAGTGATCGTCGGAGAAGGCAGGCCATACGCGCCTGTCAGCATCCATGCGCTGATCCCTTCATGCTCAAGTGCCCGCGTTTTCGCCAGCAGCGACTCGGGATGGCGGGTCACGCCGTCGGTGCCCAGCAGGCCTACAACGGAGGTGATGCCAGCCGCCACCAGCGCAGACAATCGTACCTCTGGCGTCCGGGTGTGGGGACCGGCTTCACCGCCGCCGCCAATCAGGTGTACATGCTGATCGATAAACCCCGGGCAAACCACCGCTCCGGCGAGATCGCTTTCAGGACAGTCTGGCCTCATTGTGGCGTGGCCCGCTTTTTCGACTGCGACGATTTTTCCTCCGGCAATCAGCAGATCGCAATGCCCAAGATCCTCGGGAGCGTAAAGCTGCGCATTGCGGAAAAGGTACGGTTCCAGCACTGAAAAATCCATTTTTATCTCCTCAGAAGAGTAGTTGCATCACCCACATTGAGAGCAGGGCGTTAATGACGCAGACAGCGATGATGTGTGGATAATACTTCGGGTTGACGCCTGCGGTGCCAAGGCAACGGCCCGTGTTTTGCACCGGATTACCCATCAGATAGATGGCGGGCAGCAGGATGGTGGCATCGTGACCGTTGAGCGTGCCGGCAGCGACCAGACTGGCGCAGACCCCCACACCGCCCCCCATGCTCATCACCGAGGCCAGAAGAACCGTTGCCGCCGCACCCGGAAGTCCCCACAGAGCCATGATGGGCTCGCATACCCTGCCGACAATATCCAGCAGGCCGGTTACCTTGAGCGCCTGAATGATAACAAACGCCATGACCACGTTCGGCAGCAGGCTGGTGGTGGCGATGGTAAAGCCGCGGCGGGCGCCATCGATAAACAAGTCCATGATATTTTTACGCGACTGGGCGATCATTTTTCCTCCTGAGCGCAGCGAACTTCCATGTGGGCGATCCACAGTCGCAGAAAGTTCGCGCCAACAAATTTGAACATCAGAATGACGGCAAGCGGCGTGATTACCGGGACGGTAATAAAGGTAAAGAGTGCAGCGCCGGAAGAAAAATAGTTGGTAATAATGGCGCTACCGCTGGTCTGGAAGGTGGCGAAAATGGCGCGCTCATGGTCAGTAATCGCCCCTTCGTTGGTCAACTCTTTGGTCATCCCTGCGGCAGCATCAGTATTTTGCAGGTTGGCGATAAGCGCCAGAGAGCAAATGCCCGGCACGCCGAGCAGCGGGCGCAGAATGGGCGTCATAAGCTGTTGTGCGGCGCGCAGCCCGCCCAGCCCCTCGGTAACGGCAATGATCCCGAGCGATAAAATGACCGAGGGCGCCAGTTCAAGGGCAAACAAAAACCCATCTTTCGCTCCCGTGCCGCCCTCGCCGCGAAACGTCAGCGCACCGTTCACCGGTCCAAAGCTGCCGTTCAGGACGGTAAAATCCAGCACGCGCCACCATTCGGTACTTTTGGCGAAAAAACCTGAGAAAAATACGATGGTGAGCACGAACGCCAGATAGCCCACCCAGGTTACTTTTTCCTCTCCTGAGGATGATGCACTCATGAAACCCCCTTTTTTGAGTCGCGTACAAAAGTTGTACGTCGCATCACTAAAAACGATCGGGGGCTAAAACACGATATCCCAAAGGTTATTATCAGAATTCATTTAAGATGTCGGAGGAGTGCCAGCGGAATCTGGCTCGCAGAAATGCTCAGCATTTTTCTTTTGGTCATCTTTTTAGTATAAGGTTTACACGCGGACAACTACTGTCCAGCTTATTGAAAACGAGGAATAACATGCGCATAAAAGTCTGTGCAGGGATTGTAGGTGCAGCATTGCTGCTGGCGGGTTGTAGCACCAGCAATGAGCTGACGGCAGCGGGCCAGAGCGTTCGCTTTGTGGAAGATAAGCCGGGCAGCGAATGCCAGCTGTTAGGCACCGCCACTGGCGAGCAAAGCAACTGGATGTCGGGGCAGCACGGCGAAGAGGGCGGCTCTATGCGCGGTGCGGCCAATGCCCTGCGTAATCAGGCTGCGGCAATGGGCGGCAACGTGATTTACGGGGTAAGCAGCCCGACGCAGGGGATGCTGTCCAGCTTTGTGCCAACCGCCAGCCAGATGAACGGCCAGGTCTATAAGTGCCCGAACTGATATAACCGTTTGATGGCGCTGCCGCTTTATCTCCAGGGCAGGTAAGCGTAGCGCCACCTGCCTTTTTACTGCTGACGCAGCTGCAAATCCAGCGGCGTCTTACTCGGCTCTCCGCCAATCTCACGTGCCAGCTTCGGCACCATATAACCTGAAACCAGCGTTAACAGCTCGCGCATAATCTTCCGGGCCTCTTCATCTGTCACCATGAAGTGCGCCGCGCCCTGGACGCGATCCAGAACATGCAGGTAATAGGGCATAACGCCCGCATCAAATAAGGCATTGCTGAGATCGGCCAGCACGCGGGCGCTGTCGTTCACGCCGCGCAGTAATACGCTCTGGTTGAGCAGCGTCACGCCTGCCTTTCGCATACGCGCCATCGCCGCACGAAAGTCCGCGTCAATTTCATTCGCGTGGTTGATATGGTTTACCAGCAGCACCTGCAAACGGGACTGCTCCAGGCGCGTGACCAGGGCGTCGGTGATACGCGCCGGGATGACGATCGGTAAACGGCTGTGAATGCGCAGACGCTTAATGTGCGGGATGGTCTCAAGCTGAGTCAGCAGCCAGTCCAGCTCATGATCTTTTGCCATCAGCGGGTCGCCGCCGGAAAAGATGATTTCATCCAGTTCCGGGTGCGCCGTGATGTAGTCCAGCGCCACCTGCCAGTTGCGCTTATTGCCCTGGTTTTCGGCGTACGGGAAGTGGCGACGGAAGCAATAGCGGCAATTTACCGCGCAACCGCCCTTAACCAGCAGCAGGGCACGATTGCGGTATTTATGCAGCAAACCCGGTACGACACTGTTCTGCTCTTGCAGCGGATCGGTGCTGTAGCCGGGGGCGGTAATAAACTCATCCTGAGAGGTAAGCGTTTGTTTTAATAACGGATCATCAGGATTGCCCTTTTCCATTCGGGCAACAAACGCGCGGGGAACGCGCAGGGCGAAAAGGCGTTTCGCCTCACGACCTGCACGCAACGCTTCGTGCTGTTCGAGGTCTAAAAGACGCAGCAATTCATCAGGACTGGTGATTACATCGGCAAGTTGCGATAACCAATCTTCTCTGGACGGGGTGTTTAGGGTTACAATATGCGCCATTTTGTGGCTTAGCTACCAGTTAACAAATTTAGAGGGCCTTATGGCAACGTACTATAGCAACGATTTTCGTGCTGGTCTTAAAATCATGATGGACGGCGAACCGTACGCGGTTGAAGCCAGCGAATTCGTTAAACCAGGTAAAGGCCAGGCATTCGCACGCGTAAAGCTGCGCCGCCTGCTGACCGGTACCCGTGTTGAGAAAACCTTCAAATCTACTGACTCCGCTGAAGGCGCTGATGTTGTCGATATGAACCTGACTTACCTGTACAACGACGGTGAGTTCTGGCACTTCATGAACAACGAAACCTTCGAGCAGCTGTCTGCGGACGCAAAAGCGATTGGTGACAACGCCAAGTGGCTGCTGGATCAGGCTGAGTGCATCGTGACCCTGTGGAACGGTCAGCCTATCGCGGTTACGCCTCCGAACTTCGTTGAGCTGGAAATCGTTGAAACCGATCCAGGTCTGAAAGGTGATACCGCAGGTACTGGCGGCAAGCCTGCCACCCTGTCTACCGGCGCTGTGGTGAAAGTGCCACTGTTCGTACAGATCGGTGAAGTGATCAAAGTGGATACCCGCTCCGGCGAATACGTATCCCGCGTGAAGTAATTTACGTCATGATGTAAGGCGCAGCGCCCGCTGCGCCTGATTTTGCAGGCAGGGAAGATGAAACGTACCGTTAAAATTCTGCTTCTGTTAGCGCTCTCCAGCGCAATTCTCTCCGGTTGCAACACCGCGCGTGGCGTGGGTGAAGATATCCAGGATCTCGGCCATATCATTTCCCATGCGGCCAGCTAATTCCGTCTAATTTTCCTAAAAATTCTTCCTTTTCCGTCAAACGACAAGATCTTGTCTATTCTTAAGTTGCTATACACAAAATAACTTTGGCTATAAAAGGAAGATATTATGGTTAAGAAAACAATTGCAGCGATCTTTTCTGTTCTGGTGCTTTCTTCGGTACTGACTGCATGTAACACCACCCGTGGCGTAGGGGAAGATATCTCCGACGGTGGTAACGCGATTTCTGGCGCAGCAACTAAAGCTCAGAACTAATGAAAGCGACGGTACGGCAGGTCATTTCACCGTACCGTCAATTCTCCACTTCCTGTAGCGATAAAAACGGGGAGTAGCGCGTATCCATATGTAGCTTCATGCGGATATTGCGTTTGTACGTGTACACCGTTTTTCCGTTAATGCGCAGATTGCTGGCAATTTTCTGGTTGCTCGCGCCATCCATCCACAGGCTAAGAACTCTCTCTTCCTGACGCGTCAGTAACGGTGCTGCCATCTCCGGAAGCTCCGCGCTTGCGCATGACGTTAGCGCGTCATTTATCACCGCCGCTAGTTTTTCCAGATCGGTATTTTTGGAAAGAGAAGACCATATCGGGAACTGCGCCAGATAATCTGTCATCTCTTGCTCCTGGCCTGATTGCAGCATAATAAAAGGCAATGTTTCGCTGGCAATCAGCAGGGAGGATAGCTGCTGAAAATGGTGTAAATCCTGCCGGAAGCCAGATAAATCAGCGATGACCAGCGCAGGTTTCCATTGCAGGATATGCTCTCTGGCGAGGAAAAGATTATTTACCCCGGTTACGACGAAATGACCCGAAAACAGGTCTGAATGATTGACCCAGGCTTCAAATCCCGTGCGGGTGAAGTGACAACGGTCAATCAAAAGAATTTTAAACATAAAATTTTCGCAGTCGGCTAGTGGTTTGGCTTCCTGCCATCAGAAAGCCTATCATCATAGAGAAGTCGGATGAGTCATAAATGCCTGAACTCCGTGTCTTACTGAGGCTATTTCTTGCCTTAACATGTTCAGCAGAAAAAGTTTGAAAAAAAATTCCATGCTAACCAAAATATAAGGCGCAACCTCAGCCTTGCGGGACGACCCGTAAGCGCTTCATTCATCGGGGACGGCCCCAACTTGTCGTTAAGTTAAGGAGCCTGATATGTCCTGGATCGTTCTTGTTATTGCCGGTTTGCTCGAAGTGGTATGGGCAATTGGCCTGAAATATACCCATGGTTTTACCCGCCTGACGCCCAGCGTCATCACTATCGCCGCAATGATTGTCAGTATCGTCATGTTGTCATGGGCGATGCGAAGCTTGCCAGTCGGAACGGCTTACGCTGTCTGGACGGGAATTGGCGCGGTAGGGGCTGCCATTACCGGTATTCTGCTGCTGGGGGAGTCTGCGAGCCTGGCGCGCATCGCCAGCCTCGCGTTAATCGTCGCGGGTATCATCGGGTTAAAACTCAGTACCCACTAATGCGGCTGTTTTACCCAGAGTAATTTCGTCACGTCAAACCCTTGCCGGGTCGCTATGTCCAGCATCTGCTGTTTCATTTCCGCCGGGATCGTTGGCGTGCGGGAGAGGATCCACAGATAGTTGCGATCCGGCCCACACACCAGCGCATGGCGGTACTCTCTGTCCAGCGCAATGACGTTATACCCGCCGTAGAATGGGCCGATGAAAGAGACTTTCATGGCCGCGCGGTTAGACGCGCCGGTGAAATAGGCCTGACCAACTGACTGCTGCCACATCTGGCGATCCGGGTTATAGCCGCGGTTAATGACCCGGATCCCGCCGTCATCCATCGCGCTGTAGTTGACCGTGACTTTTTCTAAGCCCCGTTCGAACTGATGGTCCATTCGGGCGATTTCATACCAGGTGCCGAGGAAGCGCTGTGCGTCGAAATTACTGACTACCGTGACGCCAGGCGGAGGAGTAGGGGAACTGCAAGCAACCACTAAAAACGCGGCTGTTACTGCGGCAATAACAGGCAGAATGCGCATAGGAGTTTCCTTACTGTTTTTTGTTAAGTGTAGATGACAGCAGGGAAAATGCGGGAGATTGTGTAGGGGGTTTTGCCGGGTAAGGCGAAGCCGCCACCCGGCAATGTTTTACTGTAGCGCCTCGAGGATATGGTATGCCGCCTCAACGCGTGCCGGGTTCGGATAGCTTTTATTCGCGAGCATCACAATACCGATCTGCTTTTCAGGAATAAAGGCCACGTAGCTGCCAAATCCGCCAGTAGAACCCGTTTTATGGACCCAGGACGCTTTGACCGGGGGAGCCGGTGGATTCACTTCTGCCACGGGTAACGGCGCCAGTGCTACCTTACTGTCGCTGCCTTCGACCACCGTGTTGGCCTCCACGGGCCAGTTGAGCATCTCCCAGCCCAGACCCTGATACATTGACCCGATACGCCAGTAGCGCGACTGCGCCAGCGCGATGCCCTGCTTAAGTGAGGCATCGGCAACCTTTTCCGGCGCCATGTTTGCCATGACCCAGTTCGCCATATCCTGCACGTTGGTTTTCACGCCATAGGCTTGTGCATCCAGCATTCCCGGCGAAACGCGCACCGCTTTACCGTCACGATAGCCCCAGGCGTAATGCGCCTCTTCCGCTTTCGGAACGTTAATCCAGGTATGGTCCAGCTTGAGCGGCTTAAGGACCCGCGTCGTCATGGCCTGCTCATAGGGCATGCCGGAAGGTTTGACCGCCAGCGCACCAAAAAGACCGATGCTGGCGTTGGCGTAAAGACGCGTTGTGCCAGGCTTCCACTGCGGCTGCCAGTTTTGATAAAAGCGCAGCAGGGAGGCGTTATCCGTGACCTCATCCGGTACCTGTAGCGGCAGGCCGCCAGCGGTGTAGGTGGCGAGATCCAGCATACGAATACCCTGCCACTGCTTGCCCGTCAGCTGTGGCCAGTATCTGGTCACCGGATCGTCCAGCGAAATTTCACCGCGAGCAATGGCATCCCCACCTAAAACGCCGGTGAAGGTTTTACTTATAGAACCCAGCTCGAACAGGGTCTGAGGCGTAACGGGTTTATTCGCCGCGATATCGGCCTTGCCAAACGTGTAATAGTGCGGTTTTCCCTGATAAATAACGGCCACCGCCATGCCTGGAACAGACTGGGCTTTCATCAGCGGGGTAACCGTATTCGCGACCACCTCCGCCAGCTGTTTTTCTGATACTGGCGCGGCGAGAGCAGAGCAAGAGAGGCCCAGCAGCAGGGCGCAGCAAAGGGATTTTTTCATCATCAGTAATCTTCCGTAATAGCGAGTCAAGGGGATGTCCGGGCCCGTCAGACAGGCGTAGTCTGTTGGATTTGACTGTGCCTGACAAACGGTTAAATTTAGCATTAGCTGTTAATTTTTCTAACGGAAGAGACCATGACGCGAAGCTATCTCCCCCTCAATTCGCTTCGGGCTTTTGAAGCCGCCGCGAGACATCTCAGCTTTACGCATGCGGCCATTGAGCTGAACGTGACCCATTCAGCCATTAGCCAGCATGTGAAAACGCTGGAGCAGCACCTGAACTGTCAGCTGTTCGTTCGCGTGTCGCGCGGGCTGATGTTGACTACCGAGGGTGAAAATTTACTGCCGGTGCTGAATGATTCTTTCGATCGTATAGCCGGAATGCTGGATCGCTTCGCTAACCATCGTGCGCAGGAGAAGCTGAAAATCGGCGTGGTGGGTACATTTGCCACCGGGGTTTTATTCTCGCAGCTGGAGGATTTTCGCCGTGGCTATCCGCACATCGATCTTCAGCTTTCCACCCATAACAACCGCGTTGATCCGGCTGCCGAAGGGCTTGACTATACGATCCGCTACGGTGGCGGGGCGTGGCACGGCACCGAGGCTGAATTCCTTTGTCATGCGCCGCTCGCGCCGCTGTGTACGCCCGATATCGCCGCCAGTCTGCACAGTCCGGCCGACATCCTCAGGTTTACGCTGCTGCGCTCTTACCGACGCGATGAATGGACCGCGTGGATGCAGGCGGCCGGCGAGCATCCCCCTTCGCCAACGCACCGCGTGATGGTATTTGATTCGTCCGTGACCATGCTGGAGGCCGCTCAGGCAGGGGTGGGCATTGCCATTGCGCCTGTCGATATGTTTACCCATCTGTTAGCCAGCGAGCGCATTGTGCAGCCCTTTGCGACGCAGATTGAGCTCGGTAGCTACTGGCTGACCCGATTGCAGTCCCGGGCAGAAACGCCAGCCATGCGCGAATTTTCCCGGTGGCTGGTGGAGAAGATGAAAAAGTAAAAAGCCCGCCGGATGGCGGGCCTGTTCAGTCAGATGGTGACCACGGCAATCAACGTGACGACCGTCAGAATGGTCGCCAGACCGTAGAAGACCCATTTACCGCTTGGCACATGGATTTTCAGATCGTGCATCGCATGGTGGATACGGTGCAGACCACACCACAGCGGCAGGACGATCATCAGGAAGATGAACACGCGGCCAATAAAGCTGCTCGCAAAGGCCAGTACGCGCTCATAGCTCAGCGCATCGCCCGGGAACAACCCCAGCGGCAGCATGATCCCGACCAGCAGGATAATGACCGGGGCAATAATGGCGCTCCACATGCCGCCTGCGCCAAACAGCCCCCAGAAAACCGGCTCGTCTGAACGTTTTGGATTTGGATTGATCACAGTAGTCTCCTTACCAGAACAGTGCGACAAACAGAATGACCACAGAGACAACTGCTGTCACTGCCCAGAGCCCTTTAATGACCGGCTCTGGCCCCATTTTTTCGCCTTTTACAATGATGTTCGCTGCTTTTGGCGCCAGTTCAAACCAGGTTTTGGTATGAAGCAGCGCGGCGGCGAGCACAATCAGGTTCAGTACTACGATGATTGGGTTTTGCAGGAAGCCCACAAAACTGGCCCAGGCTTCCGGGCCGTGCTTGAGGGCATACACCCCGTACATCAGTTCGAGGCTGAACCAGACCGCGGGAACTGCCGTGCCTTCACGCAGCATATAGAAGCGATAAAACGGCAGTTTTTTCCACCAGGTGGACGGCATTGGTCGCACGTAGGCTTTGCGTTTAGTCGTCATCATGCACTCCTTAGCGTGGTTTCAGGGTAGCGATAAGAAAGTCTTTCGAGCTTTCCACCTTACCCTGCTGAATGGCGGCGGCCGGGTCGACATGCTTCGGACAGACTTCGGAGCAGTAACCGACAAACGTGCAGGTCCAGACCCCGTTCTGGCTGTTCAACTGGGCCATACGTTCTTTTTTGCCGTGGTCGCGGCTGTCTTCGTTATAGCGGTGCGCCAGGGTAATGGCGGCCGGGCCGATAAACTCAGGGTTCAGGCCAAACTGTGGACAGGCGGCGTAGCACAGGCCGCAGTTGATGCAGCCGGAGAACTGATGGTATTTCGCCATCTGCGCGGGCGTCTGAGTGTTTGGCCCCTGATCCGGTGTGCGCGGGTTGCCGATGATGTACGGCTTAATCGCTTCGAGGCTTTCGATAAAGTGGGTCATGTCGACCACCAGATCGCGCTCAATCGGGAAATTGCCCAGCGCTTCAACCTTGATGCCTTTGGTGTAATCACGCAGGAAGGTTTTACACGCCAGCTTTGGCACCTTGTTGACCATCATGCCGCAGGAGCCGCAAATTGCCATGCGGCAGGACCAGCGGTAGCTCAGGTCTGGGGCCAGGTTATCTTTGATATAGCCGAGCGCATCCAGCAGGGAGGTTTGCTCGTCGTAAGGGACTTCATAGAAAGCGCTATGCGGCGCGGCGTCCACTTCCGGATTGTAGCGCACCACTTCAACTTTCAGTTTTTGCATCTCAGCCATTCGCCTTCTCCTTCTTATCGGCGGCTTCTGCTTCTGCACCGTACACGCGTTTCGCCGGTGGCAGCGTGGTGATTTTCACGTCGCTGTAGTCCAGACGGGTGGTGCCATCCGCATCGCGCCAGGCGAGAGTGTGTTTAAGGAAATTGACGTCGTCACGTTCAGTGCAGCCCTCATCCAGACGCTGGTGCGCGCCGCGGGACTCTTTACGCGCCAGGGCGGAATGGGCCATACATTCTGCGACGTTCAGGCCGTGGCCCAGTTCAATGGTATAAAGCAGTTCGGTATTGAATACGCTGGAAGTGTCGGTGATACGCACGCGCTTGAAGCGCTCCTGCAACTCCGCCAGCTTATCGACGGTTTTCTGCATCAGCTCTGGCGTACGGTAGATCCCGCAGCCTTCTTCCATCGACAGCCCCATTTCGTCGCGGATCTTCGACCAGTTTTCGTTACCTTCCTGGTTCACCAGGTCTTTCAGGCGTTTTTCGACGTCTACAACCTGCGCATCCAGCGCCGCGCTGTTAGCTTCACCTGCCGTTGCGGCACGCTCCACCGCACGTTCGCCCGCCATGCGACCAAAGACCACCAGCTCAGCCAGCGAGTTCGAGCCCAGACGGTTTGCGCCGTGCAGACCGACGGAGGAACACTCGCCCACCGCAAACAGCCCTTTGATGCGGGTTTCGCACTGCTGATCGGTTTCGATGCCGCCCATGGTGTAGTGCGCGGTTGGACGCACCGGGATCGGTTCTTTCACCGGATCGACGCCCACATACGCTTTCGCCAGCTCGCAGATAAACGGCAGACGCTCCAGCAGTTTCTTCTCGCCGAGATGACGCAGGTCGAGATGCACCACGTCGCCGCGCGGCGTTGAGATGGTGTTGCCTTTGCGCCACTCGTGCCAGAAAGCCTGAGAGACTTTGTCGCGAGGGCCGAGTTCCATGTATTTGTTTTTCGGCTCGCCAAGTGGGGTTTCCGGACCCATGCCGTAATCCTGCAAATAGCGATAGCCGTTTTTGTTGACCAGAATTCCGCCTTCGCCGCGGCAGCCTTCCGTCATCAGTATGCCGGAGCCCGGTAGGCCGGTTGGGTGATACTGGACGAACTCCATATCACGCAGCGGGACGCCGTGGCTGAGCGCCATGCCCATACCGTCACCGGTGACGATGCCGCCGTTGGTGTTGTAGCGGTATACGCGGCCCGCGCCGCCCGTTGCCATCACCACCGCATTAGCGCGGATCTGGACAAGCGTGCCTTCCATCATGTTCATCGCCACCAGTCCGCGCGCATGACCGTCGTCGACCAGAATGTCGAGAACGAAATGTTCGTCAAAGCGCTGGATTTGTGGGAACTGGAGGGAGGTCTGGAACAGGGTGTGCAGCATGTGGAAGCCGGTCTTATCGGCGGCAAACCAGGTGCGTTCGATCTTCATGCCACCGAAGCGGCGGACGTTGACGCTCCCGTCCGGACGGCGGCTCCACGGGCATCCCCACTGTTCCAGCTGGGTCATCTCCGTTGGGCAATGGTGCACGAAGTAATCAACGACATCCTGTTCGCAAAGCCAGTCGCCCCCTGCAACCGTGTCGTGGAAATGGTATTCGAAGCTGTCATGATCCTGCGCGACGGCAGCGGATCCTCCTTCTGCGGCTACCGTGTGGCTGCGCATCGGATAGACTTTTGAAATCAATGCGATTTTAGCGTTCGGATTGGCTTGTGCCGCAGCAATTGCAGCGCGTAATCCAGCCCCGCCAGCGCCTATTACGGCAAGATCGGCTTGAAAAGTTTGCACGACATTCCTCCAGATTTTTGTTTTCCGGCAACGCGATGAGCTAAAGGACGTTCACCTGCCCGAACGGGCGATTGCGGAAGCGATTCCACTGCTCCTTTATGGGTAAAACAGTATAACCGCGTAGAAGGGAGGGAAATTTGACGTGTTCGATTTTTTTGCTGTTCTGTGCGGTGATTTATCATCGTGATTAATGAATGGCGTCACAGTATTTCTCTGTGCAATGAAAAGGGACTTTTACTGTGCAAAATTTGTCTCTGCCCCGGCTTGCGAGTAGACTTCGTGCCCTTGTCTGAAAACGGAGAAATAACTCATGAGCGAAACGGCCACCTGGCAGCCGAGCGCATCCATTCCAAACCTGCTAAAGCGCGCAGCAATTATGGCGGAGATCCGCCGTTTCTTTGCCGACCGCGGCGTCCTGGAGGTGGAAACGCCGTGCATGAGTCAGGCGACGGTCACGGATATTCATCTGGTCCCGTTTGAAACCCGTTTTGTTGGCCCAGGCCACTCTCAGGGCATGAATCTGTATCTGATGACCAGCCCGGAATACCATATGAAGCGTCTGCTGGCGGCCGGGTGTGGTCCGGTCTATCAGCTGTGCCGTAGCTTCCGTAATGAAGAGATGGGCCGACACCATAATCCGGAATTCACCATGCTGGAGTGGTACCGCCCGCACTACGACATGTATCGTCTGATGAACGAAGTCGACGATCTGCTGCAACAGGTGCTGGATTGCGCGGAAGCTGAAACGCTCTCCTATCAGCAGGCCTTCCAGCGCCATCTGGAAATCGATCCGCTGTCGGCTGATAAAACACAGCTGCGTGAAGTGGCGGCAAAACTGGATCTGAGCAATGTGGCGGATAACGAAGAGGACCGCGACACGCTGTTGCAACTGCTGTTCACCTTTGGCGTTGAACCGCAAATTGGTAAAGATCGCCCGACGTTTGTCTATCACTTCCCGGCCAGCCAGGCCTCGCTGGCGCAGATCAGCACCGAAGATCACCGCGTGGCGGAACGGTTTGAGGTGTACTTCAAAGGCATTGAGCTGGCGAACGGTTTCCACGAGCTGACCGACGCGCGCGAACAGCAGCAGCGTTTCGAGCAGGATAACCGCAAGCGCAACGCGCGCGGTCTGCCGCAGCAGCCGATTGACACCAACCTGCTGGAAGCGCTTAAGGCCGGTTTGCCGGACTGCTCCGGCGTGGCGCTGGGTGTGGATCGTCTGGTCATGCTGGCGCTGGGTGCCGAGCAGCTGGGCGATGTGATTGCCTTTACGGTCGATCGCGCCTGAAAAAATGCCGGGTGGCGCTGTCGCTTACCCGGCCTACTCGGTCATTTAACTCTGCCACATTAAAAACTGCTCTTTTCGCTATAGACGGGTCTTTTTCTTAAATTGCCTCGGATAGCCACAATATTTGTCTGGTCATCTGCTACCATCCGCGCAGTTTAATTCCGTTTCGGATGGTTATATGTCTCACTCACTCAAAAAAATGACCCTTACCGGGCTCATTCTGATGATTTTTACGTCAGTCTTTGGCTTTGCCAATAGCCCGTCCGCGTTTTATCTGATGGGCTACAGCGCGACGCCGTTTTATATCGTTTCCGCTCTGTTCTTCTTTATCCCGTTTGCGCTGATGATGGCGGAGATGGGCTCGGCGTACCGGAAAGAAGAGGGTGGCATCTATTCGTGGATGAACAACAGCGTCGGTCCGCGTTATGCGTTTATCGGTACGTTCATGTGGTTTTCATCCTACGTCGTCTGGATGGTCAGCACGGCGGCCAAGGTCTGGGTGCCGTTCTCAACGTTTCTCTTCGGTGCGGATAAAACGCAGGTCTGGTCTCTGGCGGGGCTGAGCTCCACGCAGGTGGTCGGTATTCTGGCGGTGTGCTGGATGGTGGTGGTCACGCTGGTGGCCTCGAAAGGCATCAACAAAATTGCCCGTATCACTGCCGTTGGCGGTATTTCCGTGATGTGCCTGAACCTGGTGCTGCTGCTGGTCAGCATCGCCATTCTGTGCCTGAACGGCGGGCATTTCGCACAGGAAGTCAACTTCGTTTCATCGCCTAATCCGGGTTACCAGTCCGGACTGGCCATGCTCTCCTTCGTGGTGTTTGCCATCTTTGCTTACGGTGGAATTGAAGCCGTGGGCGGCCTGGTCGACAAAACCGAAAATCCGGAAAAGAACTTCGCCAAAGGCATTATCTTTGCCGCCATCGTCATATCCATTGGCTACTCACTGGCGATTTTCCTCTGGGGCGTCAGCACCAACTGGCAGCAGGTACTGAGCAATAACACTACCAACCTCGGCAACATTACCTACGTGTTGATGAAAAGCCTGGGGGTGACGCTGGGCAACGCCATGGATCTCGCGCCGGAAACGTCGGCCACCCTGGGGATCTGGTTTGCGCGGATTACCGGTTTGTCGATGTTCCTCGCCTATACTGGCGCGTTCTTCACGCTGATCTACTCGCCGCTGAAAGCGATTATTCAGGGGACGCCAAAGGCGCTGTGGCCTGCACGTATGACTCAGCTGAACGCTGCCGGTATGCCTGCCAACGCGATGTGGATGCAGTGCATGCTGGTGTGCGTGTTCATTCTGCTGGTGTCCTTCGGCGGTGATACCGCGTCGGCGTTCTATAACAAGCTGACCCTGATGGCAAACGTATCGATGACGCTTCCGTATCTGTTCCTGACCCTGGCGTTCCCGTTCTTTAAGGCGAAGCAGGATCTGGAACGACCGTTTGTGATCTTCAAAACCCGTGCGGCGACGCTGCTGGCGACCACTGTTGTGGTGCTGGTCGTCGCGTTCGCCAACATTTTTACCGTCATTCAGCCCGTTGTTGAGGCAAATGACTGGAACAGCACGCTGTGGATGGTTGGCGGACCGATCTTCTTCTCGCTGCTGGCAATGGGGATTTATGAGCATTACCGTCGTCGCTCGACGGCCTGTGTAGCAGAAGTGGCATAAAGGATTGACCCCCTCCCGATGGGGAGGGGGAAAGGATTACAAACTTCCCGCCGGGCGCGTACGCGCCGCTGACGTCAACGTTCTTCCCGTCTTACGTCCGTCCAGCGTTTCCAGACGCATCTGGAACGGTGGGAACGGCATATCAATTCCGTGCTCGCGGAAGCCAGCCAGAATCAGCTGGTGGATCTCATGGCGCAGCGGCATACGGTGTCCCATCTCGGCGGCGTAGATACGCAGCTCGAAAATCTGGATCCCCTGCTGCAAATCAACCAGGAAGACTTCCGGCGGTGGGTTGTCGATTACCAGCGAACAGCGTTCAGCAGCCGTATACAGGATCTGCGTCACCTCTTCGCTGTTGGCATCCGACGGAGCGGGTACGGTCAGCACCACACGCGTGACGGAGTCGGACAGCGACCAGTTGATAAACTGCTCGGTGATAAATGCCTTGTTCGGGACGATGATCTCTTTACGGTCCCAGTCGCTGATGGTGGTGGCGCGGGTGTTGATCCTGGTGACGCTGCCGGTGAGATCGCGGATGGTCACCGTATCGCCAATTCGAATCGGCTTTTCAAACAGAATGATCAGACCAGAAACGAAGTTGGCAAAAATCTCCTGTAAACCAAAGCCCAGGCCTACGGTCAGGGCGGCAACCAGCCATTGCAGTTTTGACCATTCGATACCAATCATCGAGAAGCCGACCAGCCCACCAAACAGCATGATTAAATACTTGGTGATGGTGGTGATCGCATAGCCCGTGCCTGGGGTTAAATCCAGATGCTGCAACAGCGCCAGCTCCAGCAGGGCAGGGAAGTTACGGATCAGCTGGGTGGTGATGATCAGCACCAGAATCGCAATCAGCACGGCCCCTAAGGTGATGGGCTCCAGGCTTTCGACTCCCTGCACCGTGGACGTCACATCCCATAAAGAGATGTTCTCCAGGAAGCCAAACGCGGAGTGGATTTCTGACCACAGGTAGATCACCGACAGCAGGGCAACCAGCATCAGAATTGAGCGTACCAGCCGCAGGGACTGAGTACTTATCGCATCCAGATCCAGTTCGACGTCATCAGCGTCTGTAGTCCCTTCGGTGCTGTTGACGTGGTTTGGCTCTTCCTCACCCCGCGCGCGCTGGGCCAGAATTTCTGCGCGACGATGTTTAGCACGGTCAAACGCCAGACGACGACGCTGGATCAGCATGCCGCGGCGGATAACATGGTAGACCACCAGCAGCAGGAACCAGATGGCCACCGACGTTTCCAGTCGGGCGAGCAGCGCCTGCGACGTGGCGAGATAACCGACCGCTGCCGCCAGCATCGCCGCCAGCGGCGCGCTGAGCAGCAGGTTCCACAGCAGACGGTTTAACATGTTATCGCCGCTGCCGGTCTTGTCGAGATAGAGCGGGATCCCGGCGCGTTTCAGGCTGAGCGTCACTACCGCTAACGCCCCGCAGATCAGCATAAAGCACAGCCGTCCCAGCGAGCCGGAGAACTCCCGGTCATTGAGATTATCGAACATGATCAACGCCATAATCAGCGGCACAATCAGCCCGATACTCATCAGGTAGTAACGCATCGCCCGCGCAACGCGATTACGCGGCCAGCCAAAGTGAGCGATGAACAGACCATTTGGCCGCGCAAACGTGGCGCAAATCATCACCACCCACAGCAGCGGGACGGTGGCGGTCACGCCATCGCCAATCGCGACGGCAAGCGGGTAGGGCCAGGCTTCACGCAGTCCATATCCGAGCGTCATCCACAGCACCGGCAGCGGAGACGCGACCAGAATTGACCAGAACACCGTACGCAACGTCAGCCAGAAGTGATCCTGGGTTACTTTTCCCACTCGGGCGCTGGAGCGCTCAAGGAAACGGGTAAAGTGACGACGGGAATAAATACTGAAGCCCACCAGAATCAGCGCCCCCAGCAACGGGAAGATAGTCTCCTTACTGGTTATCATCATTACGCTGGCGAGGCCCAGCTGGCTAAAGGTGTCCAGCGAAATGAGGCGGCGCAGATCCTGCACGATCTCAATCGGCCAGGCGAAGGTCATCGGCCGCACGTCGGACGTCCAGAAAAGGTAACGGTGCGTGGCTTCGTTGACCTCTTTCAGCGCATCCTCCAGCTGGCTATTCGAGACTTTCAGCTTGGTCAGCTCAAGGATCAGCGTATCGCCCCCCTGCAACAGGGAATTGAGCAGTTCGCGTTGGGTGCGCAGCTGTGCTTCCAGAATACGACTTTGCTCGCCGGTGAGCGGCTGTCCGTCAGCCTGACGGATCTGGCGGATTTGCGGCTGCTTGTTGAGGAGATCTTCATAATGAAGACGCTGAACACGCAGCTGCGCCATCTCCGTATCAAGCTGCTGTGGTTTTGGCATCTCTGGCAGACGGGCCACCTGCGCGCGTAACGCTTCGCCCAACAGGTTAGACGAGCCAAGCCACTGGGACTGTTCACGCAGCGTGTTGAGTGCCTGACGAACCTGAAGGGTTTGATTGGTAGCCTGACGCTGCTGCGAGGCCACCAAATCCATGCGCTGCGCCTGCTGATTCAGCGCAGCAGAAAGCTCGCGGTTAACCTTAAACTGGGCGACGATGCTGTCGGGCAGGTTAGCGCTGTTTTCGGCCAGTAACTCTGTGCTTTCCAGAGCACGTTCAGCTTCACGCTGACGCTGGCTGTTGAGTTGATTTCTCAGCGCCTGGAGATACGCATCCAGCTGCTGGCTCTGCTTCTGCGCCAGCTCGGAACGCATCCGCGACAGCTCCTGGCGGTTGTTAGCGGAAAGCTGCGCCAGCTCCAGTTCATCAACCAGGGCTTTTAGTCTGGCGGATTCCGCCTGCAACCCAAGATTTTGCGCCTGATTCTGCGGTGTGCTGCCTGTCTGCGTCCCGATGCGGCGTTCCACCTCATTTAACTGACGGCGGGCATCGGTTTGCTGCTGTGGAAGCTGACTGAGGGAATCGGCAATTTCACGCGCCCGTTCCTGCTCCTGCTGCGCCAGACGGCTTTTTTCCAGCAGCTGGCTGCTGACTTGCAGGATCTCCTGATTCAGCGCCTCGGACGTCATCCCCGCGGGGACCTGGCGTGGTTCATCGCGCAGGTTGTTTAGCTGCGAGCGCAGGGTCTGAGAGAGTTTGGGGAAATTGTCGATAACCTGTTGATACTGCTGCGCGCGCTCAAGGGAACCCTTTCGTTCCTCAAGCGCGTTCAGTGCAGACTGGAGTGACTCAACGGTCTCCGGCTGAGCGGGTTTTGCCGCTTTTGCCTGCTCCAGCTCCTGGGTTATCTGTTTGGCGTCGGGGGCCGTCGCTGCGTACGCCCCCATGCTGAGGCACCAGGCCATCAGTAATAAGATAATCGGGCGCACGTCAGCGATCCTTCTGTTGTTAGCCTTCGTCTTTTTTGTCGTCAACCAGCGGGCTGGCGTCGTGCTCGGCTTTGATCTCATCTTCCGGCAACGGGGCTGGCGCAACGTCTGGTGTTGCAAAGACCTCCGTCGATACTGCCAGAGGCTGGCCGAGTTTGGTCACGGACAGGCTTTCCAGCTCGTCGACCAGGTTAACTTTGCCCGGAGCGAACAGGTTGATGACCGTTGAGCCCAGCTTGAAGCGGCCCATTTCCTGACCTTTCAGCAGGGCCACAGAACCTTCTTCTTCGCCGGCAGGCCAGGTCCAGCGCTTGATCACGCCTTCGCGTGGCGGAGTAATGGTGCCCGCCCAGACGGTTTCGATGCTGCCTACAATGGTAGCACCCACCAGAATCTGCGCCATTGGGCCAAATTCAGTATCAAACAGGCAGATGACGCGCTCGTTACGGGCAAACAGGTTAGGAACGTTTTGCGCCGTCAGGTGATTGACGGAGAACAGATCCCCCGGCACGTAGATCATCTCGCGCAGAATACCGTTACACGGCATATGCACGCGGTGGTAATCGCGCGGGGAGAGATAGGTGGTCGCGAAAGTCCCGTTACGGAACAGATCGGCCATTATGTAGTTACCGGCCAGCAGCGCTTCCAGGCTGTAGTTATGGCCTTTCGCCTGCAAAATTTTGTCGTCTTCAATTTTACCCAGCTGGCTGATCACGCCGTCCGCTGGCATCACCAGCACGTTCGGGTCGGTATTCAGCGGGCGCACTTCATCGCGCAGCGGACGCACAAAAAATTCGTTGAAGGTACGATAGCTTGCCGTATCCGGCTTCTGCGCTTCTTTCATGTCGACCTTGTAGTATTTCACGAACAGGTCGATGACCAGTTTGGTCAGCCAGCCCGCTCGTTTGCTCGCGCCCCAGCCCGCCAGGCGAGTGAGCCACAGTTTCGGCAGAATGTATTGAAGCGAAAGTTTAAATGAGTTTAACAAGGTAGCCTCCAGGCCATTGTTTTGTCGTTCCTGATCCGGCATTACGCTGCCGGAACCTGAAAAAAGGGGACGATTTTAGCGACGCTTAGCTTAGTTGTCAGTTATCAGAATCAGAAAAGTTTTTACGCGTTTTTACCTGGTCCATGCTTTCGAGAATACGGTGGTAATTTTCGAAACGGGTTTCCGCAATTTCTCCGTTCTCTACCGCTTCGCGGATGGCGCAGCCCGGATCGTTGTCATGTTTACAGTCGCGGTATTTGCAAGCGCCTAAATAGTCATGGAATTCGACAAATCCGTTAAAGATTTGTTCCGGCTCGAGATGCCAGAGACCAAATTCACGCACGCCCGGGGAGTCAATCACATCGCCGCCGTGCGGGAAGTGATAGAGACGTGAGGCGGTGGTGGTGTGCTGGCCCAGCCCGGAGACGTCCGACACATCGTTGGTCAGGATCTCCTGCTGAAGGCCGAGCAGATTGTTAAGCAGGCTGGATTTACCCACGCCGGACTGCCCTGCAAAGATGCTGATGCGGTCGGTTAGCGCATCTTCCAGCGGCTTCAGGCCGTCTTTGGTGCGGCTGGAAACCATCAACACGCGATAGCCAATGTTGCGGTAAATATCCATCTGCTCATTGACAAAGGCCATGGCCTCGTCATCCAGCAGATCGATTTTATTCAGCACGATAAGCGGCTCAACCTGTAGCGTTTCGCAGGCCACCAGATAACGGTCAATAATGTTGAGTGAAAGCTCAGGCAAAATCGCCGAAACGATCACGATCTGGTTAATGTTGGCGGCAATGGGCTTCACGCCGTCGTAGAAATCCGGACGGGTCAGAACCGACGTGCGTTCATGCACGGCTTCAACGATACCTTTAACCGTTACCCCTTCTGCCGCCTCTTTGCCTGGACGCCAGACCACGCGGTCACCGGTCACCAGGGAACGGATGGTGCGACGGATATTGCAACGGTGGATATCCCCGTCGGCAGATTCGACATCGGCGTGCATGCCGAAGCGGCTAATCACAACGCCTTCTGTCGCTTCGCCAAACAGGTTGTCGTCGTAATCGGGCTTCTCCGTAGTGGTTTTAAGACGGCGCTGGTGATTTGCATTCACGCGGCGCTGCTGCCCTTTGGAGAGTTTATTTTTACTCAATCGCGCTGGCTCCTGGTCGCCCGTAGCGGGCAAAACCTCTATGATACACTCTAATTAATACTAGTTAACCTGCTACTGCCGGTTATGCGAGAAGGGTGGAAAATAACATGAGCGCGGACGAAAACAACCTGATTTGGATCGATCTGGAGATGACCGGCCTTGATCCCGAGCGCGATCGCATTATTGAGATCGCCACACTGGTCACCGATGCCAACCTCAATATTCTGGCGGAAGGCCCAACGATTGCCGTGCACCAGTCCGATGACCAGCTTGCGCTGATGGATGAGTGGAACGTGCGTACCCATACCGGCAGCGGGCTGGTGGAACGCGTGAAGGCCAGCACCCTGGGCGACCGCGAAGCGGAGCTGGCGACGCTTGAATTTCTGAAGCAGTGGGTGCCGGCAGGAAAATCGCCTATCTGTGGCAACAGCATTGGTCAGGATCGTCGTTTCCTGTTTAAGTACATGCCGGAGCTGGAGTCCTACTTCCACTACCGCTATCTGGATGTGAGCACCCTGAAAGAGCTGGCCCGCCGCTGGAAACCGGAAATTCTCGACGGCTTCACAAAGCAGGGGACGCACCAGGCGATGGATGACATCCGTGAGTCTGTTGCGGAGCTGGCGTACTATCGCGAAAACTTTATTAAGCTCTGATTTTGCGATCCGGCGCCTTGCGTGGCCGGGTTTTTGTCGCTAAATTGTTCAGCTTGCCGATTAAATAAGCACTTGAACTGAATTTCAAAAAAATCGCTTTGAGGGGGGTTGCAGCTAAACGGATTTCTCGTATAATGCGCCTCCCGTAACGACAGAGAATTACACGTTACGACAGCAACAAAAGCAGTACAGATTTGCGGGAATAGCTCAGTTGGTAGAGCACGACCTTGCCAAGGTCGGGGTCGCGAGTTCGAGTCTCGTTTCCCGCTCCAAAATTTGAAAAGTATCGCAAGATACGCCAGCACCAGAACACCCAAGCGGGAATAGCTCAGTTGGTAGAGCACGACCTTGCCAAGGTCGGGGTCGCGAGTTCGAGTCTCGTTTCCCGCTCCAAAATTTGAAAGTATCGCAAGATACGCATAGCACCAGAACACCCAAGCGGGAATAGCTCAGTTGGTAGAGCACGACCTTGCCAAGGTCGGGGTCGCGAGTTCGAGTCTCGTTTCCCGCTCCAAATTCTTCTTCATCTCCAGATTATCCACAGCGAAGTGCTTCGTTGGGGACGTTTTCTATTATGTCTGAAATACTCTTGTGAACAGAGTTATCCACAGAAACCGTGATAAAACCAGTCTCTACGAAATGTTAGCAGGGTGAATAATATCTTCGTAATTACCTGTAATTTATGAAGAAAATTTGATTTCAAAATGTTATTGAGATCACTTGACCTGTTTGCCAGAGCTGATGGCGCCTGAATTCTTATTTTTATTCACAGCCTGTGAATATATCACACATCCCGCGGCAGTCCTTTTTCAATCACCCTGACCAGGCGCTGTTTCTTCGGTAACTGCACTTCAACCACGCCGGCATTTCGCTTCTCAATTTGCTGCGCAATCGCCCATTCTATGTGCTCATCAAGAAGTGGGTGCTCACCTCTACGGCTTTCGAGCGCCTGAAGATTTGCCTCATCCCACGGGGCATTCCCCAGCGCAACGGCCACATTACGCAGCCAGCGCAGGTGGCCGATACGACGTATGGCGGAACCCTCCGTCACCTTCAGGAACCAGGCTTCGCTCCAGGCGAACAGTTCGATCAACTGCGGGGCATGTAACGCCTTGCGCGGACTGAAGTCTTCTTCGTCCGTCAACTGTGAATAACGGTTCCACGGACAAATCAGCTGACAGTCATCACAGCCGTAGATGCGGTTGCCAATAAGCGGACGAAACTCCTCTGGAATAGCGCCTTCCAGCTCGATAGTGAGATAAGAGATACAGCGGCGCGCATCAACGGTATACGGTTCGACAATCGCGCCCGTCGGGCAGATGGTCATACAGGCCACACAGCGGCCACAACCTTCTTCCACCGGACTGTCTACCGGAAGAGGTAAATCAATCAGTAGTTCACCCAGGAAAAAGAATGAGCCCGCGTCGCGGCTTAAGATAAGTGAGTGCTTACCTGTCCAGCCGAGCCCGGCTTTTTCGGCGATCGGGCGCTCAAGAATAGGCGCAGAATCGACAAAGGGTCTAAAATTCAGCGAAACACAGTGCAGCTGAATGGTTTCCCCGAGCTTTTTTAGACGGTTGCGCAGAAGTTTGTGGTAATCACGCCCCAGCGCGTATCGGCTGACGTAACCCAGAGAGGGATTTTTTAGCGTGCGCGCAAAGGCCGCGTTAGCGGGCAGATAGTTCATGCGTACGCTAATAACGCGCAGCGTACCCGGCAACAGCTCGTGGGGGCGGGCACGCATCATACCGTGACGCGCCATCCACTCCATCTCGCCGTGGTATTGTTTATCCAGCCATGCCTGGAGCTTAGGCTCACTGGCAGAGAGGTCGGTGTCAGTAATACCGACCTTCTGGAAGCCCAGTTCAGCACCCCACTGTTTTATTTTTTGCGCTAATTCATTGAGATCGAGGGGCTGTGACATGACGGACCATACTGTGAAGAAAAACCCCGCAAGTATACCACATTCCATCTGGCATGCGGATGACCTCCTTCGGGCCGAGAAAGAGGCCGCAGATAGCCTCGGCATTACCCTTTACGAACTGATGCAGCGCGCGGGCGAGGCGGCGTTTAACGTGGCGCGCACGGCTTATCCTGATGCCTCGCACTATCTGATCCTGTGCGGGCACGGCAATAACGGTGGCGATGGCTATGTGGTGGCTCGTCTTGCGGTGGCGGCGGGGCTGCGCGTCACCCTGATGGCGCTGGAGAGCGACAAGCCGCTACCGGAAGAGGCTGGCATGGCGAGAGAGGCCTGGCTGAATGCGGGGGGCATTATTCATGCGCCTGATATTATCTGGCCCGAGGATGTCGACGTGATTGTTGATGGTCTGCTGGGGACGGGACTGATGCGCGCGCCTCGCGATGACGTCGCCGCGCTGATTACGCGCGCTAATGCGCACCCCGCCCCGGTGGTAGCGCTGGATATTCCCTCCGGCCTGATGGCACAAACCGGCGCGACGCCGGGCGTGTCGATTGAGGCGGCGCACACCGTGACCTTTATCGCCCTGAAGCCGGGGCTGCTTACCGGGAAAGCGCGGGATGTCGTGGGCACGTTACACCACAACGCCCTGGGGCTGGAAAACTGGCTGATCGGACAGGATACCCACATCACCCGCTTTGATGCCTCCCAGCTTGCACAGTGGCTACCGCCGCGTCGTCCCACCTCCCATAAGGGTGACCATGGCCGACTGCTGATTATTGGTGGCGATCATGGCACGGCAGGTGCGATTCGAATGACCGGAGAGGCCGCGTTGCGCAGCGGCGGCGGATTAATACGCGTGCTGACCCGCAGCGAAAACATTCCGCCCATTATTACCGCGCGGCCGGAGCTGATGGTCCACGAGCTTACCCCGCAGGCGATTGAAGAGGGTCTTGAGTGGGCGGACGTGGTGGTCATTGGTCCGGGCCTGGGTCAGCAGGAGTGGGGTAAACAGGCCCTGCAAAAGGCCGAGAATTTTCGTAAACCGATGCTCTGGGATGCCGACGCGCTTAACCTTCTGGCAATAAACCCGGATAAGCGTCACAATCGCATTCTGACGCCGCACCCCGGCGAAGCCGCACGGCTGCTTAACTGTAGCGTGGCAGAAATTGAAAGCGATCGCTTACTTTCAGCCCAACGTCTGGTAAAACGTTACGGAGGTGTTGCCGTTTTGAAAGGGGCGGGAACCGTTATCGCCAGCGATGATGCGATGGGCATCGTTGATGCCGGTAATGCAGGCATGGCGAGCGGCGGCATGGGCGATGTGCTCTCCGGCATCATTGGCGCATTGCTCGGACAGAAACTTCCCCTTTATGATGCAGCCTGTGCGGGCTGCGTGGCCCACGGTGCGGCGGCTGACAGGCTGGCTGCTCGTTACGGAACGCGCGGTATGCTGGCCACCGATCTTTTTTGCACGCTGCGGCGTGTTGTTAACCCGGATGTGATTGACGTAGAAAATGACTAATCGAGCGATTCCTTTACCTGATGAACAAGCCACTTTAGATCTCGGCAAGCGCGTGGCGCAGGCCTGTCAGGGGGCGACCGTCATTTATCTGTATGGTGATTTAGGCGCGGGTAAAACAACCTTCAGCCGTGGCTTTTTGCAGGCGTTAGGCCATAACGGGAACGTAAAAAGCCCGACCTACACGCTGGTGGAACCGTACACGCTTGAAAATATCATGGTGTACCACTTTGATTTATATCGTCTTGCGGACCCGGAGGAGCTGGAATTTATGGGGATCCGCGATTACTTTGCCAACGACGCCATCTGCCTGGTGGAGTGGCCGCAACAAGGTGCGGGTGTGCTGCCTGACCCGGATGTCGAAATTCACTTAGATTACCAGGCACAAGGGCGTGAGGCACGCATCAGTGCGGTTTCCTCATCAGGCTGTTCCTTACTGGCGCGTTTAGCCGGTTGAGCGTAGGGATAACGGGATGATTAATCGCGTTAAAGGTTGGGTGCTGGCTGCCACGGTCCTGCTGTGCGCGCAGGTCGGGGCGGCCAGCCTCTCGGATATTCAGGTGTCGAATGGCGATAGCCAGGCCCGCATTACGTTCAGCTTTATGGGCGATCCTGAATATGCTTTCTCACAAATCGACAGCCGCAGCGTGGCGCTCGATATTAAACAGACCGGGGTGATCCAGGGGCTGCCGCTCCAGTTCAGCGGCAACAATCTGGTGAAAAGCATCCGTTCGGGAACGCCGAAGGATACGCAGTCTCTGCGTCTGGTGGTCGATCTCACCGAAAAGGGCAAAACGAAGGCGGTTAAGCAGCAAAACGGCGCCAATTATACGGTGGTCTTTACCATTAATGCTGATGTTCCGCCGCCTCCACCGCCTGCACCTGTTGTAGCAAAACGCGTGGAAGCGCCGGTTTATACCCCAAGGCCGTCTGAGCCAGCCCGTAATCCGTTTAAATCACAAAATGACCGACTTACCGCCGTGACCAGCAGCAACACGGTGACGCGTCCGGCGGTCAGCGCGCGGCGAACACCGGTCAGTGGCGACAAAGTGATTATCGCCATCGACGCCGGACACGGCGGGCAAGATCCTGGCGCGATTGGCCCGGGCGGCACGCGGGAGAAAAACGTCACTATCGCCATTGCCCGTAAGCTGCGTGCGCTTCTGAATGACGATCCGATGTTTAAAGGGGTCATGACCCGCGACGGAGATTACTTTATTTCAGTGATGGGACGCTCGGATGTGGCGCGTAAGCAAAACGCCAACTTCCTGGTGTCGATTCACGCGGATGCTGCGCCGAACCGTAACGCCACCGGCGCGTCGGTATGGGTGCTGTCGAACCGTCGAGCCAACAGTGAAATGGCGAACTGGCTTGAAGAGCACGAGAAGCAATCTGAACTGTTAGGCGGGGCAGGCGATGTGCTGGCAAACAGCCAGGCCGATCCGTATCTCAGCCAGGCGGTACTGGATTTACAGTTCGGTCATTCTCAGCGCGTCGGGTATGATGTCGCCACTAACGTACTGAGCCAGCTGCAAAGCATTGGATCGCTGCATAAGCGTCGCCCGGAGCATGCAAGCCTTGGTGTCCTGCGTTCGCCGGATATCCCGTCGATTCTGGTAGAGACGGGCTTTATCAGTAACCATGGTGAAGAGCGTTTACTGGGAAGCGACAGCTATCAGCAGCAAATTGCCGAAGCGATTTATAACGGTCTGCGTAAATACTTTGACGCGCATCCGCTTCAGTCTGCGCCGCAGGGCGGGGCAGCCCAGACGGCAAGCGCCGCGCTGCCGGGTGAAATGACCGCGACTAATTAAGGAGAGTTCATGCCGATTCAGGTTCTACCGCCGCAGCTCGCGAACCAAATCGCCGCCGGTGAGGTGGTGGAACGCCCTGCGTCGGTGGTGAAGGAACTGGTGGAAAACAGCCTCGATGCAGGGGCGACCCGCATTGATATCGATATCGAACGCGGGGGCGCAAAGCTTATCCGCATTCGTGATAACGGCTGTGGCATCAAAAAGGACGAACTGGCGCTGGCGCTGGCGCGTCATGCCACCAGTAAAATTGCCTCACTTGACGATCTGGAAGCGATTATAAGCCTGGGTTTTCGCGGCGAAGCGCTGGCCAGTATCAGCTCCGTTTCCCGCTTAACGTTGACCTCCCGCACGGCCGACCAGCAGGAAGCCTGGCAGGCCTACGCCGAAGGGCGTGATATGGACGTCACGGTTAAACCTGCGGCGCACCCGGTAGGCACCACGCTTGAAGTGCTGGATCTCTTCTATAACACGCCCGCCCGGCGCAAGTTTATGCGAACCGAGAAGACCGAATTCGGACATATCGACGAGATCATCCGCCGCATCGCGCTGGCGCGCTTTGATGTCACGATCAACCTTAGCCATAACGGCAAAGTGATGCGCCAGTATCGCGCAGTGGCGGAAGGCGGGCAAAAAGAGCGTCGGTTGGGCGCCATCTGCGGCA
The DNA here is from genome assembly GCF_049238005.1 of Enterobacter cloacae complex sp. IR5459. Classification (NCBI taxonomy): domain Bacteria; kingdom Pseudomonadati; phylum Pseudomonadota; class Gammaproteobacteria; order Enterobacterales; family Enterobacteriaceae; genus Enterobacter; species Enterobacter cloacae complex sp. IR5459. Next base: position 39,845 of record NZ_JBMKIG010000009.1, read on the forward strand.
CACCGTTTCTGGAAAAGGCGCTGGCCATTGAGTGGCAGCATGGCGATCTGGCCCTGCGTGGCTGGGTTGCCGATCCGAACGCCAGCAGCGCCGCGTTCGCAGAAATTCAGTATTGCTACGTCAACGGCCGCATGATGCGCGACCGCCTGATTAACCACGCTATTCGACAGGCCTGCGAAGATAAGCTCGGCGCCGATCAACAGCCCGCCTTTGTGCTTTATCTGGAGATCGACCCGCACCAGGTTGACGTTAACGTGCACCCCGCCAAGCACGAGGTGCGTTTCCACCAGTCGCGCCTGGTGCATGATTTCATCTACCAGGGCGTTGCCGCTGTATTGCAGCAGCAGGCAGAGCCAGAGTTGCCGCTGGCAAAAGAAGAGCCCGCGCCGCGCCCACTGCCGGAAAACCGCGTGGCGGCCGGGCGTAACCATTTTGCCGAACCGGCGGTCGCGCGCGAGCCGGCTGCTCCACGTTTATCCCCGGCGGGCAACGCGCCGCGACCAACCGGTGCCAACTATCCCAACGCTCAGCCGGGCTACCACAAACAGCAGGGGGCGCTGTACCGCAAACTGCTGGATACGCCGGCGGTGGAGCATAAAGAGCACATCACGGTTTCAACCCCCTCTCTGGATGGGCATAGCCAGAGTTTTGGTCGGGTATTGACCATTATTGCTCCCGACATGGCGTTGCTTGAACGCGAAGGTAAACTGCTGTTGCTGGCGCTTTCCGTGGCGGAGCGCTGGCTCAAACAGGCGCAGTTAACCCCGGGGGTGAATGCCGCCTGCGCGCAGCCGCTGTTGATCCCCGTTCGCCTGAAAATATCCCCTGAAGAAACAGGGGTTTTGCGGCGCGTGCAGACGCAACTGGCCGAAATGGGGATTGAAATCGTACTGGACGCGCAGCATGTGACAATTCGCGCAGTGCCTTTACCCTTACGCCAACAAAATTTACAAAACTTGATTCCTGAACTGATAGGCTACCTGGCGCAGCAAACGACGTTTGATGCCGCCGATACCGCGCAGTGGATCGCCCGCCATCTGGCCAGCGAGCATGCACCGTGGAGTATGGCGCAGGCGATTACCGTTCTGGCGGAGGTGGAGCGCCTCTGTCCACAGCTGGTGAAAGCGCCTCCAGGTGGTTTGTTACAACCTGTTGATTTACAAACGGCGATGACCGCCCTGAAACATGACTGATGTAAGTAAGGCGAGCCTGCCAAAGGCGATTTTTCTAATGGGGCCAACGGCCTCCGGCAAAACGGCGTTAGCCATTGAGTTACGTAAAGTTTTGCCAGTAGAGTTGATTAGCGTTGATTCAGCCCTCATCTACCGAGGGATGGACATCGGCACGGCGAAGCCCAACGCAGACGAACTGCGTGCGGCACCGCACCGTTTACTGGATATTCTCGACCCGGCACAGGCTTACTCCGCGGCAGATTTTCGCCGCGACGCCTTAGCCGAGATGGCCGAGATTACCGCCGCGGGACGCATACCGCTGTTAGTTGGCGGCACGATGCTCTACTTTAAGGCGCTGCTGGAGGGGTTATCGCCTCTGCCATCGGCCGATCCGGAAGTGAGAGCGAAGATTGAGCGGCAGGCGGCAGAGCAGGGGTGGGACGTTTTGCACAGGCAACTGGAAGAGATTGACCCGGTTGCCGCAGCGCGGATCCACCGAAACGATCCGCAAAGGCTTTCCCGGGCACTGGAAGTTTTTTTCATTTCGGGTAAAACTTTAACGGAACTGACGCAAACGTCAGGAGACGCTCTGCCGTATCAGGTGCATCAGTTCGCCATCGCCCCGGCGAGCCGTGAACTGCTCCATCAACGAATTGAGCAGCGTTTTTATCAGATGTTGGCTTCAGATTTTGAAGCAGAAGTGCGGGCGCTTTTTGCCCGTGGAGATTTGCATACGGACATGCCTTCCATTCGTTGTGTGGGGTACCGCCAGATGTGGTCGTATCTTGAAGGCGAGATTTCATACGATGAAATGGTTTATCGAGGTGTTTGCGCCACGAGACAGTTAGCGAAGCGCCAGATCACCTGGTTACGCGGTTGGAAGGGGGTTCACTGGTTAGACAGTGAAAAACCACAACAGGCGTTAAACGAAGTGATTGAGGTTATTGGTGATATCGCTGACTGAATGTGTACAATTAAGCCGTATCGTGCGCAATTTTTCAGAATCGCAAGGTTCTAAGTACAAAACAAGCATATAAGGAAAAGATAGAATGGCTAAGGGGCAATCTTTACAAGATCCGTTCCTGAACGCATTGCGTCGGGAGCGTGTTCCAGTTTCTATTTATTTGGTGAATGGTATTAAGCTGCAAGGTCAGATTGAGTCTTTCGATCAGTTCGTGATCCTGTTGAAAAACACGGTCAGCCAGATGGTCTATAAGCACGCGATTTCTACTGTTGTTCCGTCCCGTCCGGTATCTCATCACAGCAATAACGCTGGCGGCGGCACTGGCAGTAACTACCATCACGGCAGCAACGCGCAGGGTTCTTCAACACCAGCGCAGGACAGCGAAGAAACCGAATAAGGTTTTGGGCTGTTATCCACACGGGGAGCCAGGGATCCTGCGTTCCCCGCTGATCTTTTTAGAGAGGTTTACGCTTGTTTGACCGTTATGACGCCGGTGAGCAGGCGGTGCTGGTACACATCTATTTTTCGCAAGACAAAGATATGGAAGACCTCCAGGAGTTTGAATCTCTGGTCTCTTCCGCCGGTGTCGAAGCAATGCAGGTGATTACCGGTAGCCGTAAAGCGCCGCACCCGAAGTATTTTGTAGGTGAAGGTAAAGCAGTAGAAATTGCGGATGCCGTAAAAGCAACCGGCGCATCTGTTGTGCTGTTTGATCATGCGCTGTCTCCGGCTCAGGAACGTAACCTGGAAGCTCTCTGCGAATGCCGTGTTATCGATCGCACGGGGTTGATCTTAGATATTTTTGCTCAGCGTGCGCGTACCCACGAGGGTAAGTTGCAGGTTGAGCTGGCGCAGTTGCGCCATCTGGCGACGCGTCTGGTGCGTGGCTGGACACACCTTGAAAGACAAAAAGGCGGGATTGGTTTGCGCGGCCCGGGTGAAACCCAGCTCGAAACCGACCGCCGTTTACTGCGTGGGCGTATTACCCAGATCCTTTCACGTCTGGAACGTGTAGAGAAACAGCGCGAACAGGGGCGTCGGGCGCGAACGAAAGCTGACATCCCAACGGTGTCGCTGGTGGGCTATACCAACGCCGGTAAATCCACTCTGTTTAACCAGATAACCGAGGCCCAGGTATATGCCGCAGACCAGCTGTTTGCGACCCTGGACCCAACCCTGCGCCGTATTGACGTCGCAGACGTGGGTGAAACTGTGCTGGCGGATACCGTAGGGTTTATTCGCCATCTGCCGCACGATCTGGTCGCGGCGTTTAAAGCGACGTTGCAGGAGACGCGTCAGGCGACCCTGCTACTGCATGTGATTGATGCGGCTGACGTACGCGTGCAGGAGAACATCGACGCGGTGAACGTGGTGCTCGAAGAGATCGACGCCCACGAAATTCCCACCCTGTTGGTGATGAACAAGATCGATATGCTGGACGATTTTGAACCGCGTATTGACCGAGACGAAGAGAACAAACCGATTCGGGTCTGGCTGTCTGCTCAGGCCGGGATTGGTGTGCCACTGCTTTTCCAGGCTTTGACAGAACGTCTTTCCGGTGAGGTAGCTCAGCACACGCTGCGACTGCCGCCACAGGAAGGCAGGCTGCGCAGCCGGTTTTATCAGCTTCAGGCGATAGAAAAAGAGTGGATGGAGGATGACGGCAGCGTGGGGATGCAGGTGCGTATGCCGATCGTTGACTGGCGTCGCCTCTGTAAACAAGAACCTGCGCTGGCGGACTATATCGTCTGATCAGAAAGGGGAAGCCTGAAAAATTCGCCCTTGCATAACAAATATGGAGCATATACATGGCGTGGAATCAGCCCGGTAATAACGGACAAGACCGCGACCCGTGGGGAAGCAGCAATAATCAAGGCGGCAACTCTGGGGGAAATGGCAACAAAGGTGGTCGCGAGCAGGGGCCGCCGGATCTGGATGATATCTTCCGCAAACTGAGCAAAAAGCTTGGTGGCCTTGGCGGAGGAAAAGGTTCTGGCTCGGGTGGCAATTCCACTCAGAGTCCGCGCCCGCCAATGGGTGGCCGCGTGGTGGGCATTGTCGCCGCTGCGGTAGTAATCATCTGGGCAGCCAGCGGGTTCTACACCATTAAAGAAGCAGAACGCGGCGTGGTTACCCGTTTCGGTAAGTTCAGCCATCTGGTTGAACCGGGCCTGAACTGGAAGCCGACCTTCATTGATGACGTGACCGCGGTTAACGTGGAGTCCGTCCGTGAACTGGCCGCCTCTGGCGTGATGTTGACCTCTGACGAGAACGTGGTGCGCGTTGAGATGAACGTACAGTACCGCGTGACCGATCCGGAACGTTATCTGTTTAGTGTGACCAGCGCCGATGACAGCCTGCGTCAGGCGACCGACAGCGCCCTGCGTGGCGTGATCGGTAAATACACCATGGACCGTATCCTGACCGAAGGTCGTACCGTTATTCGTAGCGATACCCAGCGTGAGCTGGAAGAGACCATCCGTCCGTACAACATGGGTATCACCCTGCTGGACGTCAACTTCCAGGCTGCACGTCCGCCGGAAGAGGTGAAAGCCGCCTTTGACGATGCGATTGCCGCGCGTGAAAACGAACAGCAGTACATCCGTGAAGCGGAAGCGTACACCAACGAAGTTCAGCCGCGTGCAAACGGTCAGGCGCAGCGTATTCTGGAAGAAGCGCGTGCGTATAAGACCCAGACCATCCTGGAAGCACAGGGTGAAGTGGCTCGCTTCGCGAAGATCCTGCCGGAATATAAAGCCGCGCCGGAAATTACCCGTGAGCGTCTCTATATCGAGACCATGGAAAAAGTGCTGAGCCATACGCGTAAAGTGCTGGTTAACGACAACAAAGGCGGAAACCTGATGGTCCTGCCGCTGGATCAGATGCTGAAAGGCGGTTCTGCACCGGCAGCAAAAGACAACAGCGGTGCGAACAACCTGCTGCGTCTGCCACCGGCCTCGTCTGGCAGCGCCAGCGCGAACACAACGCCTTCTTCGAACGATGGTGACATTATGGACCAACGCCGTGCCAACGCGCAGCGTAACGACTACCAGCGTCAGGGGGAATAAGGATGCGTAAGTCAGTTATTGCGATCATCATCATTGTACTGGTCGTGCTCTACACCTCCATCTTTGTGGTGAAAGAGGGCGAGCGTGGGATCAAGTTCCAGTTCAGCAGCGTCGTGCGTGACGGCGACAAGCGTCCGGTGATTTATGAGCCGGGTCTGCACTTTAAGATCCCGTTCATTCAGTCAGTGAAAACGCTCGATGCGCGTATCCAGACCATGGATAACCAGGCCGATCGTTTCGTGACCAAAGAGAAGAAAGACCTGATCGTTGATTCCTATATCAAATGGCGCATCAGCGATTTCAGCCGCTACTTCCTGGCAACCGGGGGTGGCGACGTTTCTCAGGCAGAAGTGCTGCTGAAACGTAAGTTCTCTGACCGTCTGCGTTCTGAAATTGGTCGTCTGGATGTGAAAGACATTGTGACCGACTCCCGTGGTCGTCTGACGCTGGAAGTGCGTGATGCGCTGAACTCCGGCTCTGCGGGCACCGAGGATGAAGTTGAAACCCCGGCGGCAGACGATGCGATTGCCAAAGCGGCTGAACGTGTTCAGGCTGAAACCAACGGTAAAGTGCCGGTGATCAACCCGAACAGTATGGCGGCGCTGGGCATCGAAGTGGTTGATGTGCGCATCAAGCAGATCAACCTGCCAGCGGAAGTGTCCGAGGCGATCTACAACCGTATGCGCGCCGAGCGTGAAGCGGTAGCCCGTCGTCACCGTTCACAGGGTCAGGAAGAAGCGGAAAAACTGCGCGCGGCAGCGGACTATGAAGTCACCAAGACGCTGGCGGAATCTGAGCGCCAGGGTCGTATCCTGCGCGGTGAAGGTGATGCGGAAGCCGCGAAACTGTTTGCTGATGCATTCAGCCAGGATCCGGACTTCTATGCCTTCATTCGTAGCCTGCGCGCTTACGAGAATAGCTTCAAGAGCAACCAGGATGTGATGGTGCTCAGCCCGGACAGCGATTTCTTCCGTTATATGAAGACGCCGACCAACGCAACGCGATAAACTCAGGCTCGTTTGAGTATTCAAACCACCGCTCTTCACGGAGCGGTGGTTTTCTTTTATAAGGAACAAAAATGAATTCAACGATCTGGCTCGCGCTGGCCCTGGTTTTGGTGCTGGAAGGCCTCGGCCCGATGCTTTATCCGCGCGCATGGCGCCGGATGATCGCCACCATGAGCCAACTGCCGGATAATATTTTGCGTCGTTTTGGCGGTGGTCTTGTGGTTGCTGGTATCGTTATCTACTACATGTTGAGGAAAACGATTGGCTGATCAAAAACTAACCGCAATTGGCATATTTTAGGGTCAAAAAGTGCTGTATATCTGAAAAAGCGATGGTAGAATCCATTTTTAAGCAAACGGTGATTTTGAAAAAAATGGGTAACAACGTCGTCGTACTGGGCACCCAATGGGGTGACGAAGGTAAAGGGAAGATTGTTGATCTTCTGACTGAACGGGCTAAATATGTTGTACGCTACCAGGGCGGTCACAACGCAGGCCATACTCTCGTAATCAACGGTGAAAAAACCGTCCTCCATCTTATTCCATCAGGCATTCTTCGCGAAAACGTCACCAGCATCATCGGTAACGGCGTTGTGCTGTCTCCTGCTGCGCTGATGAAAGAGATGAAAGGTCTGGAAGACCGTGGTATCCCTGTTCGTGAGCGTCTGCTGCTCTCCGAAGCCTGCCCGCTGATCCTGGACTATCACGTGGCGCTGGACGTGGCGCGTGAAAAAGCGCGTGGCGCGAAAGCGATCGGCACTACCGGTCGTGGCATCGGCCCGGCATACGAAGATAAAGTGGCTCGTCGCGGTCTGCGCGTCGGTGACCTCTTCGACAAAGCGACCTTCGCTGAAAAACTGAAAGAAGTGATGGAATATCACAACTTCCAGCTGGTGAACTTCTACAAAGCTGACGCTGTTGACTACCAGAAAGTGCTGGATGACGTCATGGCGATTGCAGACATTCTGACCGGTATGGTTGTTGATGTGTCCGATCTGCTGGACCAGGCGCGCAAGCGTGGCGATTTCGTCATGTTCGAAGGTGCGCAGGGTACGCTGCTGGACATCGACCACGGTACCTATCCGTACGTTACGTCCTCTAACACCACCGCGGGTGGCGTGGCGACCGGCTCTGGCCTGGGTCCACGTTATGTGGATTACGTTCTGGGCATCATCAAAGCGTACTCCACTCGCGTGGGTGCGGGTCCATTCCCGACCGAACTGTTTGATGAAACCGGCGAGTTCCTGTGCAAGCAGGGTAACGAGTTTGGCGCGACCACCGGTCGTCGTCGTCGTACCGGCTGGCTGGACGCCGTTGCCGTACGTCGCGCAGTGCAGATCAACTCCCTGTCTGGCTTCTGCCTGACCAAGCTGGACGTACTGGACGGCCTGAAAGAAGTGAAAATCTGCGTTGGCTACCGCATGCCAGATGGCCGCGAAGTGACCACCACTCCGCTGGCTGCTGACGACTGGGAAGGCATTGAGCCAATCTACGAAACCATGCCGGGCTGGTCTGAGACCACCTTCGGTGTGAAAGAGCGTAGTGGCCTGCCAAAAGCCGCGCTGGACTACATCAAGCGCATTGAAGAACTGACCGAAGTGCCGATCGATATTATTTCTACCGGCCCGGATCGTACTGAAACGATGATCCTGCGCGACCCGTTCGACGCATAATCTTCGTGACTGCTGGCCTGCGGGGAAACCCGTAGGCCGGATAAGCGCAGCGCCATCCGGCGACCGCTCCTGGATCTCCGCTTTTTCGCCCCGTCTGTCAAATAAATTAGCCGCTAACTATCTGGCTGGTTTATCATCATTAATGAATATCTCTGCGGTTTAACCGCGTTTTCCCTTTTTCCTGAGGTTGATGTGCAGTTAACAAGTTTCACCGATTACGGCTTACGCGCGCTGATTTACATGGCGTCGTTACCCGATGGGAAGATGACCAGCATCTCTGAAGTCACAGAGGTGTACGGTGTGTCCCGTAATCATATGGTCAAAATAATCAATCAACTTAGTCGTGCCGGATACGTTGCTGCCGTCCGCGGGAAGAATGGAGGGATCCGTCTCGGTAAACCGGCACAGAGTATCCGTATTGGCGATGTGGTACGTGAACTGGAGCCGCTCTCTCTGGTGAACTGTAGCAGCGCGTTCTGCCACATTACGCCCGCTTGCCGCCTGAAACAGGCGCTTTCAAAGGCCGTGCAAAGTTTTCTCAAGGAACTGGATAACTACACGCTGGCCGATTTGGTTGAAGAGAATCAACCGCTTTATAAATTATTGCTGGTGGAATGAAGAAAATTTCCACCGGAGCTGACAACGGAGGAACCGACATGTCACAAGATCCTTTCCAGGAACGCGAAGCCGAAAAATACGCGAATCCTATCCCCAGCCGCGAGTTCATCATTGAACACTTAACAAAACGCGAAAAACCCGCCAATCGTGAAGAACTTGCCGTTGAATTAAACATTGAAGGTGAAGAGCAAATTGAAGCCCTTCGCCGCCGCCTGCGCGCCATGGAGCGTGACGGGCAGCTGGTCTTTACTCGTCGCCAGTGCTACGCGCTGCCAGAACGCCTCGACCTGCTGAAAGGCACCGTTATTGGTCACCGCGATGGCTTCGGCTTCCTGCGCGTGGAAGGCCGTAAAGACGATCTGTACCTCTCATCCGAACAGATGAAGATGTGTATTCACGGCGACCAGATCCTGGCGCAGCCGCTGGGTGCAGACCGTAAAGGCCGCCGCGAAGCGCGCGTGGTCCGCGTGCTGGTGCCGAAAACCAGCCAGATCGTTGGCCGTTACTTTACCGATGCGGGCGTAGGCTTTGTGGTGCCGGACGACAGCCGTCTGAGCTTCGACATTCTCATCCCGCCTGAAGAGGTGATGGGCGCACGCATGGGCTTTGTGGTGGTGGTTGAACTCACCCAGCGCCCGACCCGCCGTACCAAAGCGGTGGGTAAAATCGTTGAAGTGCTGGGCGATAACATGGGCACCGGCATGGCCGTTGATATGGCGCTGCGCACCCATGAAATTCCGTACGTCTGGCCGAAAGCGGTTGAAGACCAGATCGAAAACCTGCGTGAAGAAGTGCCGGAAGAGTCCAAAGCAGGCCGCGTGGATCTGCGCGATCTGCCGCTGGTCACCATTGATGGTGAAGACGCCCGTGACTTCGATGATGCCGTGTACTGTGAGAAAAAACGTGGTGGTGGCTGGCGTCTGTGGGTGGCTATCGCGGATGTGAGCTACTACGTGCGTCCACACACGCCGCTGGATAACGAAGCGCGCAGCCGCGGTACGTCGGTCTACTTCCCGTCTCAGGTTGTACCGATGCTGCCAGAAGTGCTCTCCAACGGCCTGTGTTCCCTCAACCCGCAGGTGGACCGCCTGTGTATGGTCTGCGAAATGACCATCTCCAGCAAGGGACGTCTGACGGGCTATAAGTTCTACGAAGCAGTGATGAGTTCCCATGCGCGCCTGACCTATACCAAGGTCTGGCATATGTTGCAGGGCGATCAGGATCTGCGCGAACAGTACGCGCCGCTGGTCAAACACATCGAAGAGCTGCACAACCTCTACAAAACGCTGGATCAGGCGCGCGAAGAGCGCGGCGGGATCTCGTTTGAGAGTGAAGAGGCGAAGTTTATCTTTAACGCTGAGCGTCGTATCGAGCGTATCGAGCAGACCCAGCGTAACGATGCGCACAAGCTGATTGAAGAGTGTATGATCCTGGCAAACATCTCGGCGGCACGTTTCGTTGAGAAAGCCAAAGAGCCTGCGCTGTTCCGTATTCACGACAAGCCAACCACGGAAGCCGTAACCTCGTTCCGCTCCGTGCTGGCTGAACTCGGCCTGGAGCTGCCTGGCGGTAATAAGCCTGAGCCACGCGATTACGCCGAGCTGCTGGAATCCATCAGCGATCGTCCTGACGCGGAAATGCTGCAAACCATGCTGCTGCGCTCCATGAAGCAGGCGATTTACGATCCGGAAAACCGGGGCCACTTTGGTCTGGCTTTACAGTCGTACGCGCACTTCACTTCGCCGATCCGCCGTTATCCGGATCTGTCCCTGCACCGTGCGATCAAGTATCTGCTGGCGCACGAGCAGGGTCATAAAGGCAATACGACCGAAACCGGAGGGTATCACTACTCCATGGAGGAGATGCTGCAACTGGGCCAGCACTGTTCCATGACCGAGCGTCGTGCGGATGAAGCAACGCGCGACGTGGCGGACTGGCTGAAGTGTGACTTTATGCTGGATCAGGTGGGTAATATCTTTAAAGGCGTGATTGCCAGCGTCACCGGCTTTGGCTTCTTCGTGCGTCTGGATGAGCTGTTTATCGACGGTCTGGTGCACGTTTCCAGCCTCGATAACGATTACTACCGCTTCGACCAGGTCGGACAACGTCTGATCGGCGAATCCGGCGGCCAGACCTACCGTCTGGGAGATCGGGTGGAAGTGAAGGTTGAAGCCGTGAATATGGACGACCGTAAAATCGACTTCAGCCTCATCTCCAGCGAGCGTGCTCCGCGTAACGTCGGGAAAACCGAGCGTGAGAAAGCGAAAAAAGGTGGCAACGGTAAAGCGGGCGGCAAGCGACGTCAGGCAGGTAAAAGAGTAAACTTTGAGCCAGACAGCGCTTTCCGTGGCGAGAAGAAACAGAAGCCCAAGGCGGCAAAAAAAGACGCTCGTAAAGCGAAAAAACCGTCGACCAAGACCCAAAAAATAGCGGCCGCGACCAAAGCGAAGCGCGCGGCGAAGAAACAGCAGGCGGAGTAATTTCCCCTCACCCTGACCCTCTCCCCAACGGGAGAGGGAAAATATTTATTACGAGAACCATCAATGAGTGAAATGATTTACGGCATCCACGCGGTGCAGGCCCTGCTGGAGCGCGCGCCGGAGCGTTTTCAGGAAGTTTTTATTCTGAAAGGGCGAGAAGATAAACGTCTGATGCCGCTGATCCACGCGCTGGAAGCGCAGGGCGTAGTGATCCAACTGGCGAACCGCCAGTATCTGGATGAGAAAAGCGAAGGAGCTGTACACCAGGGCATTATCGCGCGCGTGAAGCCAGGCCGTCAGTATCAGGAGAACGATCTGCCGGATCTGATCGCTGAGCTGGATAACCCGTTCTTCCTGATCCTTGATGGCGTAACCGACCCGCATAACCTGGGCGCGTGCCTGCGTAGCGCCGATGCAGCAGGCGTGCATGCGGTGATTGTGCCAAGAGATCGTTCCGCGCAGCTTAACGCTACCGCTAAAAAAGTTGCCTGCGGCGCGGCGGAAAACGTTCCGCTGATCCGCGTGACTAACCTGGCGCGCACCATGCGTCTGTTGCAGGAAGAGAATATCTGGATCGTCGGCACAGCCGGTGAAGCGGATCACACCCTGTATCAGAGCAAAATGACCGGCCGCATGGCGCTGGTGATGGGGGCAGAAGGTGAAGGCATGCGTCGTCTGACGCGCGAGCACTGCGACGAGCTGATCAGCATCCCGATGGCAGGCAGCGTGTCGTCCCTGAACGTTTCTGTTGCGACGGGTATCTGCCTGTTCGAAGCGGTGCGTCAGCGCGGGTAGCCTGTTGTGCCGGGTGGCGGCTTCGCCTCACCCGGCCTACAAAAGCATGGTAACGTAGGCCCGCTAAGCGCAGCGCCACCGGGCAACAATCTCACTCCTCTAACGACCGTAAATGGTCATCCTTCCTCAGCGTCATCAGCGCGAAAATACTCACCACCGCCGTTGCCATCACGTAGTACGCCGGAATATCCAGATTGCCCGTCTCTTTAATCAGCCCGGTAATGATCAGCCCCGCGCAGCCCGAGAAGATCGCATTCGACAGAGAATAGGCCAGCCCCAGCCCGGTATAACGCACGCGCGTCGGGAACATCTCAGACAGCATTGCCGGCCCCGGCCCTGCCAGCATCCCAACCAGACCTCCCGCAATCAGCACCACAATCGCTTTGACCGCCAGCGTACTGGTTTCCGCCTGCAAAATTTTCAGCAGCGGCAGGGCGAGGATCAGCAGGAGCACGGTGGCGATAATCATCACCGTCCGCCGCCCGATCCTGTCGCTCAGCATGCCCGACGGAATGATCGTGAGCGCAAACCCAATGTTAGAAATCACCGCAATCAGCAGCGCCTGGTTAAAACCGGTGTGTAGCGCAGATTGCAGATAGGTCGGCATAATCACCAGATAGGTATAGCCCGCCGCAGACCAGACCATCACGCGGCCAATGCCCATCAGGATGGTTTTGAACGTGGCGGCGGTGGTGGCCTGAGTAACAACCGGTTTTTCCCGTTGCTGCACAAAGCTCGGCGTCTCTTCCATGCTCACCCGCAGCCATAGCGCGACCGCACCCATCGGCAACGCCAGGAAGAACGGAATGCGCCAGCCCCAGTCGTGCAAGGCTTCAGGGGAGAGCAGGGCAGAGAGCAACGCGACAATGCCTGCGCCCGCTAACAGCCCGAGCGCCACGGTGAAGGACTGCCATGCCCCGTAAAGACCGCGCTTGCCGCGCGGGGCGAACTCCGTCATCAATGAGACCGCACCGCCATACTCACCGCCCGCGAACAGTCCTTGCAGAATACGCAGGAGTGTAACGATCAGCGGCGCGGCAATCCCGATACTGGCGTAGACCGGCACAATACCGATGGCAGCGGTGGCGAGCGTCATCAATACCAGCACGATAATCAGCGTCGGTTTGCGGCCAATCCTGTCGCCAATGCGGCCAAAGACCACCGCACCCAGCGGACGGAAGAAGAAAGCGATGGCGAACGAGGCCCAGGTAAGGATCAGGCTGGTGAGCTCCGCTTCCCCCTCAAGCTGGAAGAAGTTTCTGGCAATCACCGTTGCCAGAAAACCGTAGACCGCAAATTCATACCACTCGATGAAATTACCGATGGAGCCTGCAATTAATGCACGCTTGTGCGCATCCTGTTGCATAACGATCCTCACAAAAACGGGGTAAGAATAAATTATTCAGCATTAGTGAAGTAATGAAATAGTTTATTCTTATGTTCTGTGAGCTATTTCACGAATGATATCAACACGATCGTCATCGTGTGACCCCCCTCCCATGCAGCGTGCATGCCCTCTGTCCATACTTACCTTTATTGCCAATGAAAGGAGGGAGACAGCATGCACTGGCAGACACATACCGTTTTTAATCAACCTGCACCGCTATCGAACAGCAACCTTTTTCTCTCTGATTGCGCCCTGCGCGATGCGGTAGCGCGCGAAGGGGCTGAGTGGGATGTGGATCTTCTTGCCAGCATCGGACAGCAGTTGGGTACGGCGGAGTCGCTGGAGCTGGGCAGGCTGGCGAACGTTAATCCGCCGGAGCTGCTGCGTTATGACGCCACGGGAGTGCGGCTGGACGACGTCCGCTTTCATCCGGCATGGCATCTTCTGATGCAGGGGCTTTGCGCCAACCGGGTGCACAACCTGGCGTGGGAGGAGGAGGCGCGGAAAGGATCGTTCGTCGCCAGGGCCGCGCGTTTTGTGCTGCATGCTCAGGTGGAGGCGGGAACGCTATGCCCGGTGACCATGACCTTTGCGGCCACGCCGCTGTTGCTACAGTCGCTACCCAAACCGTTTCACGACTGGTTAACGCCGCTGATGAGCGATCGTTACGATCCCCATCTCGCACCGGGGGCGCAAAAGCGCGGCCTGCTGATCGGCATGGGGATGACGGAAAAGCAGGGCGGTTCGGACGTACTCAGTAATACCACCAAAGCAGAGAAATGCAGTGATGGCAGTTACCGGCTGGTGGGGCACAAATGGTTTTTCTCCGTGCCGCAGAGCGATGCGCATCTGGTGCTGGCGCAGGCGAAGGGCGGGTTGTCCTGCTTTTTTGTCCCGCGTTTCTTACCCGACGGGCAACGCAATGCCGTGCGCCTTGAGCGTCTGAAGGACAAGCTCGGTAACCGTTCAAATGCCAGCAGTGAGGCTGAGTTCCTTGATGCTTACGGCTGGCTGCTGGGCGAAGAGGGTGAAGGTGTCCGGCAAATTCTTAAGATGGGTGGGCTGACGCGCTTTGACTGCGCGCTTGGCAGCCACGGACTGATGCGCCGTGCGCTCTCGGTGGTGCTTTATCATGCCCATCAGCGGCAGACCTTCGGCAAAAATCTGATCGACCAGCCGTTAATGCGCGACGTGCTAAGCCGTATGGCGCTGGTGCTGGAGGGACACACGGCACTGCTGTTCCGACTCGCCCGGGCGTGGGATAACCGCACCGACCCGCAGGAAGCCGCATGGGCGCGGCTTTTCACGCCGGCGGCAAAATACAGCGTCTGCAAAGCGGGCATACCGTTTGTGGCAGAGGCAATGGAGGTGCTGGGCGGTGCAGGCTATTGCGAAGAGAGTGAGCTTCCGCGGTTGTACCGTGAAATGCCCGTCAACAGCATCTGGGAAGGCTCTGGCAATATTATGTGCCTGGATGTACTGCGCGTACTGGCGAAGCAGTCGGGCATTCTCGACCTGCTCGCCGATGATTTCGCGCAGGTAAAAGGCCAGGACAGGCACTTCGATCGCAGCTGGCGGCAGCTACAGCAGAAGCTGCGTAAACCGCAGGAAGCGCAGGGCAGGGAGATCGCGCGGCAGCTCTTTTTACTCGGGGCCGGAAGCCAGATGCTGCGGCACGCAACGCCGCCCTTGGCGCAGGCGTGGTGCCGCATGATGCTGGATACCCGGGGCGGCACGCTGATGAGCGAACAGGTGCAAAACGACCTGCTGCTGCGCGCCACGGGCCGGGTCGGTTAAGCTTTAAGCTGGAACAGGCTCACCAGCCGGGTGAGATGTGAACCCTTCTCGCGCAGCGTCTGCGCCGTCTGCTCGCTGCGTGAGATACGATCGGCATTGATGTGCGATGCCTCACCGATGTGCGTCATCGCCAGATTCACCTGACCAATCCCCGCAGACTGCTCGCGGGAGGCGTGGTTGATCTCGGTAACAAGCTGGCTGATGTTATCGATATGAACAATGATGGCATCCATCGCCAGACGCGTCTGCTCAGAAAGCGCATGGCCTTCGCTCACCTTGTTCAGCGTGTCGCCAATCAGCTGCTCAATCTCTTTTACCGCGTTGGCGCTGCGTGCGGCCAGGGCGCGCACCTCTTGCGCCACCACTGCGAAACCTTTCCCGTGCTCGCCCGCCCGCGCCGCTTCAACCGCCGCATTGAGCGCCAGAATATTGGTCTGGAAAGCGATGGACTCAATCACGCGGGTGATGTCTTCAATGCGTTTCGATGCATCACGAATATCATCCATGGTGGAAACTGCGTGGGTCACCGTCTCTCCACCCTGATGCACCGCGCGCGAGGTTTCCCCCACCAGCTGCTGAGTTTGCTCCATGTTGGCGGCATTTTGCTGCACGGTGGCGGCTAATTGCTCCATACTGGCGGAGGTCTCCTCAACGCTGCTGGCCTGTTTGTTGATCTGTTCAGAGATCTCGCCGGTATCTGAAGCCAGCGCGTTAGTCCCCAGATGGATTTCGCTTGCGGCCTCGCGGACCTGCAACACAATTTTTTGCAGGCCGCCCCCGATCCCGTTGATGGCATCAATCAGCTGGCCGACTTCATCCTGGCGGGTTACCGGCAGGCTGGCGCGAAGATCGCCTGCGGCATACTGCCGGGCAAGCGCGATCACTGCGCGCAGTGGGCGGGTTAGCATCCGGCGAATGAGGATAACGAACAGGCCCGCGAAGAGCGCGGATAGCACCACGCCCGCCATCAGGAAGCGATCGCGCAGCGTGGTGACGCTTGAAAGCAGTACGGCTTTATCCACTTCACCCACGATGGTCCAGTTCCAGCCCGGCAGCGGCGTGTAGGCGACTTTGAGCGTACGGCCATCCGCGCTCACGCGTTCCAGCGTGCCGGCTTTATCACTCAGAAGCTGCTGCTGTGTCGCCGTGTCCCAGTTGGGCAGTTTGCCCTCTTCGCTGGCATGGAACAGATACTGTCCGCGCGTTTTACCGCTGCTGCGATCCAGTACAAAGAAGTGACCGCTCTCGCCCAGACGACGGTTAAGGATTTTCTCGCGCATGACGTTCCAGGAATGGGTGATGTCGACGCCAACAAAGATAATCCCGATAACCTGGCCTTCCGCATTTTTAACAGGCTGGTACTGCGTGATATAGCGCTTGCCGAACAGCAGCGCGAGGCCGCGATAGACCTCCCCTTTGGTGACAGCCGCAAATGCCGGGCTGGTGGTATCAAGAACGGTTCCGATGGCGCGGTCGCCATTCTCTTTGCGCAGCGACGTGGCCACGCGGATAAAATCGTTACCACTGCGGACAAACAGCGTCGAGATGGCCCCCGTTCGGCTCAGGAAGTCATCAGAAAGCGTATTGTTTTCATGCAACTCCGTTTCACCGCCCTTCAGCAGAGGAACGGTAAGGCCGTTAATGGTGCGGCTCTGGCTGCTGTCGCTGTTCAATGGCTGTGGCAAAAAGGTGGTGAACAGGCGGGTATAGCTCTCGACCTCTTCGCTCAGGCTGGTGTTGAACATCTCTACCATATCCACCATGCCGGTAGACTGGTTATGTAGGTCTTCAATCGCAAGATCTTCAAGCTGCTGGCTGGCGTTGTGGCTCAACAGAAAAGTGAACAGCAAAAAAAGCGTGGCGACACTGGCACCTGTTAGCAGCGATAGCTTCGTGCCCAGACCTGCCCGGCGGAAAAAGGTGATCATAAATTGCTCATTATTGAAAAGTGATGGCTGTTCAACGGCAGAGCAGAGATAACGTTTACCTTTTTAATGTAACCTAATGTTACATGTTTGTTTTCGTTAGGTTTTGGGAAAGATAAAAAATTTGCAAAAGTGAAAAGCCACTAAAATTAAGTGGCTTTTATCGGAAGGGATTAGGCATAAAGAATGGCCTGCACGCGCCAGTGATTAACATGGTGATCTTCCTGCATCTGGACGATGCGATACCAGGATGCGCCCTGTTCATCGGCCTTCAGAGCGACGACACGTTCAACGTCTTGCGGACTCCCCGTGATATTATTGACGGAGATCTGACCAATCTCGTTCAGGCCCGTGACGCAATCCGCGCTGGCAAATTCGGCCGACTGCGCCGTGGTGCTCAGCAGGCCCGCTGAAAGCAATAGCGTCGTTAAAGCAAGGGTTCGTTTCATCGTCAGCTCCTTTTCACGTGTCTCCGGTATCCGCCGGGCAATCCTTCGCGAATAAACTCATTTCCATTGTTGCTGGCATGGAGTTTATTGTGGACAGGAAAATGTCTACGGACGCAAAGCAGTGTAAAAGTCGTTCAAATGATGATGCTTACTTACGGTACAAAATGCCCTGGGCATACCACTGTCCCGTAATAATGGTTTCATCAAGCATCGTGATGACGTAATAATCTGCTTTTGCGGCAACGGCCTGCGCTTCAATTGCGTCTTCTGCATCATCCGGGGAACCACGAACCATCGCGGATACGGTACCCAGGCGTTGTAATCCTTCCGTCTGATTACGACGAATTTCCTGAGGATGATCGGTAACCGGCGGCGCCGGTTCTGGCGTACCCTGCAATACGGAACATCCGCTGAGCAGCGAGACCAGCAATAAAGCGGTAAGCCTGCGCATAAACCTGTCTCTTTTCCTGATAGCCATAGTGTAGTTGTCTGCGAATTTAGTTTTGGGGGAATGTTCCCGAAGTGTTATCTGGGACGTAGATTTCGAATGAAAATATCGTGAAACCGTAATCCAGCTCTCAACATTATGAATCATTCATCAGCACAGGATCGACAATGATTGAAATTGAAACTCGCCAGCTGAGTGAGCATGAAATCATCCATGCTTTTCCGGCTGGTAAAGGTGAACAGCCGCTGCCGACGGTAGTTTTCTATCATGGCTTTCTCTCCTCGAAGCTGGTCTACAGCTATTTTGCCGTCGCGCTGGCGCAGGCCGGTTTCCGGGTGGTCATGCCTGATGCGCCGAATCATGGGGCACGCTTTACGGGCGATGAGCAGGCGCGGCTGGGGCTGTTCTGGCAAACGCTGCACGGCAATCTGACCGAGTTCGCCGGGCTGCGTGACGCGCTCTTGCAGGCCGGGCTGGTGGAGGGGAAACGGCTGGCGGTCGCAGGCGCATCAATGGGCGGAATGACGGCGCTGGGGATCATGGCCAGGCATCCGGAGGTGACGTCCGTGGCTTGCCTGATGGGATCGGGCTACTTTACGTCGCTGGCAAAGACGCTGTTCCCGCCGCAGGCCCCTCAGGAGATTGAGACCCTGTTGTCTGAATGGGACGTCAGCCATGCGCTTTCGCAGCTGGCCGATCGTCCGCTGCTGCTGTGGCATGGGGATGCCGACGACGTCGTACCGACCGGTGAAACTTTCCGCCTGCAACAGGCGCTACAGCGCGAAGGGCTGGACAGCAATCTGACCTGCCTGTGGGGAGCGGGTGTCCGGCACCGTATTACCCCGGAGGCGCTGGAAGCCACCGTGGCGTTTTTCCGCCAGCACCTTTAAACGCGCAGCACCGTGACACCCTGATCCTCCAGCTTGCTGAGGATCTCGGGGTTGGCGTTTTTGCCGGTGATCACCATGCTGATTTGCTCGGCGCGGCTGAAAAGCATGCCGGCGCGTTCACCGACCTTGCTGCTGTCGACCAGCACCACCAGCTTGCCCACCACGTTAAGCATGTTCTGCTCTGCCATTGCGGTGAGCATATCGGTTTTATACAGGCCATCCGCCGTCAGACCTTTGCCGCTGGTAAACATCCAGTGCCCGGCGTAGAGGCTGTTTTCACTGTCCTGCGGGCTCAGGGTGATGGACTGGCTCTTGTTATACTGGCCGCCCATGATCACAACGCTTTCATGTTCCTGGTCAATGAGATAATTGGCCAGCGGCAGATAGTTGGTAATGATTTGCACCGGCTTGCCGCACATTTCACGGCCCAGCAGAAACGCCGTCGAACCGCAGTTGATCACCACGCTCTCCCCGGGATTCACCAGCTGTGACGCCGCTCTGGCAATTCGCACCTTTTCATCGTGATTCTGCGCCTGGTGGATGTTCATCGGCGTCCAGCGTGGACGCTGCTGGCTGATGGCCTCTGCGCCATTGCGGACTTTTTTCAGCTTGCCGCTCTCATCCAGCTTGTTGATATCCCGTCGCGCGGTAGCGGGGGAGATCCCTAAACGTTCGATCACTTTCTCGACGGTGATAAACCCTGTTTGCGCCAGGAGTTCCAGTAAAATTTGATGCCGTTGCGCTTCCGTCATGAGCTATTCCGATAAGAATTGATTTGAAAAGATGATATTTGAAATAGCGTGAAATTACTAAAATAAAAATGACATCGCCAGACGCAGGGTCTGGCGATAGGGCCTCGGTATCAGAGGAAGGACTTGAACGGCAGATCGGGTTCAATCGTAAAGCAATCATCGAAACCACGCGGGTAGTGATACTCAAGATTGTCTTTATCCAGCGGCCAGGTGAACTTGCCGCCAACCTGCCAGATGAACGGCTTGAAGCCATACTTGAGGCGGTCTTTTTTCATCTTCCACAGGACGCGGATCTCTTGCGGATCGGCCTGGAAGTTTGACCAGATATCATGGTGGAACGGGATCACCACTTTGGTTTTCAGCGCTTCGGCCATACGCAGCATATCCGCGCTGGTCATTTTGTCGGTGATCCCGCGCGGGTTTTCACCGTAAGAGCCAAGCGCCACGTCAATCTGATGCTCGTTACCGTGCTTCGCGTAATAGTTGGAGTAGTGGGAGTCACCGCTGTGATACAGGGAACCGCCAGGCGTTTTGAACAGGTAGTTCACCGCGCGCTCATCCATCCCGTCTGGCAGTACGCCTGCGGCTTTCTGGTCGGCAGGCAGGGTGATCAGCGCGGTGCGGTCAAAGGCATCCAGCGCGTGAATCTCAATGTCTTTGATTTTCACCACGTCGCCCGGCTTCATCACGATGCAGCGCTCTTTTGGCACGCCCCAGCCAATCCACAAATCCACGCAGGTCTGCGGCCCGATAAACGGTACGTCGTCCGCGCAGTTTTGCATTACCGCTGCCGCCACGTTCACGTCGATATGATCGTTGTGATCGTGGGTAGAGAGAACGGCGTCGATCTGGCGAATGGCAAAAGGATCAAGCACAAAAGGCGTGGTGCGCAGGTTCGGCTGGAGCTTTTCAACGCCGGCCATACGCTGCATCTGGTGGCCTTTTTTCATCAGTGGATTGCCGTGGCTCTGTTTGCCGGTGCCGCACCAGAAATCAACACAAATGTTGGCGCCGCCTTCTGATTTCAGCCAGATCCCGGTGCAGCCCAGCCACCACATCGCAAATGTGCCAGGAGCAACCTGTTCCTGCTCGATCTCTTCGTTCAGCCAGCTACCCCACTCCGGAAAGGTACTCAGAATCCATGATTCACGGGTGATGGTTTTCACTTTACTCATCGTTTGACTCCTGGTTTTAATCAAAAGTAATCATACAGTGACTTGTTGTGATTAATGCTGGCACTGTTTAAACCGATTTGCAATGGCTTATTTACGGAAACTTCCCCTCGCCACATCACAGAAAAAACATCATGACGTTGATAAGATAACCGCTATAAATGATTAATATACTGAAAATTAAGAATTTATTTATTGGATTGGTTCGGTAGTGAAAATCATTACTAACGCCATGGAAATAAATTGCGTGATCCGTCACAAATAATCAAATGCAATCTTGTGATGATTATTTGTGATTAATAGAGTGATGACACTAACCACACAGGGATTGCCCCTCGTGTTCTCATTTTCTGGAGAGAGTTATGGAGATCCTCTACAACGTCTTTACCGTTTTCTTTAATCAGGTAATGACCAACGCCCCGCTGTTGCTGGGTATCGTGACGTGCCTGGGGTACATCCTGCTGCGCAAAAGCGTCAGCGTGATTATCAAAGGCACCATCAAAACCATCATTGGTTTTATGCTGTTGCAGGCGGGGTCTGGCATTCTGACCAGCACGTTTAAGCCGGTTGTTGCCAAAATGTCAGAGGTGTACGGCATTAACGGCGCCATCTCTGACACTTACGCGTCCATGATGGCCACCATCGATCGCATGGGAGATGCATACAGCTGGGTTGGGTATGCGGTACTGCTCGCGCTGGCGCTGAACATCATTTACGTGCTCCTGCGCCGTATCACCGGTATTCGCACCATCATGCTCACCGGGCACATCATGTTCCAGCAGGCGGGTCTGATTGCCGTTTCTCTCTATATCTTCGGCTACCCAATGTGGACCACGGTCATCTGCACGGCAGTGCTGGTCTCACTTTACTGGGGCATCACCTCCAACATGATGTATAAGCCAACGCAGGACGTTACGGACGGCTGCGGTTTCTCCATCGGTCACCAGCAGCAGTTCGCCTCCTGGATTGCTTACAAAGTCGCGCCGTACCTGGGCAAAAAAGAGGAGAGTGTTGAAGATCTCAAATTGCCTGGCTGGCTGAATATCTTCCACGACAACATCGTCTCCACGGCAATTGTGATGACCATCTTCTTCGGCGCCATCCTGCTCTCCTTTGGCATTGACGTGGTGCAGGCGATGGCGGGTAAAACCCACTGGACGGTCTATATCCTGCAAACCGGTTTCTCCTTCGCTGTTGCTATTTTCATCATCACCCAGGGCGTGCGTATGTTCGTCGCCGAACTGTCGGAAGCGTTTAACGGCATCTCCCAGCGCCTGATCCCTGGCGCGGTGCTGGCGATTGACTGTGCGGCTATCTATAGCTTTGCGCCAAACGCCGTCGTCTGGGGCTTTATGTGGGGCACCATCGGCCAGCTGATTGCGGTCGGCATCCTGGTGGGCTGTGGCTCCTCAATCCTGATTATTCCTGGCTTTATCCCGATGTTCTTCTCCAACGCCACTATCGGCGTGTTTGCTAACCACTTCGGCGGATGGCGCGCAGCGCTCAAGATCTGCCTGGTGATGGGCATGGTTGAAATCTTCGGGTGCGTGTGGGCGGTCAAGCTCACCGGCATGAGCGCCTGGATGGGCATGGCGGACTGGTCAATTCTGGCGCCGCCGATGATGCAGGGCTTTGCGTCCGTCGGGCTGGTCTTTATGGCCGTCATCATCCTGATTGCCCTGGCTTATATGTTCTTCGCTGGCCGTTCGCTGCGGGCTGAAGAAGATGCGGAAAAACAAACAGCAGAAGTGTCTGCTCATTAAGGAGTTTCGATTATGACCGTACGTATCCTGGCTGTGTGTGGCAATGGGCAAGGTAGCTCCATGATCATGAAGATGAAAGTGGACCAGTTTTTAACCCAGTCAAACATTGACCACACGGTGAACAGCTGCGCAGTGGGTGAATACAAAAGTGAACTGAACGGCGCGGACATCATCATCGCCTCAACGCACATTGCCGGCGAGATTAGCGTGTCGGGCAACAAATACGTGGTAGGCGTACGCAACATGCTGTCGCCTGCGGATTTCGGACCAAAGCTGCTGGAAGTGATCAAAGAACACTTCCCACAAGACGTGAAGTAAGGATGCCACATGAAACTACGTGATTCGCTGGCAGAGAATAACTCCATCCTTTTACAGGCCGAAGCCAGCACCTGGCAGGAAGCGGTGAAGCTGAGCGTGGATCTGCTGGTTAAGGCTGACGTTGTCGAGCCGCGTTACTACCAGGCGATTCTGGATGGCGTGGCGCAGCATGGCCCTTACTTTGTGATTGCGCCAGGCCTGGCGATGCCGCATGGCCGCCCGGAAGAGGGCGTCAAGAAAACCGGCTTCGCGCTGGTGACGTTGAAAACGCCGCTGGTGTTTAACCACGAAGATAACGACCCGGTCGACATCCTTATCACTATGGCGGCTGTCGATGCCAATACCCACCAGGAGGTGGGCATCATGCAGATCGTCAATCTGTTTGATGATGAAGCTAATTTTGACCGTTTACGCGCCTGCCGTACCGCGCAGGACGTGCTGGATTTAATTGATAACGCCACTGCGGCGGCCGTTTAAGAGGAATTTAAAATGTCATTACCAATGTTGCAGGTCGCGCTGGATAACCAGACTCTGTCTCACGCTTACGAAACCACCCGTCTGATTGCGGAAGAAGTGGACATCATCGAAGTCGGCACCATTCTGTGCGTGGGCGAAGGCGTTCGTGCGGTTCGTGACCTGAAGGCGCTCTATCCGCATAAAATCGTGCTGGCGGATGCCAAAATCGCCGATGCGGGCAAAATTCTCTCTCGCATGTGCTTTGAAGCCAACGCCGACTGGGTCACCGTGATCTGCTGTGCGGATATCAACACTGCGAAAGGCGCGCTGGACGTGGCGAAGGAGTTCAATGGCGACGTGCAGATTGAACTGACCGGTTTCTGGACCTGGGAGCAGGCGCAGGAGTGGCGCGAAGCAGGTATCCAGCAGGTGGTTTATCACCGCAGCCGTGATGCGCAGGCCGCAGGCGTGGCGTGGGGTGAAGCCGATATCAGCGCGATCAAACGTCTGGCCGATATGGGCTTCAAAGTGACCGTAACCGGTGGCCTGGCGCTGGAAGATCTGCCGCTGTTCAAGGGGATTCCAATTCACGTCTTTATTGCCGGTCGTAGCATTCGCGATGCGGAATCTCCGGTGGAAGCTGCGCGTCAGTTTAAACGCTCAATCGCTCAGCTTTGGGGTTAAGGAGCGGGTATGTTGTCAAAACAGGTCCCGCTTGGCATCTATGAAAAGGCACTCCCTGCGGGGAAGTGCTGGCTGGAGCGGTTACAGCTGGCGAAGCAGCTGGGTTTCGATTTTGTCGAAATGTCGCTGGATGAGACGGACGAGCGTCTTGCTCGCCTGGACTGGAGCCGCGACCAGCGTCTGGCGCTGGTGAGCGCCATTGCCGAAACCGGCGTGCGCGTGCCATCCATGTGCCTGAGCGCTCATCGTCGTTTTCCGCTTGGCAGCGAAGATGATGCCGTACGCGCCGAAGGGCTGGAGATCATGCGTAAAGCTATTCGCTTCGCACAGGATGTCGGCATCCGCGTGATCCAACTGGCGGGTTATGATGTTTACTATCAGGAAGCCAATGATGAAACGCGCCGTCGTTTCCGTGACGGCCTGAAAGAGAGCGTTGAGATGGCAAGCCGTGCGCAGGTGACGCTGGCGATGGAGATCATGGATTATCCGTTGATGAACTCCATCAGCAAGGCGCTGGGCTACGCGCACTATCTGAATAACCCGTGGTTCCAGCTTTATCCGGATATCGGCAACCTGTCGGCATGGGATAACGACGTACAGATGGAGCTTCAGGCGGGCATCGGGCATATCGTGGCGGTGCACGTTAAAGATACCTGTCCCGGCGTGTTTAAAAACGTACCGTTCGGCACCGGGGTGGTGGATTTCGAACGGTGCTTCCAGACGCTCAAACAGACAGGTTATTGCGGGCCTTACCTGATTGAGATGTGGAGCGAAACCGCGGACGATCCGGCGGCAGAAGTGGCGAAAGCCCGGGACTGGGTGTGCGAGCGCATGGCGCGGGCAGGACTGATGGAGGCGGAACATGCTTAAGCTGAAACAGCAGGTCTTTGAAGCCAATATGGATCTCCCGCGCTATGGACTGGTGACGTTTACGTGGGGCAACGTAAGCGCCATCGATCGCGAGCAGGGGCTGGTGGTGATTAAGCCGAGCGGCGTGGCCTATGACGCCATGAAAGCGGACGATATGGTGGTGGTTGACCTGGAAGGACTGGTCGTTGAAGGCAAATGGCGTCCTTCTTCTGATACGGCAACCCATCTGGCGCTGTACCAGCGTTACCCGTCCTTGGGGGGGATTGTACATACCCATTCCACGCACGCCACCGCCTGGGCACAGGCCGGGCTGGCGATCCCTGCTTTGGGTACAACGCACGCGGACTACTTCTTCGGTGATATTCCCTGCACGCGGGCGTTAACGCAGACTGAGGTCGAAGGCGAGTACGAACTTAACACCGGCAGGGTCATTATCGAAACGCTGGGTGAGACGGAACCACTGCATACGCCGGGTATTGTGGTGTACCAGCATGGTCCATTCTCCTGGGGTAAAGATGCGCATGACGCCGTGCATAACGCGGTGGTGATGGAAGAGGTGGCCAGAATGGCGTGGATTGCGCGCGGCATTAACCCACAGCTTCAGGGCATTGATGATTATCTGATGAACAAGCATTTCATGCGTAAGCACGGCCCGAATGCTTATTACGGGCAGAAGTGAATAAGTGCTCTGGAATACCGAAACAGTTGTAACCGGTGGTATTCCGGAGCCATTTATAAAAAAAGCCCCCGGGCAGGGGCAAATTATATATGGCTTTGATTTTCTTTGGCTTTCCTGGTGCTAGCGATAAAGCGTTACTGGTAAATATCTGCACTGGCGTGCATATTACCGTTGCTGCCGGGCTCACGTGTCAGCATGACGTGATAGTATTTTGCGCCCTGCGCATCGGTTTCTTCATTAAGCGCCTGATCTGCTTCACTTTCAGTGGCGAAGTTATGATTGATGTAAATAACGCCTAAGCTCTGCACATCATCCATGTTTCTGGCCTGTTGGCTGTCTATTCTGATGGCTGTCATCGCGTTTGCACTGAGCAAAAGCGCAGCCAAAATGGCGATTGCGATTCTTTTCATGATATGCGCTCCACGACTGCGTGCTGTGATACGGGGGAATGCTCTCCTTCTCTGTTCAGGGTTTCTGATTAAAGTGTAATCGCTACCCGGGTTGGGATGGGTGACCATTTCTGATGATGTTGTTCAAAAAAACAGCGCTTCTGATGAGTGCGATTTTAAATCACCCACTTAGAACAGCTTTACCCTTTGTGCGAATTATTTGTGCAATCAGCTTGAGTTTCCTGGGGGGCGCAAGTATTATGACGCGTCAATTTTTCAGCCGACCTTTAACACGTTCCTTGCCTCCCCGGGCCTCGGCTGACCCAGACAGGAGGCTGAATAATCCGTAAGGAGCAATTCGATGCGTCATTACGAAATCGTTTTTATGGTCCACCCTGACCAGAGCGAACAGGTTCCGGGCATGATCGAGCGTTACTCTGCTGCCATCACTGGTGCAGAAGGCACGATCCACCGTCTGGAAGACTGGGGCCGCCGTCAGCTGGCTTACCCGATCAACAAACTGCACAAAGCACACTACGTTCTGATGAACGTTGAAGCTCCGCAGGAAGTGATCGATGAGCTGGAAACTACCTTCCGCTTCAACGATGCCGTTATCCGCAGCATGGTTATGCGTACCAAACACGCAGTGACCGAAGCATCTCCGATGGTTAAAGCGAAAGACGAGCGCCGTGAGCGTCGCGATGATTTCGCAAACGAAACCGCAGATGATTCTGATGCTGGGGATTCTGAAGAGTAATTTCTGATGACCAACCGTCTGGTGTTGTCCGGCACCGTGTGCAGGACCCCCCTTCGAAAGGTCAGCCCATCAGGAATTCCGCATTGCCAGTTCGTGCTTGAGCATCGTTCTGTGCAAGAGGAAGCCGGGTTTCACCGGCAGGCGTGGTGCCAAATGCCCGTAATTATTAGCGGACACGAAAACCAGGCCATTACTCACAGTTTAACGGTCGGTAGCGCAGTAATCGTTCAGGGGTTCATTTCTTGCCACAAGGCAAAGAACGGCCTGAGCAAAATGGTTCTGCATGCCGAGCAGATTGATTTGATAGATTCTGGAGACTAGCCATATGGCACGTTATTTCCGTCGTCGCAAGTTCTGCCGTTTCACCGCGGAAGGCGTTCAAGAGATCGACTATAAAGATATCGCAACGCTGAAAAACTACATCACCGAAAGCGGTAAGATTGTCCCAAGCCGTATCACCGGTACTCGTGCAAAATATCAGCGTCAGCTGGCTCGCGCTATCAAACGCGCTCGCTACCTGTCTCTGCTGCCGTACACTGATCGTCATCAGTAATCGGGCACGGTCCATTAATACGACTTTAAGAGGATAAGGTAATGCAAGTTATTCTGCTTGATAAAGTAGCAAACCTGGGCAGCCTGGGTGATCAGGTAAACGTTAAAGCGGGTTACGCTCGTAACTTCCTGGTTCCACAGGGTAAAGCTGTTCCAGCTACTAAGAAAAACGTAGAGTTTTTCGAAGCACGTCGTGCTGAACTGGAAGCCAAACTGGCTGACGTTCTGGCGGCTGCTAACGCTCGCGCTGAAGCAATCAACGCACTGGGCACCGTTACCATCGCGTCCAAAGCTGGCGACGAAGGTAAACTGTTCGGTTCCATCGGTACCCGCGATATCGCTGATGCAGTTACTGCGGCAGGCGTTAAAGTGGCTAAGAGCGAAGTTCGTCTGCCGAACGGCGTTCTGCGTACCACTGGTGAGCACGAAGTTGACTTCCAGGTTCACAGCGAAGTATTCGCTAAACTGGTTGTTAACGTAGTAGCAGAGTAATTTTTTACTCTGCTCGCGTCGAAGCGCCGGCCTTGTGCCGGCGTTTTGCTTTTTAGCATGACCCTACGTTATCTTTTGCTCTTGTAAGGTCGCTATTCCTGACGCATTCTCTAATAATAAATTGAAACGCAATTTTATTTATGAGATTTGTCATGGATACTGCTCTGCCCACGCCCGTCTTTGCCCGTCGAAATGTGGCCTATGCCTGCGCCACGCTCTGCTGTCTGCTTTGGGGAAGCTCGTACCCGGCCATTAAAAGTGGCTACGAACTCTTTCAGATCGCGACCGATGATATCCCCTCCAAAGTCGTCTTTGCCGGATACCGTTTTCTGTTTGCCGGCGCGTTGCTGCTGCTTTTTGCCCTGGCCCAGCGAAAACCGATTGGCAGGCTCACGCCCACGCAGTTTGGCCAGCTCACGATCCTCGGACTGACCCAGACCTCCCTCCAGTACACCTTCTTTTATATCGGCCTGGCCTACACGACCGGGGTGAACGGCTCCATCATGAATGCCACCGGGACCTTCTTCAGCGTGCTGCTGGCGCACTTTATCTACCACAACGACAAACTCAGCTATAACAAAACGCTGGGGTGTGTTCTGGGCTTTGCCGGGGTGATGCTGGTGAACTTCCACAGCGGGTTAAGTGAGTTCCAGTTTGTGTGGAAAGGTGACGGATTTGTGGTGCTGGCCGCCTTTATTCTCTCTGCGGCCACGCTTTACGGGAAACGCATTTCCCAGACCGTTGACCCGACGGTGATGACGGGATGGCAGCTGGGGATAGGCGGGGCGGCACTGGTTGCGGGAGGCTATGCCACGGGCGGGACGCTGGAGGTGCACAGCATGAAAGCCGTCGCCGTGCTGGGGTATCTGACGCTGCTCTCATCCGTGGCGTTCGCCCTGTGGAGCGCGCTGCTGAAAGTAAACCGCGTGAGTATGATTGCCCCGTTCAACTTTGTCATACCTGTAGCAGGGACGGTGCTCTCCGCCATCTTCCTCGGCGAAAACATTCTGGACATCAAATACGCGATTGCGCTGGTGCTGGTCTGCTCGGGGATCTGGTGGGTGAATAAACGGCGTGCCTGAGAACAAAAGTGCCGGGTGGCGGCATCGCCTTACCCGGCCTGGGCCATTAACGTGCTCTGATGAAACTGCCGTCCGGCTGGCGGGTAAACAGTACCTGCTGCCCGTTTCCGGTATCGATCGTTAACCCGGTCACCACGCCGCTGGCATTCTGACGGATCTGCACCATCTGACCATTTTGCAGGTTGCTGAGCGGCTTGCCTGCCCCCTCGACTTGCGCCATGGCATACACATCCGTTGCGGGCAAATTGTGGTCGCGGAACAGCTGGGCAAGAGTTTTCCCAGGCTCTACGCGATACGAACGCCACTGCTGCTCAATGCCGGTGGGCTGTTGCGCCTGTGGCTCTGAAGGGGCGGCGGCCTGCTCCTGATCTTCCTGAACAGGTTCAGGTTCAACCGGCGCAACCTGGCCCGGATCGTTAGACGGTGTGACCAGCTGCGTCTGCATCGGCTGTGAACCAGGCTGCGGCTGGCTTTGCGACTGGATATCCAGCTCAGCATTCCGGCTGACCGGCGCGGTATCAACGTTGTCACTGCCGGAAGGAAGCAGGAAGCCGATGACGATCAGCAACGCGCCGATGATAATGCCTCTGCGATGCAAAGGCGGCAGCGGGTCCATGATGCGAAAGTTATCCGGCGCATGCCAGATTTTCGCCAGGGTAGGTTTCAGTTCAAATCGCCCGGGCATGGCTCTCCTCCTGCTCCGCGTCTTTTTATCCTGTCCTGAGAAGTGTAGTTTGCTAACTGCCTGATGGGCGTAACAAAGCCAGCTTTCGTGACATATATTAGGGAAAATCCTGACGGCTACTATTGTTTCCGTTTCGTCGCAGTTTGTCACCTTTACTTAAGACAAAGTTTTACCCATAAGGGCATGGCTGATATGCTGCCCGCTACTTTAAATGTGATGGAAGGAAAACCCATGACCACCCCGACTTTTGACACTATCGAAGCGCAGGCAAGCTACGGCATCGGCTTGCAGGTAGGACAGCAGCTGAGCGAATCCGGCCTGGAAGGTCTGTTACCGGAAGCGCTGGTGGCGGGTATCGCTGACGCGCTGGAAGGCAAGCAGCCCGCTGTGCCGGTTGACGTTGTGCACCGTGCGCTGCGTGAAATCCACGAACGTGCTGACGCCGTGCG
Organism: Enterobacter cloacae complex sp. IR5459; assembly: GCF_049238005.1. Lineage (NCBI taxonomy): Bacteria > Pseudomonadati > Pseudomonadota > Gammaproteobacteria > Enterobacterales > Enterobacteriaceae > Enterobacter > Enterobacter cloacae complex sp. IR5459. The sequence continues at coordinate 69,617 of NZ_JBMKIG010000009.1, forward strand.
TCGCGCGCGTTTCGAAGAGATGGCGGCAGAAGGCGTGAAATATCTGGAAGAGAACCGTGAGCGTGAAGGCGTGAACAGCACCGAGTCCGGCTTGCAGTTCCGCGTAATCAATCAGGGTGATGGCGCAATCCCGGCGCGTACCGACCACGTTCGCGTACACTACACCGGTAAGCTGATCGACGGTACCGTGTTCGACAGCTCCGTCGCGCGTGGCGAACCGGCTGAGTTCCCGGTCAACGGCGTTATCGCAGGCTGGATCGAAGCCCTGACCCTGATGCCAGTAGGTTCCAAATGGGAACTGACTATCCCGCACAACCTGGCTTACGGCGAGCGTGGCGCTGGCGCGTCCATTCCGCCATTCAGCACCCTGGTGTTTGAAGTCGAGCTGCTGGAAATCCTGTAATCGGTTTTTCTTATTTTCCTCTCTCCGATCGGGGAGAGGAAAATAGCGATAAAACCCGGAGTTACGACGGAATCAACATTTTGTATTGCAAACGAAACTGTTACGTGTATTTTTGTGAGCTGTTTCGCGCTGTATGAGTGATATGACACTCACTTTCAACATATTATTAACATAATATTCAAATCATAGTATTCATCCCGCCGATTCTTACCTACTATCGATTAGTCCTTACACAGGGGCCGTCATTTATTTGGCGTAAATAAAGGCCAGAAGAGCCTTAACAACACAGACAGGCATAAACAGGAAAATATCACATGGTAGATCAGGTCAAAGTCGCCGCCGCAGAAGAGGCGACGTCTGAACAGTCGCTACGGCGAAATCTCACGAACCGTCACATTCAGCTTATTGCCATTGGCGGAGCCATCGGCACAGGGCTGTTTATGGGCTCGGGCAAAACCATCAGTCTTGCCGGCCCGTCGATCATCTTCGTTTATATGATCATCGGTTTTATGCTCTTTTTCGTGATGCGTGCAATGGGTGAATTGCTGCTCTCGAATCTTGAATACAAATCCTTCAGCGACTTCGCGTCAGACCTGCTCGGCCCGTGGGCGGGCTATTTTACCGGCTGGACCTACTGGTTCTGCTGGGTGGTCACCGGCATGGCTGACGTTGTGGCCATCACGGCGTACGCGCAATTCTGGTTCCCAGGGCTATCGGACTGGGTGGCTTCGCTGGCGGTGATTGTCCTGCTGCTGAGCCTGAACCTCGCCACCGTTAAAATGTTCGGTGAGATGGAGTTCTGGTTCGCGATGATCAAAATCGTCGCCATCATCGCGCTGATTGTCGTCGGGCTGGTGATGGTGCTGACGCACTTCCAGTCGCCAACCGGCGTACAGGCGTCGTTTGCCCATCTGTGGAATGACGGCGGCTGGTTCCCGAAAGGGATCAGCGGCTTCTTTGCCGGCTTCCAGATTGCGGTGTTCGCGTTTGTCGGGATTGAGCTGGTCGGTACCACGGCGGCGGAAACCAAAGATCCGGAGAAATCCCTGCCGCGCGCGATCAACTCCATTCCGCTGCGTATCATCATGTTCTACGTGTTCGCGCTGATCGTCATTATGTCCGTGACGCCATGGAGTTCGGTGGTGCCAACCAAGAGCCCGTTCGTCGAGCTGTTCGTGCTGGTGGGACTGCCTGCTGCCGCGAGCCTGATTAACTTCGTGGTGCTGACCTCTGCGGCCTCTTCCGCGAACAGCGGCGTCTTCTCCACCAGCCGTATGCTGTTCGGTCTGGCGCAGGAGGGCGTTGCTCCGAGCGCGTTTGCCAAACTGTCTAAACGCGCGGTACCGGCGAAAGGGCTGACCTTCTCCTGCATCTGTCTGCTGGGCGGTGTGGTGATGCTCTACGTCAACCCGAGCGTAATCGGCGCGTTCACCATGATCACTACGGTGTCGGCGATCCTCTTCATGTTCGTCTGGACCATTATCCTCTGCTCATACCTGGTGTACCGCAAACAGCGTCCACACCTGCATGAGAAGTCGATCTACAAGATGCCGCTGGGCAAGCTGATGTGCTGGGTGTGCATGGCGTTCTTCGTCTTCGTGCTGGTGCTGCTGACGCTGGAAGAAGATACCCGCCAGGCGCTGATCGTCACGCCGCTGTGGTTTATTGCGCTGGGGCTGGGCTGGCTGTTTATCGGTAAGAAACGTATGGCGAGCATGCGTTAAGCATGTTGCCGGGTGGCGCTGACGCTTACCCGGCCTACGTTCGCGGACGTTGTAGGCCCGGTAAGCGCTAGCGCCGCCGGGCTTTTTTATTCCCCCGCTAATGCACGCGGGAACAGAACGTTATTCTCAAGACTGATGTGTTCCATCAGATCGTCGATCATCTCGTTAATGCCGTTGTACATGGCTTTCCAGGTGGTGCACGCCTCTGGCGGCGGTGTGACGTTGTCGGTGGTGTGTTTAATCACTTCCAGCAGTTCGCCGGCGTCATCATGTTCGCTTTCCATCACGCTGATGGGCCCCATGGCCTGGCTGCCCATGCCCTGTTTGATCATCGGGAAGAGGATCTGCTCCTCTTTCATCATGTGGCTGGAAAGTTCTTCGTGCAGCATGGTCAGGTATTTCGCCAGGCCGCGCGGTACGGAAGGTTTATCGGCATGAACGCGTTCAACTTTGGTCGCCTGTAAAATCAGCTCCGGCAGCTGCTCGCGGTGACGATCGTGGTAACGCACAATGATATGGTCGATGATTTCAGCCAGCGGCGCAGTGCGCCAGTCTTTGTCGACGGGCTGTTCAGCCAGCTGAGCCAGCTCCGCTTCGATAGCCTCTACATCCAGCTCTTTACGCGACGCTGCGCGCGCCAGCGTTTGCTTACCGCCGCAGCAGTAATCCATATCATATTTACGGAACAGCGCAGAAGCGCGAGGGATGGAGAGCGCCAGCTCGCCTAAGGGTTGGTCGCGGAAGGCCATAGCAGTTACCTCATCATCAGAAATATAAGATGCATTTTAAATGCATCTTTAAGTGGATACTATAACCCTTTAGAGGCAAGGGTGAAAACGAGAAAGGGATCACAAAAAAAGCATGCTTTTAACTTGCTGATTGAATGCAGAAAAGGGCTTTCGAAAGTTTTTAAAGGTGGAGAAACAGTAAACAACCTGCCGCGCGTGCCGATAGATACAGGTCAGACAATACCTGTATATAAATAAGGCAACGCATGTTTAAACGTATAAAAGTCATTACTCTTTTGATTTCGGTGCTGCTTGTGCTCGGCATCATGCAGCTGATCTCCGCTGGCATTTTCATTAATGCACTCAATAACGATAAAGAGAACTTCACCGTTTCTCAGCTTTCCAGCCAGAACGTTGCGGAGTTTACCGACGCCTGGATCAGCCTGAACCAGGCGCGCGTCACCCTCAACCGCGGCATGCTGCGCCTGCAAAGCAGCATGGCGTCGCAGATTAACGGCGGGCAGTTGAACGAGCTGGTCAATACCGCGAAAAACCTGCTGGCCGATGCCCAGACCCATTACGATAAATACTATGCGCTGCCGGAAACGCCGGGTATGGACGAGCACCTGGCCGATCGCCTGGAAGAGCAGTACCGCGTCTACTCCGCCACGCTGACGCAAATGAACGTTCTGCTGGGGCAGGGCAATCTGGAAGATATGTTCAAACAAAATGCCGAACAGAAGCAGACCGCGATGCAAAAGGTTTATCGCGAGTGGCGTGAGGCGCAGGCCGCGCTGACCGCCAAAGGTATCCAGGACAATGAAAGCGACTACAAACGCATTCTGTGGATCCTTTCTGCGGTGATGCTGCTGGTGATCGCGGTGATTATTTCCAGCTGGATTGCGATGCGCCGCGTGCTGCTGCTGCCGCTGGAAGAGGTGATCAACCATATCCGCGCCATTGCCGCAGGGGATTTAACCCAGCCGATTCAGGCTGAGGGTAAAAATGAAATGGCGATCCTGGCGCGCAACGTTCAGGAGATGCAGACTGCGCTGGCCAACACGGTGGGCGTGGTGCGTGAAGGCGCAGATACCATCTACACCGGCGCGGGTGAAATCTCGGCGGGCAGCAACGATCTCTCCTCCCGTACCGAGCAGCAGGCCGCTTCTCTGGAAGAGACGGCAGCCAGCATGGAACAGTTAACCGCTACCGTGAAGCAAAACGCCGATAACGCGCGTCAGGCGTCACGCCTGGCGCTGGACGCCTCCTCCACCGCGAAGAAGGGTGGTAACGTGGTGGAAGGCGTGGTGCGGACGATGGACGAAATCGCCACCAGTTCCAGCAAAATCGCGCAAATTACTAACGTGATCGACGGCATTGCTTTCCAGACCAATATTCTGGCGCTGAACGCGGCGGTAGAAGCGGCGCGCGCGGGCGAGCAGGGACGTGGCTTCGCGGTTGTCGCGGGCGAGGTGCGTACCCTTGCCCAGCGCAGTGCGCAGGCGGCGAAAGAGATCAAAGCGCTGATCGATGATTCCGGCGAGCGTGTTAACGCGGGCTCTCAGCTGGTGAATGAGGCGGGCGCGACGATGGCGGAGATCGTCAATGCGGTTACGCGCGTGACGGACATCATGGGTGAGATTGCGTCGGCCTCCGACGAACAGAGCCGCGGTATCGACCAGGTGGGTCAGGCGGTGGCGGAGATGGATCGCGTCACCCAGCAGAATGCCTCACTGGTGGAAGAGTCTGCGGCGGCAGCGGCGGCGCTGGAAGATCAGGCTGCACGCCTGAACGACGCGGTGGCGGTGTTTAAGATCACCCGCAATCAGGCGGTGAAAGCCGCGCCGGTAAAGACCTATGCACCTAAAGCGCAGCCCGTCGCGGCGGCGTCTGAAGCGAACTGGGAAACGTTCTGATACTGTGCCGGGTGGCGCTGACGCTTACCCGGCCTACGGTTTTGTAGGCCCTGCAAGCGAAGCGCCGCCGGGCGAAAAGCTCACCCCTCCGACGCCGGAACGACCATCGGTTTTTCCGGCTTCGCTCTCACCGCAATCACCACCCCAACGACCAGTAGCGCGATCCCGCAGGCCGTTAGCAACGGCGGCACGCTCTGGCGCATCAGGAAGGTATAGAGCAGCCCGGCCAGTGTCTCAAAGACAATCAGCGGCCCTAATATCACCGTCGGCAGCTTCTGGCTGGCAATGTTCCAGCACAGCGCGCCCACCCACGAACAGAGCACGGCAATGGCGACCATTAACCCGACGAATACCCACGGGCGCGGTCCGAGGGGCAGGGTAAATGCCGGTTGCTGGCTACCCAGCCAGACACACGCGCCCACATAGCCCAGCAACGAGACAGGGAGGGTGACCAGCGCCTGCGCCGTGGCCCACATCATCGGATGCTTATCCGGGTTTTCCCGCAGCCAGCGTGCGTTGCGCAGGGCATACCAGGCCCAACAGACAACCGAAATAAACGCCAGAAAGATCCCTGAACCGTAACGCCACAAGCTGAAGTTTTCGAGGCCGTGGCGAAGCTCGGCAATATTCACGCACACCAGCCCCACGGCAATGCAGACCAGCGCCGGCGCCATTTTTGACCACGCCAGTTTGCCGTCACGCTGGCTGTAAAGCAGGTTCGCGAAAACCGGGATGACCACCGGCAGCGTGCCGATAATCATGGTCGACACCGGCGCACCGGTGCGCTGAATGGCGCTCGCCAGACAGACGTAGTAGATCAGATTACCCATCATGGTCAGCGCCAGCGCGGTGAGCCAGTCCTGGCGGCCCAGCTGACGCAGACGCGTGCGCCCCAGCCACGCCAGCGGCACGGCAATCAGCCCCAGCGCCAGGTAACGTCCGGTCGACTGCAATATTGCCGGGTACTCCGGCACAATCAGCGGGCCGACAAAAATCAGCCCCCACATCAAACCCGCAAGCAGGGCATACAACACGCCGCTAATCATTTTTCCATCCATCTTGATTCACTTTGCGCTCAGTGTAGAAGGGCAAAACGGGCGCGTATTGTATGAGGTTGCGCATTAGCGCGGCATAACCTGTTTCTGGTAGCGCACGGGTGTGATGCCGTAGCGACGGGTGAAGGCGCGGGTCAGGTGCGACTGATCGGTCAGCCCGGTCGCGGCGGCCACCTCGGCGGCAGGCATGCCATGGGTGAGGAATGCTTTGGCGCGCCACAGCCGGATGGCCATCAGCATCTGGTGGGGCGTAACGTGGAAATGGGCTTTGAACTGGCGCTGAAAATGGTACGGGCTGAGCGAGACAACGTTAGCCAGCTCGTCCAGGGTCAGCGAGCGCATATAGTTGTCGTGCAGGTAGTCGCGAACGCGTTCGAAGCGGTGCGTGGCCTCCTGCACCACCGGCGCATGGTGGGCCAGCGGCTGAAAAGTCTGAATCAAATCCAGTAGCAGCCCCTTCTGCGCCAGCGGATCGTCCGTGTGCCACAGGCCATAAATCAACTGGCCTATCTGTTGCGAGCGCAGCGGATCGTGACGCGTGACGTCGCTAAACCACCAGTGACGCAGGCCAGTGACCTCTTCCAGCAGGTCGGGTTCGATGTAGACCATCCGGTAGCGCCAGCCGCCTTCAGTGGCGGATTCCCCGGTGTGGATCTCGTCCGGGTTCATGGTCACGACGGATTTTTCCGCGGCAAGATGCTGGGTACCGCGATAGCGGAAGCGTTCGGCACCGGTTTCGATGGTGCCGATACCGAAGGCTTCATGAGTGTGCGGCTCGAAGGCGTAGTCAGAGATATGGGCGTGATAAAGCTCCAGGCCCGGCAGCTGCGCCAGATGGCGAAAGCGCGCGCTGTCTCTCTCATCAGTGAACTGTTCCGGTACGCCTTGCACGGTGAGCCTCCTTGTGGGTCATCGCTTCATTATCAGAGATGACCCGAGGGGACGCCACAAAAAATAACCAATTTTTAACAACTACAGGATGGCTTTGACGCTTTCCGCCAGCGGTGTGGTTGGGCGGCCAATGAGCTTGCTCAGGGTATGGCTGTCGTCGAACAGGCCGCCTTTGGACGCGCCGGTGTCGGAGTCCGCCAGCATTTCCGCCAGCCCGGCAGGCAGACCAACGCCCTTCAGCGCAGCGGCGAAATCGGCTTCGCTGAGGTTCTGATACGTTACCGGCTTACCGCTCTGCTTGCTCAGTTCCGCAGCCAGTTCGCTCAGCGTCCAGGCATTATCACCCGCCAGTTCATACACCTTGCCGGCATGACCCTCTTCAGAAATCACTTTCGCTGCCGCCGCCGCGTAATCCGCACGGGTCGCAGAGGCAATTTTGCCTTCGCCTGCGGCCCCCATAAACACGCCGTGTTCCAGCGCTGGCGGCGCGCTTGCCAGGTAGTTTTCGGTGTACCAGCCGTTGCGCAGCAGGGCGTAAGGCACGCCGGAGGCCGCCAAGGCATTTTCGGTTTCGACGTGCTCAACGTGCAGACCCAGCGGGGATTTGTCAGCATGCAGCAGGCTGGTATAGGCGATGAATTTCACCCCGGCGGCTTTGGCGGCGTTTATCACGTTCTGGTGCTGTACGGCGCGCTGGCCCACTTCGCTGGAGGAGATGAGCAGTAGTTTATCCACGCCGTTCAGTGCGGTGGTAAATGCGGCTTCATCGGTGTAATCCGCCTGACGCACAACGACCCCTTGCTGACGCAACGCTTCGGCTTTCGCCAGGTTACGCACAATAGCCACGATCTGGCTGGCCGGAACGGTTTTCAGCAGTTCTTCAATAACGTGTTGGCCAAGCTGGCCGGTTGCGCCGGTAATCGCGATCATGATGAATCTCCTTCGTGTTTGTCTGGTGTTGTGGCACACTATCACCATAACTAACTTTTAGTAAGTACGTACAAAAAGGTAAGTATGAAAACAACAATACCAACGCTCAGCGAGCAAATGCGCGATGGCAACCTCTTTGCGGAAGAGTGCCCGTCACGGGAGGTGCTCAAACACGTAACCAGCCGCTGGGGCGTGCTGATCCTGGTGGCGTTACGTCAGGGGACGCATCGCTTCAGCGATCTGCGCCGCAAGATGGGCGGCGTCAGCGAGAAGATGCTGGCTCAGTCTTTACAGGCGCTGGAGCATGACGGGTTTGTCGATCGCGTGTCGTATCCGGTCGTGCCGCCGCATGTGGAGTATAGCCTGACGCCGCTGGGGCGGGAGGTAAGCGAGAAGGTGGCCGCGCTGGCCGACTGGATTGAGGTCAATACGCCGCAGGTGATGGCGAATAGGGACGAGCGTGCGGCATGAAATGCCGGGTGGCGCTTGCGCTTACCCGGCCTACGGGATCGAGGATTGCGGGTAGGCCGGGTAAGGCGAAGCCGCCACCCGGCACAATCATCGCTACCTGCTCAAATCCACCTGATAAATCGCGAACCCAATATCATCCGTCGCGACCTTTTGCATCGGATACTGCGCCTTATCCTTGATAAACGCGGCTGCTTTATCGGACGGAGATGTCTCAAAGCGAATATCCAGCTTAGTGTCGCTGTGGATCGGTGCCAGACGCCAGTTGTTATCCACCGCCGGATGAATTTCACCCGCCTTTTTCGACTCCGCGCTGATCCACGCCGCCAGCACCGAACGGTTCTCATCCGGTGAGGCAAAGGCGATATGGCTGTCACCCGTACCGGCAAACTTGCCGCCATAGGCGCGGTAGTTGTTGGTCACCACCAGGAAAGTGGCATTAGGATCAATCGCTTTGCCGTTGAAGGTCAGGTTTTTGATGCGTTCTGCCTGCGGATTAATGGCCTGACATTCGCCGTCATATTTCGCGGGCTGGGTAACGTCAATCTGATAATCCACGCCGTCGATCACGTCGAAGTTGTAGGTGCGGAAACCGTCCCAGTTAATCAGCGACTGCGGTTTGCTGCTGTGCGGATCGATCTGGTTGAACTGTCCGGCAGAGCACTCCAGCCACTCCTTCACCTCTTTCCCGGTGGCTTTCACCACCACGAGTGTGTTGGGATAGAGGTAGAGATCGGCGGCATTACGGAAGGTCAGCTGGCCTTTTTCCACCTCAACGTAGCTGGCCGGATCGTTCTTACGTCCGCCCACTTTGAATGGCGCCGCGGCAGACAGTACCGGCAGATTTGCCAGATCCGGATCGCCCTGAATATAGTGCTCCGCATAGGCTTTCTGCGCCATGTTGACTACCTGCACGGTCGGGTCATCCTGTACCAGCGCGAGGAAGCTGTACATTTTATCAGCCGATTTACCGATCGGCTTGCTGACAAATTCACGCGTCGCGTCGTGGTCATGCTTCAGGACGTCGACCAGCTTTTTATCTTCCCCTGCCAGAGATTTTTTGGCCGCAGCGTCGTAGATCGGACGCGCTTCCGCTTTCGACTGCGTGACTTTCCAGCTTCCGCTGTCGTTATTCAGCACCAGATCCACCACGCCAAGGTGGTCACCCCACATGCCCGGCATCACCGATGGCACACCGTTGAGCGTCCCTTTTTCGATGTCCGCGCCTTTGATATCAGCGAAATCTTTGCCCGGGAAGACGGCATGGGCGTGACCAAACAGGATCGCATCCACGCCCGGCACCTGGCTGAGATAGTACACGGAGTTCTCAGCCATCACCTGATACGGGTCGGCCGAGAGGCCGGAGTGGGCCACGACGACCACCACATCCGCCCCTTTCGCCCGCATCTCCGGCACGTATTTGCGCGCGGTTTCGGTAATGTCGTTGACGGTTACTTTCCCGTCGAGGTTGGCTTTATCCCACGTCATGATCTGCGGCGGTACAAAACCGATATAGCCGATTTTCAGCGTCTGTTTTTTACCGTCCTGGTCGACAACCTCGGTCTCTTTAATCAGATAAGGGGTGAAGAGCGGCTTCTTCGTCTTAACGTCGATGATATTGGCGTTAACGTACGGGAATTTTGCCCCTGCCAGCGCGTCGTGCAGGTATTTCAGACCGTAGTTAAATTCGTGGTTGCCCAGGTTGCCAACCGCATAATCCAGGGTGTTCATCGCTTTATAGACAGGGTGGATCTCGCCTTTTTTCAGCCCCTTCGCCGCCATGTAGTCGCCGAGCGGGCTGCCCTGAATTAAGTCCCCGTTATCGACCAGCACGCTGTTTTTCACTTCACCGCGGGCGGCGTTGATCAAACTTGCCGTGCGTACCAGTCCGAATTTTTCCGTAGGGGTATCTTTGTAGTAATCGAAGTCCATCATATTGCTGTGCAGATCGGTGGTTTCCAGAATACGGAGATCCACCGTCGCTGCCTGAACGCTTGCCGCAATCAGCGTTGCCAGGAGCGTTGCGCTAAACTTAATCATTTGAGGAGTCCTTTTTTCGATCCAAGCCACAAAAGAATATGTATGTAGTATTTGTTGCTTACAGAAGTGTGAATGCTGCCAGAAAAAAGGGCGCTGAAACCAGAATTGCTTCACAGATAGCGGAATTGTTCACATTACGATATAACTAAAACAATAAGTTATGCCCACTGCGTTAACGAAGAGGTGGAGAATGTTAGATAAAATTTGTCAGCTCGCACGGGATGCGGGTGATGCCATTATGCAGGTGTACGACGGTGCGAAACCGATGGATGTTGTCAGCAAAGCGGATGACTCCCCGGTGACGGCGGCGGATATCGCGGCGCATGCGGTGATCCTGAAAGGTTTGCAGGCCCTGACGCCGGATATTCCGGTCCTTTCTGAAGAAGCGCCCCAGAGCTGGGATGAACGTCAGCACTGGCAGCGTTACTGGCTTGTCGACCCGCTGGACGGCACGAAAGAGTTTATCAAGCGTAACGGTGAATTCACCGTCAACATCGCTCTGATTGAAAACGGGAAAGCGGCACTGGGCGTGGTTTATGCCCCGGTGATGAAGGTGATGTACAGCGCGGCGGAAGGTAAAGCCTGGAAGGAAGAGTGCGGCGTGCGTAAGCAGATCCAGGTGCGTGATGCCCGTCCTCCGCTGGTGGTGATCAGCCGCTCGCACAGTGACAGCGAGCTGGAGGAGTATCTGCAACAGCTGGGTGAACACCAGACGACGTCGATTGGCTCGTCGCTGAAGTTCTGTCTGGTGGCGGAAGGGCAGGCGCAGCTGTACCCACGTTTCGGGCCGACGAACGTCTGGGATACGGCGGCAGGGCATGCGGTGGCGGCGGCCGCTGGCGCGCATGTGCATGACTGGCAGGGTAAGCCACTGGACTACACCCCGCGCGAGTCATTCCTGAATCCGGGCTTCCGGGTGTCACTTTACTGAGTCAGCAGCTTATGCAGCAGGGCAACCACCTGCTGCACCTCATCCTGCGTCAGCGCGCCGTCTTTAACCCACTCTACGCGACCGTTTTTGTCCAGCACGACAATCGCTGAACTCTCCTCTTCCAGCTGCCACGCCTTACGCGTCACGCCGTTGCTGTCGACAATAAACTGCGACCAGGGATAGAGCTTCTTATTGCTCTCAAGGCTTGAGCGCACAAACATGCCGGAGCCGGGAATGGCGTCGTCGGTGTTCACGATGGTGGTGGTCTGGTAGCGATCGTGCGGGAGTTTTGCGGCCTTGATCGCCTCCACGAGGGTAGCGTTTTTCTCTTTAGCGGATGTACGTCCGGCAATATGTTGTACAACTCTCACTTTGCCCGCAAGCTGCGCGCTATTCCAGGCTTTATAGCTAAACTTATCATTGTCGAGAATCAATTCTCCCCGGTCAGCAATCCCGACCGGCGGGACACGTTGTCCTTTTTCAATGTTGTGTGCGGAAGCCATCAGCGGCAGCAACAGGCAAGCTGCTGCCAGGAGGTTACGTAGGGTCATGGTGTTTCCTTATTGTTAGCAGGTGATCCGACCACTTGGTCATGCGCTTTTAATCATAAGTGCGATCAATAGGCTTTTCCCGCAATCCCGATGCCAGTTTGCGGGCGAACGCACATATCTATGCAAAAACGACGGCATATACTGCGCTGTATCACGCTTTGCAAAGATTATTCTGAATAATTGTAATCAAACGGTAAATAAACTTATGCACACTGGGTAAGTACGAGGTTCTGGTCTATAGTCATTGGGCATCAAAATTTGCGCTCAGGACAGTCGGGCCGATTGTGGCACCGCAAGAGCGTATGATTCGCAGGAGATACAAGAATGAAAATTTTCCAACGCTACAACCCGCTTCAGGTGGCGAAGTACGTGAAGATCCTGTTCCGTGGACGGCTGTACATCAAGGATGTTGGCGCTTTTGAGTTCGATAAGGGCAAAATCCTTATCCCGAAAGTGAAGGACAAACAGCACTTGTCTGTGATGTCCGAAGTCAACCGTCAGGTTATGCGTCTGCAAACTGAGATGGCTTAACCAACGTGCTATGCAGTAGTTGTTAAAAAGACGGCTCCCGATGGGAGCCGTTGATGTTTGTAGGGCATACAAAGGATTACGCCGACACCTTCTCTTCCGCATCCGGCAGTTTCGGCACCAGCACGGTCGGTTTGCTATCAATACGCGTTACCAGCAGCTGATCGATGCGGTAGTTATCAATATCCACCACTTCAAACTTGAAGCCGGAGAACTTCACTGAGTCGGTACGTTTCGGGATTTTACGCAGCATAAACATCATAAAGCCGCCGATGGTCTCGTAGTTTCCGGACTGCGGGAACTCGTCGATGTCGAGCACGCGCATGACGTCTTCAATCGGCGTACCGCCATCGATGAGCCATGAATTTTCGTCACGCTGAACAATCTGCTCTTCCAGCCCCTGGCCGACCAGGTCGCCCATCAGGGTCGTCATAACGTCGTTGAGGGTGATAATGCCCACCACCAGCGCGTATTCGTTCATGATCACCGCGAAGTCTTCCCCGGCGGTTTTGAAACTTTCCAGCGCTTCGGAGAGCGTCAGGGTGTCCGGCACAATCAGGGTGTTGCGGATCTGCACGCCGCTGTTCAGCGCCAGGCTCTGGTTTGCCAGCACGCGGTTCAGCAGGTCTTTGGAGTCCACATAGCCGATGATATGGTCGATATCTTCGTTACAGACCAGGAACTTGGAATGTGGATGCTGCGCCACTTTGGTCTTCAGGCTCTGCTCGTCTTCATGCAGATCGAACCAGATGATGTTTTCACGGCCGGTCATGGAGGACGGCACGGTACGGGATTCCAGTTCGAAAACGTTCTCAATCAGCTCGTGCTCCTGCTTGCGCAGCACGCCTGCCAGCGCCCCGGCTTCCACCACGGCATAAATATCATCGGAGGTGATGTCGTCTTTACGCACCATCGGCAGCTTGAAGATGCGGAAAATGACGTTCGCCAGGCCGTTAAAGAACCACACCAGCGGACGGAAGACATAAAGGCAGAAGCGCATCGGGTTGATGATACGCAAAGCCACAGCTTCTGGCGCAATCATACCGATGCGTTTCGGGGTCAGGTCCGCGAATAAAATGAACAAGCCGGTCACCAGGGAGAAGGAGAGGATGAAGCTCAACTGCTCGGCCAGCTCTACGGACATGTACTTAACAAAGAGGCCATAAAACGCCGGAGAAAACGCTGCATCGCCCACGATACCGCCAAGAATGGCGACCGCGTTCAGGCCAATCTGCACCACGGTAAAGAACATGCCGGGGTTTTCCTGCATTTTCAGAATGCGTGATGCGTTGATGTTGCCCTCGTCGGCAAGCAGCTTCAGTTTGATTTTACGGGAGGCAGCCAGCGAGATCTCCGATATCGAGAAAAATGCACTGACGGCAATAAGACAAAGTATTACTAAAATACTGTTTAACATAGTTTATCCGGCTTCTCGCCAGATCCTCAGAAGGGGAGTTGATACCATTCGTGTGAAGACACATTGAAGTCAGCTCGTAGCGTTGAGCCGATTATTTCAGCGGTAGTATAGCGTAAAGACGTGTAAACCTGCCAGAGGTCACGTTTTCGGCAAAAAGTGGCCGGAGGGAGAGGCTGTGCGCCACGCGGCTCGCGTGGCGCTGAAGCCGTAATCAGTCCTGTTGTGGAGGCAGACAGACGCCGATGCCGCCAATGCCGCAGTAGCCGTACGGATTTTTATGCAGGTACTGCTGGTGGTCGTCTTCGGCATAGTAGAACGGTTTCGCGGTAGCGATTTCCGTCGTGACCTGACGTTTATCACCGGCCGCCTGCATCGCTTCCTGGAAACGCGTCAGGCTGGCGTGGGCCGCGGCCTCCTGCTCTGGGGTGAGCGGGTAGATGGCCGAACGGTATTGGGTGCCGTGATCGTTACCCTGACGCATGCCCTGCGCCGGGTCATGGTTTTCCCAGAACACCTGGAGCAGCTGTTCATAGCTAATGACGCTCGGGTCATACACCACACGCACCGCTTCAGCATGACCGGTCTCACCGGAACAGACTTCGCGGTAGGTTGGGTTAGGCGTATATCCTCCGGTGTAGCCCGCAGCGGTGCTGTACACGCCCGGCAGTTGCCAGAACAGGCGTTCTACGCCCCAGAAGCAGCCCATGGCAAACAGGGCGATCTCCATTCCATCAGGAACGTTTGTCATTGAATGGTTGTTTACGGCGTGTAATGTCGCCACTGGCATAGGGGTGTTGCGTCCCGGTAACGCATCGGCTTGTGATACCAGATGCTTTTTATCAAATAAACTCACGGTGGGGCCTCCGGGGTAGCGTTGTTTCGGTTAAGGTTGTCACGAAGCGTTTAATTGAACACAATAAATGCGATGAATGAGTCTAGATTTAATCATAAGAAATATTTGGGTGTTACACCCTTTTTCAACCCGTAATTTGGGTTTTTGGCTTTCAGGCCGTATTTTGCCGCGGAGCGGCACTGCATTTGCTTCCAGGGTGGAAACAGGGATATTCAGGAGAAAACGTGACAAAGATCCGCCAGTTATGTTTAGTCAGCTTACTGCTGACCAGCGGGATTGCCAGCGCGGCGAATGTCCGTTTGCAGGTTGAGGGGTTATCCGGGGCGCTGGAAAAAAACGTGCGTGCGCAGCTTTCTACTATCCAGAGCGATGAGGTCACGCCGGATCGGCGTTTTCGCGCGCGCGTGGATGACGCCATTCGCGAAGGCTTAAAGGCGTTGGGGTACTACGAACCCACCATCGATTTCGATTTACGCCCGCCGCCGGCAAAAGGACGTCAGGTGTTGATTGCCCGCGTCTCGCCGGGCGAACCCGTCCTGATTGGCGGCACGAACGTGGTGCTGCGCGGCGGCGCGCGCACGGATCGTGACTACCTGGATCTGCTCAGCACCCGTCCGAAAGTGGGCACTGTGCTCAATCACGGGGATTACGATCGTTTTAAAAAATCATTAACCAGCGTTTCGCTGCGCAAAGGCTACTTCGACAGCCAGTTCATCAAAAGCCAGCTAGGCGTTGCGCTTGAGCGACGTCAGGCATTCTGGGATATCGATTACGACAGCGGCGAGCGCTACCGGTTTGGCGATGTGACCTTCGAAGGATCGCAAATCCGTGATGAGTATCTGCAAAACCTGGTGCCGTTTAAAAAGGGCGACTACTACCAGTCCAGCGACCTGGGCGAGCTGAACCGTCGTTTGTCCGCGACGGGCTGGTTTAACTCCGTGGTGGTAGCGCCGGAATTTGATAAATCCCGTAAAACGAAAGTGTTACCGCTGCATGGCGTGGTCTCTCCGCGCACCGAAAACACCATTGAGACCGGTGTCGGCTACTCCACGGACGTCGGCCCGCGCGTGAAAGCCTCGTGGAAAAAACCGTGGATGAACTCCTACGGCCACAGCCTGACCACCAGCGTGAGCCTGTCTGCGCCTGAACAGCAGCTGGACTTCAGCTATAAAATGCCGCTGCTGAAAAATCCGCTTGAGCAATACTACCTCGTGCAGGGCGGCTTTAAGCGTACCGATTTGAACGATACCGAGCAGGACTCGACGACGCTTGCGGTATCACGCTTCTGGGATCTCTCCAGCGGCTGGCAGCGCGCCATTAACCTGCGCTGGAGCCTCGACCACTTTACCCAGGCAAACGTTACCAACACCACCATGCTGCTTTATCCGGGCGTGATGATCAGCCGTACCCGCTCGCGCGGTGGCCTGATGCCGACCTGGGGCGACTCTCAGCGCTACTCCATCGATTACTCCAACACTGCGTGGGGCTCCGACGTAGACTTCTCCGTCTTTCAGGCGCAAAACGTCTGGATCCGCACGCTGTACGACAAACACCGCTTTGTGATGCGCGGTAATCTCGGCTGGATCGAAACCGGTGATTTCGAACGCGTCCCGCCGGATCTGCGCTTCTTCGCCGGGGGCGACCGCAGCATTCGCGGGTATAAGTACAAATCGATCTCACCTGAAAACGACAAAGGCCAGTTGACCGGGGCGTCAAAACTGGCGACCGGCTCGCTGGAGTACCAGTACAACGTCAGCGGCAAGTGGTGGGGGGCGATGTTCGTTGACGGCGGTGAAGCGGTGAACGATATCCGCCGCAGCGATTTCAAAACCGGCGCGGGCGTAGGCGTGCGCTGGCAGTCACCGGTCGGGCCAATCAAGCTCGATTTCGCCGTTCCGGTGGGCGACAAAGACGAACACGGTTTACAGTTTTACATCGGTCTGGGGCCTGAATTATGAGTTTATGGAAGAAGATAAGCCTCGGGGTGCTGATTTTTATCGTATTACTGCTCGGTACGGTGGCGTTTCTGGTGGGCACCACCACGGGCCTGCATCTGCTGTTTAACGCCGCGAACCGCTGGGTGCCGGGGCTGGAAATCGGCCAGGTGACGGGCGGCTGGCGCGATCTGCGCCTGAAAAATATCCGTTACGAACAGCCCGGCGTGGCGGTGAACGCGGGCGAGTTTCATCTGGCGGTCAAGCTCGGCTGCCTGCGTGACAGCCAGCTGTGCGTAAACGATCTGTCGCTAAAAGACGTTAACGTGGCGATAGATTCCAAAAAAATGCCGAAGTCTGAGCCTGTCGAAGAAGAGGACAGCGGCCCGCTGAATCTCTCCACGCCGTACCCGATTGCGCTCTACCGGGTTGCGCTGGATAACGTCAATATCAAAATCGACGATACGACGGTATCCGTGATGGATTTCACCTCCGGTCTGCGCTGGCAGGAGAAAAACCTCACCCTGACCCCAACCTCCCTGCAAGGGCTGCTGATTGCGCTGCCGAAGGTGGCCGACGTGGCGCAGGAAGAGATCGTCGAGCCGAAGATCCAGAACCCGCAGCCGGAAGAAAAACCGCTGGGCGAAACGCTGAAAGATCTCTTCTCGAAACCGGTTCTGCCGGAGATGACCGACGTGCATCTGCCGCTGAACCTCAATATCGAAGAGTTTAAGGGCGAGCAGCTGCGTCTGACGGGTGATACCGATCTGACAGTCTTCAACATGCTGCTTAAAGTCAGCAGTATCGACGGCAACATGAAGCTCGACGCGCTGGATATCGACTCCAGTCAGGGCTCGGTGAACGCCTCAGGCAATGCGCTGCTGCGCGACAACTGGCCGGTTGATATTACGCTGAACAGCGCCCTGAACATCGATCCGCTGAAGGGCGAAAAGGTGAAGGTGAAGGTCGGCGGCGCGCTGCGTGAGAAGCTGGAGTTCGGCGTGAACCTTTCCGGACCGGTGGATATGGTGCTGCGCGGGCAAACCCAGCTGGCAGAGGCCGGTTTACCGCTCAACCTTGAGGTTGTCAGCAAGCAGCTTTACTGGCCGTTCACCGGCGAAAAACAGTTCCAGGCTGACGATCTGAAGCTGAAGCTGAGTGGCAAAATGACCGACTACACGCTGTCGTTCCGCACGGCAGTGAAGGGGCAGGGGGTACCGCCCGCCGATATCACCCTGGATGCGAAGGGTAACGAGTTGCAGGTTAACCTCGACAAGCTGACCGTGGCGGCGCTGGAAGGAAAAACAGAGCTGACCGCGCTGCTCGACTGGCAGCAGGCGATCAGCTGGCGCGGCGAGCTGAAGCTGACCGGGATCAACACCGCTAAAGAGGTCCCGGACTGGCCGTCAAAACTGGATGGCCTGATCAAAACCCGCGGTAGCCTGTACGGCGGCACCTGGCAGATGGACGTGCCGGAACTCAAGCTCACCGGCAACGTGAAGCAGAACAAAGTCAACGTAGAGGGCTCGCTTAAGGGCAACAGCTATCTCCAGTGGGTGATCCCGGGCCTGCACGTGGCGCTGGGCCGCAACACGGCAGATATCAAAGGCGAGCTGGGGGTGAAAGATCTCGATCTGGATGCCACCATCGACGCGCCAAATCTCGATAACGCCCTGCCGGGTCTTGGCGGCACGGCGAAGGGGTTAGTGAAGGTTCGCGGTACGGTGGAGGCGCCGCAGCTGCTGGCGGACATTACCGCTAATAACCTGCGCTGGCAGGAACTTTCCATTGCCCGCGTGCGCGTCGAAGGGGACGTGAAATCCACCGATCAGATCGGCGGAAACCTGGACCTGCGCGTGGAGCGTATCTCCCAGCCGGACGTGAACATCAGTCTGGTCACGCTGGCGGCAAAAGGTAACGAAAAGCAGCACGATCTCCAGCTGCGCGTGCAGGGTGAGCCGGTCTCCGGGCAGCTGCACCTGACGGGCAGTTTTGACCGCCAGGCAACGCGCTGGAAGGGCGTACTGGATAACACCCGCTTCAGCACGCCGGTCGGCCCGCTGGTGCTGTCCCGATCCATCGCGCTGGACTACCGCAATGCGGAGCAAAAGTTAAGCATTGGGCCACACTGCTGGACCAACCCGAATGCTGAGCTGTGCGTGCCGCAGACCATTGATGCGGGCGCGGAAGGACGCGCGCAGATCAACCTCAACCGTTTCGACCTCGCGATGCTGAAACCGTTTATGCCGGAAACCACCCAGGCCAGCGGGGTCTTCAGCGGTAAAGCGGACGTCGCGTGGGACACCACCAAAGAGGGGCTGCCGCAGGGCAGCGTTACGCTCTCCGGGCGTAACGTGAAGGTGACGCAGGAGGTCAATGACGCGCCGCTGCCGGTAGCGTTCGACACCCTGAATGTGAACGCTGACCTGCGTAACAATCGTGCTGAACTGGGATGGCTGATCCGCCTGACCAACAACGGTCAGTTTGACGGACAGGTGCAAATTACCGATCCGCAAGGGCGGCGCAATCTCGGCGGCAACGTCAATATTCGCAACTTCAACCTGGCGATGGTGAATCCGATCTTCTCGCGGGGAGAAAAGGCGGCGGGGATGCTCAGCGCCAACCTGCGTCTGGCGGGGGATGCGCAAAGCCCGCAGCTGTTTGGCCAGATGCGGTTAAACGGCGTGGACATTGACGGTAACTTTATGCCGTTCGATATGCAGCCAAGCCAGCTGACGATGAACTTTAACGGCCAAAGCTCAACCCTCAGTGGCTCAGTACTGACGCAGCAGGGACAAATCAACCTGAGCGGTGACGCAGACTGGAGCCAGCTCGACAACTGGCGCGCCCGTATTGCGGCCAAGGGCAGCAGGGTGCGTATCACGGTACCGCCGATGGTGCGCCTGGACGTGTCGCCAGACGTGGTCTTTGAGGCAACGCCGAGTCTCTTCACCCTGGACGGCCGTGTTGACGTACCGTGGGCGCGCATCGTGGTTCACGAAGTGCCGGAAAGCGCGGTTGGCGTCTCCAGTGATGAAGTTATGCTCAATGAAAATCTGAAACCTGTTGAACAGAAGAGCGCTGGCATACCGATCAATAGTAATCTTATCGTGCACGTGGGGAATAACGTGCGTTTGGACGCGTTTGGGCTGAAGGCGAGACTCACGGGTGACCTGAAAGTGGCGCAGGATCAACAGGGGCTTGGCCTCAATGGACAAATCAATATTCCTGAAGGGCGCTTCCATGCCTACGGTCAGGATTTGATTGTGCGTAAAGGCGAGCTGCTGTTCTCCGGTCCACCGGATCAGCCGGTACTCAATATCGAAGCGATACGTAACCCGGAAGCCACCGAAGATGATGTGATTGCGGGCGTGCGCGTGACGGGCTCCGCCGATGAACCTAAGGCAGAGATCTTCTCTGACCCGGCCATGTCGCAACAGGAAGCGCTCTCTTACCTGCTGCGCGGCCAGGGTCTGGATAGCCAACAGGGCGATGGTGCGGCAATGACATCAATGTTAGTCGGTCTGGGGGTTGCACAAAGTGGTCAGGTTGTGGGTAAAATCGGCGAGACGTTTGGCGTAAGCAATCTGGCGCTGGACACTCAGGGCGTGGGTGACTCTTCGCAGGTAGTGGTCAGCGGCTATGTACTGCCGGGTCTACAGGTAAAATATGGCGTGGGGATCTTTGACTCACTGGCTACACTCACGTTACGTTATCGCCTGATGCCTAAGCTATATCTGGAAGCAGTGTCCGGCGTAGACCAGGCACTTGATCTGCTCTATCAGTTTGAGTTTTAGCAATGCGAATATTTGTTTACGGCAGTTTACGAACCAGGCAAGGCAACAGCCACTGGATGACCAACGCCCAGTTGCTGGGAAATTACACAATCGAAAACTACCAGTTGTACAGTCTGGGCCACTATCCAGGCGCAGTTCCGGGGAACGGAACGGTACAGGGTGAGGTTTATCGTATTGATAATGCCACGCTGGCCGAACTTGATGCCTTGCGCACCAGGGGCGGTGAATACGCTCGCCAGTTGATCCAGACGCCTTACGGCAGTGCATGGATGTACGTGTACCAACGTTCGGTCGACGGGTTAACGCTGATTGAAAGCGGTAACTGGTTAGACAGAGACCAGTTCTGAAAAACGACAACGCCACCGTAAGGTGGCGTTGTTTTTTTGCGCCCATTCGCACGGGTTACCGGGATCGAAAGGCACAAAAAAGCCCCGACGCGCGGGGCTTAGTATCAGCAGTAAGAATTACTTCTTAGCAGCACGCTCGAAAGAGGCGATGATTTCTGCTTTCGCCGCTTCTGCGTTATCCCAGCCTTCAACTTTAACCCATTTGCCTTTTTCGAGATCTTTGTAGTGCTCGAAGAAGTGGGCGATCTGCGCTTTCAGCAGCTCTGGCAGGTCGTTCACATCTTTAATGTGATCGTACTCTTTGCTCAGCTTGGTGTGCGGTACGGCAACCAGTTTCGCATCTTCACCCGCTTCGTCAGTCATTTTCAGCACGCCAACAGGACGGCAGCGAATGACGGAGCCTGGCTGCAATGGGTACGGCGTCGGGACCAGTACGTCAACCGGGTCACCGTCCAGAGACAGAGTGTGGTTGATGTAGCCGTAGTTGCACGGATAGAACATGGCGGTAGACATGAAACGGTCAACGAACAGCGCACCGGTGTCTTTGTCGATTTCGTATTTGATTGGATCTGCGTTGGCCGGGATTTCGATCACAACGTAGATGTCTTCTGGCAGTTCTTTACCCGCAGGGACGTTGAGTAAGCTCATGTCGGTGTCCTTTAAAATGGATGGTAAACAAGTGGCAGGTATTATAGCCAACTGGCGCTGAAAGTCTCCGCCTGTTTTCGACTTCTCTCCCTCGCGCCTTCACTTTTCAGACCGTTTCCATGACAGGATAATCCATAAACTCAGTCGCATTTTAAATGTTGAAATGAAAGCGATTACAAACTTGTGATTAACGTTTTATTCACTTTTCTGAAGTGTGATGTAACGCAATCCGTAACATATTCCATTGGCTATAGTTCATCCGCGGAACATCTTTTAACCAACAATAACCTACCCTACGAGGACGTTCATATGTGGAAGCGCTTACTTCTTGTTACAGCAGTTTCGGCAGCCATGTCGTCTATGGCGATGGCCGCACCTTTAACCGTGGGATTTTCGCAGGTCGGATCTGAATCCGGCTGGCGCGCCGCTGAAACCAATGTGGCGAAAAGTGAGGCCGAAAAGCGCGGTATTACGCTGAAAATCGCCGATGGTCAGCAAAAGCAAGAGAACCAGATTAAAGCGGTACGCTCTTTTATCGCTCAGGGCGTGGATGCCATCTTTATTGCCCCGGTTGTCGCTACGGGCTGGGAGCCGGTGCTGAAGGAAGCCAAAGATGCTGAAATTCCGGTCTTCCTGCTCGACCGTTCCATCGACGTAAAAGACAAATCTCTCTATATGACCACCGTCACCGCCGATAACGTGCTGGAAGGCAAACTGATTGGTGACTGGCTGGTGAAGCAGGTGGATGGCAAGCCGTGTAACGTGGTTGAGTTGCAGGGCACCGTCGGAGCGAGCGTGGCTATCGACCGTAAGAAAGGTTTCGCGGAGGCCATCGCCAAAGCACCAAACATCAAAATCATCCGTTCTCAGTCCGGCGACTTCACCCGCAGCAAGGGTAAAGAGGTCATGGAAAGCTTCATCAAGGCAGAAAATAACGGCAAAAATATTTGCATGGTTTACGCCCACAACGACGACATGGTGATCGGCGCCATCCAGGCCATCAAAGAAGCGGGCCTGAAGCCGGGCAAAGATATCCTCACCGGCTCGATCGACGGCGTACCGGACATCTACAAAGCGATGATTGACGGCGAAGCGAACGCCAGCGTGGAGCTGACGCCAAATATGGCGGGCCCGGCATTCGATGCGCTGGAGAAATTCAAGAAAGACGGCACCCAGCCTGAGAAGTTGACCATCACCAAATCCACGCTCTACCTGCCGGACACGGCGAAAGAAGAGTTAGAGAAGAAGAAAAATATGGGCTACTAAGCCCTCGCCCCCTCACCCTAGCCCTCTCCCCGGAGGGGAGAGGGAAAAGGGCGGGTTGGGCAGAAAATTAAAGATGGGCACGACATAGTCCCCTCTCCCCTCCGGGGAGAGGGTCAGGGTGAGGGGGAAACCATGACCACCGAACAACACCAGGAAATCCTTCGCACAGAGGGCCTGAGTAAATTTTTCCCTGGCGTTAAGGCGCTGGATAACGTTGATTTCAGCCTGCGGCGGGGGGAGATCATGGCGTTGCTCGGCGAAAACGGGGCGGGGAAGTCGACGCTGATTAAAACCCTGACCGGGGTCTATCACGCCGATCGCGGCGCTATCTGGCTGGAAGGTAACGCCATTTCGCCCAAAAACACCGCGCATGCGCAGCAACTGGGGATCGGCACGGTCTACCAGGAAGTGAACCTGCTGCCAAACATGTCGGTAGCGGACAACCTGTTTATTGGCCGCGAGCCCAGACGTTTTGGCCTGCTGCGCCGCAAAGAGATGGAAGCGCGCGCCGCGAAGCTGATGGAATCGTATGGCTTCTCTCTCGACGTGCGCGAACCGCTGAACCGTTTCTCCGTGGCGATGCAGCAGATCGTGGCGATCTGTCGCGCTATCGATCTCTCGGCGAAAGTGCTGATCCTCGATGAACCCACCGCCAGCCTCGATACCCAGGAAGTGGAGATGCTTTTTACCCTGATGCGCCAGCTGCGTAATCAGGGTGTTAGCCTGATTTTCGTGACGCATTTCCTCGATCAGGTTTACGAGGTGAGCGACCGTATAACGGTGCTGCGCAACGGCAGCTTTGTCGGCTGCCGGGAAACGCGCGAGCTGCCGCAGATAGAGCTGGTCAAAATGATGCTGGGCCGCGAGCTGGAGACCAACGCGCTTCAGCGCGCGGGGCGTACGCTGCTGAGCGAAAAACCGATCGCCGCGTTTCACGATTACGGCAGAAAAGGGACCATCGCGCCGTTTAACCTCGAGGTACGCCCCGGTGAAATTGTGGGACTGGCGGGTCTGTTAGGCTCCGGGCGCACCGAAACCGCCGAAGTCATCTTCGGGATCAAACCTGCCGACAGCGGAACGGCGCTGATCAAAGGCAAACCACAAACGCTACGTTCACCGCATCAGGCGTCGTGCCTCGGCGTGGGCTTCTGCCCGGAGGACAGGAAAACGGACGGTATTATTGCCGCCGCCTCGGTGCGGGAAAACATCATTCTGGCGCTACAGGCCCAGCGCGGCTGGCTGCGTCCGATCCCTAAGCGCGAGCAGAACGCGATTGCCGAGCGCTTCATCCGCCAGCTCGGTATACGTACCCCGAGCGCGGAACAGCCCATCGAGTTCCTCTCGGGCGGTAATCAGCAGAAGGTGTTGCTCTCGCGCTGGCTGCTCACCAAGCCGCAATTCCTGATCCTCGACGAGCCCACGCGCGGTATCGACGTGGGCGCGCACGCCGAAATCATCCGGCTTATCGAAACGCTCTGCGCCGACGGTCTGGCGCTGCTGGTGATCTCGTCTGAGCTGGAGGAGCTGGTCGGCTATGCCGATCGCGTCATCATCATGCGCGATCGCAGGCAGGTGGCAGAGATCCCGCTGGATAAACTGTCGGTTCCGGCGATCATGAATGCCATCGCGGCGTAAGGAGTCAAATGTGATGTCCCGTTCTCTTTCGCAAACTGGCGAAGCGAAGCGCCGCTTCAGCTGGCCGACCGGCACGCCGCAAATCGTGGCGCTGCTGCTGGTGCTGCTGGTGGATAGCCTGGTGGCTCCGCATTTTTTCCAGATCGTCGTGCAGGATGGCCGGCTGTTTGGTAGCCCGATCGACATCTTAAATCGTGCCGCGCCCGTGGCGCTGCTGGCGATTGGTATGACGCTGGTCATTGCCACTGGCGGGATCGACCTCTCCGTCGGTGCGGTAATGGCGATTGCGGGCGCCACCGCCGCCTCGATGACCGTCGCCGGGCACAGCCTGCCGGTGGTTCTGCTGGCCGCGCTGGGCTCCGGCGTGCTAGCCGGGCTATGGAACGGCATTCTGGTCGCGGTGC
Source organism: Enterobacter cloacae complex sp. IR5459 (assembly GCF_049238005.1). NCBI lineage: Bacteria > Pseudomonadati > Pseudomonadota > Gammaproteobacteria > Enterobacterales > Enterobacteriaceae > Enterobacter > Enterobacter cloacae complex sp. IR5459. The sequence goes on from NZ_JBMKIG010000009.1 coordinate 94,083, forward strand.
TCAAGATCCAGCCGTTTGTCGCGACGTTGATTTTGATGGTGGCCGGGCGCGGTGTGGCGCAGCTTATCACCTCCGGTCAAATCGTCACCTTTAACTCCCCGAGCCTGGCGTGGATCGGCAGCGGTAATTTTCTGTTCTTCCCGACGCCGGTGATCGTCGCGTTGGTGACGCTGGTGGTGTTCTGGCTTTTCACCCGCAAAACGGCGCTCGGGATGTTCATCGAAGCGGTGGGGATTAACATTCGGGCCGCGAAAAACGCCGGGGTAAATACGCGGCTGATGGTGATGCTGACTTACGTGCTGAGCGGCGTCTGTGCTGCGATTGCCGGGGTGATCGTGGCCGCCGATATTCGCGGAGCGGATGCCAATAACGCCGGACTCTGGCTCGAGCTGGATGCGATCCTTGCGGTAGTTATCGGCGGTGGATCGCTGATGGGCGGACGTTTTAATCTGCTGCTCTCGGTGGTGGGGGCGTTGATTATTCAGGGTATGAATACCGGTATTTTGCTCTCCGGGTTCCAGCCGGAGCTGAATCAGGTCGTCAAAGCGGTCGTGGTGCTTATCGTGCTTATCGTGCAGTCGCCGCGCTTTATCACTCTCATTAAGGGGAACCGCGGTCATGATAAAACGTAATTTGCCGTTAATGATCACGCTGGGCGTGTTCGTGCTGGGGTACCTCTATTGCCTGACCCAGTTCCCGGGCTTCGCCTCCACGCGGGTGATTTGCAACATCCTGACCGACAATGCCTTTTTAGGCATTATCGCCGTCGGCATGACGTTTGTGATCCTCTCCGGCGGGATCGATCTCTCCGTTGGGTCGGTGATCGCCTTTACCGGCGTGTTTCTTGCCAAGGCGATTGGCTTTTGGGGCATTTCGCCGCTGCTGGCTTTTCCGCTGGTGCTGGTCATGGGCTGCGCGTTCGGCGCCTTTATGGGGCTTTTGATCGATGCGCTGAAAATCCCGGCCTTTATTATCACCCTCGCCGGGATGTTCTTCCTGCGCGGCGTGAGCTATCTGGTGTCGGAGGAGTCAATTCCCATTAACCACCCGATCTACGACACGCTCTCCAGCCTGGCGTGGAAAATCCCCGGCGGGGGGCGCCTGAGCGCAATGGGGCTGCTGATGCTGGGCGTGGTGGTGATCGGGATCTTCCTCGCCCACCGTACCCGGTTTGGTAACCAGGTTTATGCCATTGGCGGCAGCGCCACGTCCGCGAACCTGATGGGAATTTCCACGCGCAGCACGACTATCCGCATCTACATGCTTTCGACCGGGCTGGCCACGCTCGCGGGGATTGTATTCTCGGTTTATACCCAGGCAGGCTATGCGCTGGCGGGGGTGGGCGTTGAGCTGGACGCCATTGCCTCGGTGGTGATTGGCGGTACGCTGCTCAGCGGCGGGGTGGGGACGGTGCTCGGCACGCTGTTTGGCGTGGCGATCCAGGGGCTGATTCAGACCTATATCAACTTCGACGGCACGCTCAGCTCCTGGTGGACCAAAATCGCCATCGGCATTCTGCTGTTTATTTTTATCGCGCTCCAGCGCGGCCTGACGGTGCTGTGGGAGAACCGCCAGAGCTCGCCTGTTACCCGGGTGAATACCTCTGTAACAGGGCGATAACATGCTGAAATTGCTTAAACTCTAAACATTTTCCGGTAGCGGCCGATACTCTTTTTTTATGCCCAGAAATATCTCGCTACCGGAAATAACATCATGCTTAAAACGCTATCGATTCGTACCGGCTTGCTCTCTTTACTGGCCGTTATGACCCTTCTGCTGCTGATTGTCAGCGGCATCGGCATTTATGCCCTTACACAAAGTTCCGCTTCTCTCCAGCGCATCAATCATCTTCAGGGTGAACAGATGGTGCAGCTGAATGCCGGCTATACGCTGATCCTGCGCGCGCGTAACGAAGCGGGGCAGGCCGTCCGCATGATGGAGGTCGGCCTGCTGGACGATGCGGCCAGGGCGGTCAAAACCATTAACCAGGAAGTGGCGCTGGCACAGAAAACGCTGAAGGGCGTGATCGGCAGCGGCGTGGCGGATGAGCAGGGGCAAAAGCTGCTGGATAACGTCGCCGCGAGCCTGGCGGTGTACAACCAGCAGGGTATCAGCCCGATGCTGAAAGCCCTGAACGAGCAAAGCGCGGACAGCTATTACGATCTGCTGGAAAACAAGCTGGTCCCGGTGGCGAAGCAGTTTGATAACGATATGCAGGCGTTCCAGGCATGGAGCGAGGCGCGCGGCAAAGCGGAGGTGAGCGCCGTGCAGGCGAGTAAAACCCGCGTGCTGATCCTGATTATCGTCGCGGCGCTGCTGACGGCTGGCATTATCGTGCTGGCCTGGCTGGTTCTGCGCCATATGCTGCTCAAGCCGCTTTCAGCCTCGATTGCCCAGCTGGAACATGTGGCGGCCGGGGATTTAACCCATACCCTGAACGCGCCGGCGAGCCAGGAATTTAATCGCCTTAACGCGGCGATCGAAGGGATGCGCCAGTCGCTGATGGACTCCGTTCTGCGGGTGCGTGACGCCAGCTCGCAGATTGATACCGGCAGCCGCGAGCTGACGGCCGGGAATATGAACCTGGCTCAGCGCACGGAATCCACCGCCACCTCGCTGGAGCAGACGGCCGCCAGCATGGAAGAGATCACCGCCACGGTGAAACTTAACGCCGATAACGCCGAGCAGGCGCACCAGCTGGCGAAGTCGGTCTCCGATACCGCCGATCACGGCAGCGAAATGGTCTGCTATGTCATTGAGAAGATGCGCGACATCTCCGGCAGCTCGGCACGCATCGCCGATATCCTGAGCGTCATCGACGGCATTGCCTTCCAGACCAATATTCTGGCGCTGAACGCCTCCGTTGAAGCGGCGCGTGCGGGTGAGCAGGGGCGAGGTTTTGCGGTCGTGGCGGGTGAGGTGCGTAATCTCGCCAGCCGCAGTGCTGATGCGGCGAAAGAGATCCGCTCGCTTATCAGCGATTCGCAAACCCACGTGAACGAGGGCAGCGAGCTGGCGCAGCAGGCCGGTGAGACGATGGACGAGATCGCCACCGAAGTACTGCGTATGACCAAACTGATGCGTGAAATTGCGACGGCCTCTCAGGAGCAAAGCCGCGGTATTGAGCAGGTGAATATCGCCGTCAATCAGATGGATGAAACGGCGCAGCAAAATGCGGCGCTGGTCCAGCAATCATCTGCGGCAACACGTTCCCTGGAGGAGCAGTCTCGCGAGCTGATGGAAGCGATGGCCTCCTTCAAATTGACGACGCAAACGGCATGACGAAAAAAAGGGGAGCCTGACGGGCTCCCCTTTTCGTGCGTTACGCGTCCGGGAATTCGCGGATCATGCGTTCAACGTCATCCACCATATGGCGGTTGCCGACGAAGAACGAACGGCGCTGGTGCAGGCTTTCTGGCACGATATCCAGAATACGCTCTTTACCGTCGCTCGCCTTGCCGCCTGCCTGTTCGGCCAGGAATGCCATTGGGTTGCACTCGTACAGCAGACGCAGTTTTCCGTCCGGGTGGCTGGCGGTGCTTGGGTAGAGGTAAATACCGCCCTTCAGCAGGTTACGGTGGAAATCCGCCACCAGCGAGCCGATATAGCGTGAGGTGTACGGGCGCTGGGTGGCTTTATCCTCTTCCTGGCAGAATTTGATGTACTTCTTCACGCCGTTCGGGAATTTGATGTAGTTGCCTTCGTTGATGGAGTAGGTGTTACCCTTCTCCGGGAAGCGCATACGCTCCTGGCACAGGCAGAACACGCCCAGGGACGGATCGTAGGTAAAGGCGTGTACGCCGCAGCCGGTGGTGTACACCAGCATGGTGGACGAGCCATACACCACATAACCGGCAGCAACCTGTTTACTGCCCGGTTGCAGGAAGTCTTCTTCCGTCACCGGCGTGCCAACCGGCGTTACGCGACGGTAGATGGAGAAAATGGTACCGACAGAAACGTTAACGTCGATGTTGGAGGAGCCGTCCAGCGGATCCATCAGAACAACGTATTTCGCGTGTTCACACCCTTCGAATACGACGATCTCATCTTCTTCTTCAGAGGCGATACCCGCAACGATGTCGCGCGCGCGCAGTGCTGCTTTCAGTTTTTCATTGGCGAACAGGTCGAGTTTCTGCTGAACCTCACCCTGAACGTTCTCGGCACCGCTGGCACCCAGGATATCGACCAGACCGGCCTTGTTGATATCGCGGTGGATGATCTTAGCGCCCAGCTTTATTGCCGACAGCAAAGCAGTGAGCTCACCCGTAGCATGAGAGAACTCGTGCTGCTTTTCGACAATAAATTCACCTAACGTTTTCATAACACTTTCCCTGCATCTTATGTTGAGTAAAGCGGTTGATGTCCAACAATCTTAACAAACATTCAAATATTAGCGCAGAGGTGAATCGCGCCAGCAAAATACGGATTTACCTGAAATGCGTTTCACAGCCGCTGACATGTGAGTAAAATGTGCGCCACATTGAAGAAGGATAGTGACGTATGCGCATTCATATATTGGGGATTTGTGGCACTTTCATGGGCGGACTGGCAATGCTGGCGCGCTCGCTGGGCCATGAAGTGACAGGTTCGGACGCCAATGTGTATCCGCCGATGAGCACGCTGCTCGAGAAGCAGGGAATTTCTCTGATTCAGGGATATGACGCCAGCCAGCTGGAGCCGCAGCCGGATCTGGTGATCGTGGGTAACGCCATGACCCGTGGGAATCCATGCGTTGAAGCGGTGCTGGAGCGCAATATCCCGTACATGTCTGGCCCGCAGTGGCTGCATGATTTTGTCCTGCGCGACCGCTGGGTTGTCGCCGTTGCCGGGACGCACGGCAAAACCACCACCGCCGGTATGGCGACCTGGATCCTCGAAGCCTGCGGCTACAAGCCGGGCTTCGTGATCGGCGGCGTACCGGGGAATTTCGACATCTCCGCGCGTCTGGGCGACAGCCCGTTCTTTGTGATTGAAGCAGATGAATACGACTGCGCGTTCTTCGACAAGCGATCTAAATTCGTGCATTACTGCCCACGCACGCTGATCCTCAACAACCTTGAGTTCGATCACGCGGATATCTTTGACGACCTGAAAGCGATTCAGAAACAGTTCCACCATCTGGTGCGCATTGTTCCGGGTCAGGGCCGCATTATCCTGCCGGAGAACGACATCAACCTGAAGCAGACCCTGGCAATGGGGTGCTGGAGCGAGCAGGAGCTGGTTGGCGAGCAGGGGCACTGGCAGGCGAAAAAGCTCAACGCGGATGCCTCCGAATGGGAAGTGCTGCTCGACGGTGAGAAAGTGGGCGAGGTGAAGTGGGGCCTGGTGGGCGAGCACAACATGCACAACGGCCTGATGGCGATCGCCGCGGCGCGTCACGTTGGCGTACTGCCTGCGGATGCCGCCAATGCGCTTGGCACGTTTATCAACGCCCGTCGCCGTCTGGAGCTGCGTGGCGAAGCCCACGGTGTGACGGTGTATGACGATTTCGCGCACCACCCAACGGCCATTCTGGCGACGCTTGCCGCATTGCGTGGCAAAGTTGGCGGCACCGCGCGCATTCTGGCCGTACTGGAACCGCGTTCGAACACCATGAAAATGGGCATCTGCAAAGACGATCTCGCGCCGTCCTTAGGGCGTGCCGACGAAGTCTTCCTGCTGCAACCGCAGCATATTCCGTGGCAGGTGGCCGAAGTGGCCGACGCCTGCATTCAGCCAGCGCACTGGAGTGCGGACGTGGATGTCTTAGCGGATATGGTGGTGAAAGCCGCACAGCCTGGCGATCACATTCTGGTGATGAGCAACGGCGGGTTTGGTGGTATCCATCAGAAGCTGCTGGACGGTCTGGCGAAGAAAGCCGCGGCCGCAGAGTAAAAAAAGACCCGGTGGCGCTAGCGCTTACCGGGCCTACATTATCTCTTCTCCCTCTCCCCTTTGGAGAGAGGGCTGGGGTGAGGGGTTTACTCTTCGTTCTCAGACAGCTCGCGCAGATACTGGAAAATCAGACGCGCTGACTTCGGCGGCTTATTCCCTTCTTTCTCTTTCTTCGCGTTACGGATCAAAGAACGCAGCTGCTGGCGGTCGGCATTCGGCCACAGGTTCAGCACTTCAGGTACCGCGTCATCACCTTGCTCGATCAGACGATCGCGGATCTGCTCCAGCTTATGGAACAGCGCAACCTGCTGGTTGTGGCGGTTTTTCAGTTTGTCCAGCGCCTGACGGATCGGCTCCACGTCGCGCTGACGCAGCAGTTTCCCGATAAGCTGAAGCTGGCGGCGACGCCCTTCTTTCTTGATTTTCTGTGCCAGTTCAATGGCATCACGCAGATCCTGGTCGAGCGGGATCTTATCCAGCGCGTTTTTACCCAGTTCTACCATTTCTGCGCCAAGCTGTTTTAACTCTTCGGCGTCACGTTTAATTTCACTTTTACTGACCCAGATGATCTCATCATCTTCGTCTTCGATGTCATCACCGGGAACGTCGTCGAGCCAGTCTTCGGGCTGCTTAGTCATGTCAGGCTCCTTAAAAAAAGAGGCTAATGTTACCAGTTAAGACGCGCACTGAAAAACGGTTCTCTGTTAGACTTCACTTAACTCTCTCTTACAGTATGGCATTTGCGATGAAAGTAACCTCACAAGTTGAAGCGCAGCGTAAGATTCTGGAAGAAGCCGTCTCCACCGCGCTGACGCTCGCTTCAGGTAAATCAGATGGCGCCGAAGTGGCGGTCAGCAAAACCACCGGCATTAGCGTGAGCACCCGCTATGGCGAAGTGGAGAATGTAGAATTTAATAGCGATGGCGCGCTGGGGATCACCGTGTATCACCAGAATCGCAAAGGCAGCGCGTCGTCTACCGATCTCAGCCCGGATGCCATCGCCCGAACGGTGCAGGCGGCGCTGGATATCGCGCGTTACACCTCCCCGGATCCTTACGCTGGCGTGGCTGATAAAGAGCTGCTGGCGTTTGACGCGCCGGATCTCGATCTGTTCCATCCCGCGGAAGTGACGCCGGATGAAGCCATTGAGCTGGCCGCGCGTGCCGAGCAGGCCTCTTTGCAGGCTGACAAACGCATCACCAATACCGAAGGCGGCAGCTTTAACAGCCACTACGGCATTAAAGTGTTTGGTAACTCCCATGGAATGTTGCAGGGGTACTGCTCAACCCGCCACTCGCTTTCCAGTTGCGTCATCGCCGAAGAAAACGGCGACATGGAGCGCGATTACGCCTATACCATTGGCCGCGCGCTGGGGGATTTGCAGTCTCCGGAGTGGGTGGGTAAAGCGTGCGCCGAACGCACGCTGTCTCGCCTGTCGCCGCGCAAGCTCTCCACCATGAAAGCCCCGGTGATTTTTGCCAACGAAGTGGCGACCGGCCTGTTTGGCCATCTGGTGGGCGCTATCGCGGGCGGCTCCGTTTACCGTAAATCGACCTTCCTGCTCGACTCGCTGGGCAAGCAGATCCTGCCGGAATGGCTCACCATCGAAGAGCATCCGCACCTGCTGAAAGGGCTGGCCTCCACGCCGTTCGACAGCGAAGGCGTGCGCACCGAGCGTCGTGACATCGTGAAAGACGGCATTCTGACCCAGTGGCTGCTGACCAACTACTCCGCGCGCAAGCTGGGGCTGAAAAGCACCGGGCACGCGGGCGGCATTCACAACTGGCGCATTGCCGGGCAGGGCCTCAACTTTGAGCAGATGCTGAAAGAGATGGGCACCGGCCTGGTGGTCACCGAGCTGATGGGGCAGGGCGTGAGCGGTATCACCGGCGATTACTCTCGCGGTGCAGCGGGCTTCTGGGTCGAAAACGGTGAAATTCAGTATCCGGTGAGCGAAATCACCATCGCCGGCAACCTCAAGGACATGTGGCGCAATATTGTTACGGTCGGTAACGATATTGAAAAACGCAGCAATATTCAGTGTGGTTCTGTATTACTGCCGGAGATGAAAATCGCCGGGCAATAATCCCCTTAAAAGCGTGATTAATAATAAAAAAGGAAGTGAGCAATGCGTAAACACCTGTTAGCGAGCGTCGCGGCTTCAACGCTGGTTCTTGGCTCATCTGCGTTTGCTGCCGATCTCGAAGACAACATGGACATCCTCAGTCAAAATCTGAAGGTGGTGCAGAAAACCGACAATGCGGCGGAAATGAAAGACGCACTGACGAAGATGCGTGAAGCTGCGCTGGATGCGCAAAAAGCGACGCCGCCGAAGCTGGAAAGCAAAGCGGCAGACAGCGCCGAGATGAAAGACTACCGCCACGGCTTTGACGTGCTGGTCGGCCAGATTGACGGCGCGCTGAAGCTGGCGAACGAAGGCAAAGTGAAGGAAGCCCAGGCGGCAGCCGATCAGTTTGCGGCGACCCGCAACGCGTATCACAAAAAGTATCGTTAATTGGGTGCCTGAGCTGTACGTCCTCTCTCCGTATGCGGAGGCGCATGATGCGCCCCCGCATCGTTGCTCCCTACTTGCCGGAGCGACAATCCATCCGCGCTGTCACTTCAAGCGAGCCATTACGAAAACGGATCTCGCACAGTGTTTTCCTCGTCACCAGCGTTAAGATGATTATTGTCAAAGAAATAATCATCAAAACCCCGATACTTGGGTTTCTGCGTTTCATGGATGCCTCCTTGCTTTAAAGCGGGCGAGGTAGCGAACTCCACGGTGTGACGTGTCGTTTCGAGCCCCCGCCCTGATTTTTTATCAGGCGGGGCTTTCCACTTTCCGTCCCATGCCTGAGACGGTCAGTCTCAAGCACCCGCCGCCACTCTAGCGAATCTCCATAAGAAAACCTTATCCACGTCACATTTCTACGAGCCTGCTCGTAATCTTTTCCACTCCGCTTTTCAGTCTAATACCGCGTAATAGCGTGATATTCATCACGTAAATCCAGCGATTTATACAGATTCACCGCATTTATGTGGCACAGATCACTGCCGCTGCTCGCCTTTCCACTTCGAAGTGGAAAACAACTCGCTACAAACAATTCCCCCCCAACGTTAGTTTTATTCCAGAGCCATTAACGGGGTAAGACGAGTGATTAACGGAGCGGTAATGAACGACGTTGGGGAACAGGCGGTGCAAACAGAACAGCTCGCGAACACCATGCTTCAGCAGGTCTACGCCCTGCTGGCCCGGCACAACATCATCCCCAACGCGGTACAGGAGCAGATGCTGACCTCCCACGTTCGCGCAATGGCGCACCGGTCCGTGACCGGCGAGCCGCTGCCGGAGGTTGAAGCAGAGCTGTTCGACGAAATTTCACCAGATTCAATGCAACTTGCCCGTGAAGTGGTAGCGCAGTTCGGCAACCTTCCTGATGAAGAGGCCTGGCTGCTCTCCGTTCACTTCGAAGTCGCGAAAGACAACCTTTAAGGAGCAACACATGGAACAGATTACAGTCGTGATTGGCGATCGCCTGGGTAAAGGTCAGAAAGTGGCTGCGGGTGTGGAAAAAGCCGGCGGACGCGCGGTTGTCGTACCGGGCATGGCAGCGGATATGAAGCTCGGTGACGTGATGAAAGCGGAAAACGCCACCTTCGGCATCTCCTTCTGCGGCAGCGGCGGCGCGGGCGCCATCACCGCTCAGACCAAATATGGCTACAAGGCCAAATACGGAATGCGCTCCGTGGATGAGGGTGTGACCGCCATCAACGAAGGCTGCAACGTGCTGGGCTTTGGCTTTATGGATAAAGAAGAGCTGGGCGAGCGTCTGGTACAGGCGTGGCAGAAGAAATACGGCGCGTAAGCATGAAAGAACAGTTCACAACCACGGTGAGAGTGAAGGGGAAGGGCGACGCCAAAGCGCGCGCCTTTGCCGACGCGCTCAACCACGTTCAGGCCGCGGTGATGAAAGCCTCACCGCATATCTTACTGCGTATTGAGCCACAGGATGTGCAGGTCGTTCAGGCGCAAGAAGCGGTGCGAAAAGAAGCGTTTCTGTTCTTCTTTCTGCGCCGGGAAAGACGCACCTACAGCGTGGAGCTGGATGTGACCGTCAACGTGACAGCCATCAATCTCGACCAGGTGGATTTCGTCACGCAACGCTGATTATTCATAAAAGGGCAGACTGATGTTCTTAATTATATTAATAAAATCGCTCATCATCGGCGGCCTGGTAGGCGTCGGTGTCGGGGCCGGGGCTGCACGCATGTTTCATGCGCCTACCACTCAGGGTATGGGCGCGTTTCGTACGTTGGGGGAACTGAACTCCTGCGAAGGGGATCCGGCGTCCCACTTCTCCTTTGGGTTAGGTTTCTTCTTTAACGCCTGGGCCTCTTCCGTGGCCGCAGGTGCCTTCACACAGGACGTTGACCACCGCATCATCCCAAACTGGGGTGCTGCCGCGCTGATGATCAAAAACCGTAACGTCGGTGAAACGCTGCATGACCCGCGCAAAATGGCGATTGCCTGCGGCATCATCGGCATGATTGTCGTGACCTTCCTTAACCTGACCGCCTCCTCCGTGCCCGCAGCGCTTCAGGTCACCGCCGTGAAGGTGCTGGTGCCTGCCGCGAACCTGCTGGTCAACACCGTGATGCCGGTGATCTTCTGGCTGGCGGCCATCGACGCGGGTAAAAAATCGGGCTTCTGGGCCACCATCTTTGGCGGCGCGGCACAGCTGATCATGGGTAACGCCGTACCGGGTCTGGTACTGGGTATTCTGATCGGTAAAGGCGTGGAGGAGAGCGGCTGGAACCACGTCACCAAAGTGATGATGGCGGCGATCGTTCTGCTCTTCGTGCTGAGCGGCTTCTTCCGCGGCTTCGACATGAAGATGATCGAATCCTTCCATCTGACCGTGCCGAACTGGCTCGACATGATCCACAACTCGCTCAGCGGTAAATAACAGGAGCCTCTAAATGGAACAGAATAAAGGTTTTTGGTATGCCGACTGGTCGTTCCCGATCTTCGTTGGCCTGCTCTCCTCCGGCGTGTTTGCCGGGACGCACATGTACTACCTCTACGGCATCGGCGCGTTTAACGAAGTGGCCTTCGTGGCGATGCTGAAAGCGGGCATTGATACCGGCGTTTACGGCGCGGTGGCGGCATTTGGCGCGAGCTTCCTGTTCGCCCGAATTATCGAAGGGTCGCTGGTAGGTATTCTTGATATCGGCGGGGCGATCCAGACCGGCGTGGGCCTCGGCGTACCGGCGCTGCTGCTGGGCGCGGGGATCATGTTCCCGGTGACCAACTTCATTGCCTCGCTGATTACCGGCCTGGTGATTGGTCTGGCGATTGGCTACGTCATCATCCTGGCGCGTAAGTTCACCATCAACCAGAGCAACTCCACCTACGGCGCAGACGTGATGATGGGCGCGGGTAACGCCTCCGGCCGCTTCCTCGGGCCGTTGATTATCCTCAGCGCCATGACCGCTTCCATTCCAATCGGCGTCGGTTCCCTGGTAGGCGCGTTGCTGTTCTACATCTGGCAGAAGCCGATAACCGGTGGCGCCATCCTCGGCGCAATGATTTTGGGCTGGCTGTTCCCGGTCGCCCTTTAATACCCGCGGGCGCTTCGGTGCCCGCCTTATCAGGAGAACCCCATGTTTGATCTACTCCTGCGCCGTGCGCGCCTCGCCGACGATACCCTGACCGATATCGCCATTCAGGACGGGAAGATCGCCGCGACAGGCGACATTAACGCTCCCGCCCGCAAAACGGTTGAGCTTAACGATGATGTGTTCGTCAGCGCGGGCTGGATTGACTCCCACGTCCACTGCTACCCGAACTCCCCGATTTACCACGACGAGCCGGACAGCGTGGGCATTGCCACCGGCGTCACCACCGTGGTGGACGCGGGCAGCACCGGGGCCGACGACGTGGACGATTTCTACGCCATCACCCGCAAAGCCTCCACCGAGGTGTTTGCCCTGCTGAACATCTCCCGCGTGGGGCTGATCGCCCAGAACGAGCTGGTCAATATGGCCAATATTGACGCCGACGCGGTGAAAGAGGCGGTGAAACGCCATCCTGATTTTATCGTCGGCCTGAAGGCGCGCATGAGCAGCAGCGTGGTCGGTGACAACGGCATCACCCCGCTGGCGCGCGCGAAAGCGATCCAGAAAGAGAACGGCGACCTGCCGCTGATGGTGCACATTGGCAACAACCCGCCGAACCTCGACGAAATCGCCGAGCTGCTGAGCTCCGGCGACATCATTACCCACTGCTACAACGGCAAGCCAAACCGCATCCTGACGCCCTCCGGCGAGCTGCGTGCCTCCATTACCTCCGCCCTGAAGCGCGGCGTGCGTCTGGACGTTGGCCACGGTACGGCGAGCTTCAGCTTTGAAGTGGCGAAGCGCGCTATTGCGATGGGCATTCTGCCGCACACCATCAGCTCGGATATTTACTGCCGCAACCGCATCAACGGTCCGGTCGGCTCGCTGGCAAGCGTGATGTCGAAATTCCTCGCCATCGGCATGTCATTGCCGCAGGTGATTGACTGCGTCACCGCCAACGCCGCCGATGGCCTGCGCCTGACGCGCAAAGGCCGCATTCAGCCTGGCCTCGACGCCGATCTGACGCTGTTTACCCTCAAGCGCCAGCCGACGGTGCTGACGGATGCCGAAAACGACAGCCTACAGGCTGAACACATTCTGGTGCCGCTTGCCGCGATCCGCGCGGGCAAGGGCTACATGACCGAACAAGGGAGCACGGAACATGCCTTCGATTTATGAGAAGTACAACTTAAAGCAGGTGATCAACACCTCTGGCCGCATGACGGCGCTGGGCGTCTCCACGCCGCGCCCGGAAGTGGTGCAGGCGGCGATGGACGGCATGAATCACTATTTCGAGATGAAGGATCTGGTCAATAAAACCGGGGAATACATCGCGAAGCTGCTGGAGGTGGAAGGGGCGACGGTGGTCTCCTGCGCGTCGGCGGGCATTGCCCAGTCCGTGGCGGCTGTGCTGGTGAAAGACAGCGACTGGCTGCTGGAAAACCTGCACGTCACACCGATTGAAAATAACGAGATCGTCCTGCCGAAAGGCCACAACGTGAATTTTGGCGCGCCGGTGGGCACCATGGTGGCGCTTGGCGGCGGCAAGCTGGTGGAAGCGGGCTACGCCAACGAATGTTCCGCCGATCAGCTGGCGGCGGCGATCACCCCGCGCACGGCGGCTATCCTCTACATTAAATCGCACCACTGCGTGCAGAAAAGCATGCTCAGCGTCGAGCAGGCGGCGGTTGTCGCGCGTAAACACGACTTGCCGCTGATCGTTGATGCCGCGGCGGAAGAAGATCTGCATACCTATTACCGATCCGGCGCCGATCTGGTGATCTACAGCGGCGCGAAGGCGATCGAAGGCCCAACCAGCGGCCTGGTGATTGGCAAAACCCAGTACGTTGAGTGGGTGAAGCGCCAGACGGCGGGCATTGGCCGCGCGATGAAGGTGGGCAAAGAGGGCATTCTTGGCCTGACCTGCGCCATCGAACACTACCTGACGGCCACCAAGGAGAGCGGCGCCGAGATGGTGGCGAAAATGACGCCGTTTATCGAGGCGCTCAACACCCTTAACGGTGTGACCGCGCGCGTGGTCTGGGACAGCGCCGGACGCGACATCGCCCGCACCGAAATTAAGTTCGACGAAGCCACCACGGGCGTCGGCACGGGTGACCTGGTGAATGCGCTCAAGCAGGGCGAATACGCCATCTATTTCCGTGGCTACAAGGCCAACGAAGGGATTATTGAGGCGGACGTGCGCAGCGTAAACGCTGACCAGCTGAACATTGTGTACCGCCGCATTAGTGAAGTATTAGGACAGGAGAAAAACGCATGAAACTGACCCCCAACTTTTACCGTGACCGCGTCTGTCTGAACGTGCTGGCTGGCTCAAAGGCCAACGCCAGCGCCATCTATGAGGCGGCGGAAGGCCACGTGCTGGTGGGCGTGCTCTCCAAAAATTACCCGGACGTGGCGAGCGCGGTCGCGGATATGCGTGAATACGCGAAGCTGATTGATAACGCGCTCTCCGTTGGCCTGGGCGCGGGCGATCCGAACCAGTCGGCGATGGTGAGTGAAATCTCCCGCCAGGTGCAGCCGCAGCACGTTAACCAGGTCTTTACCGGCGTGGCCACCAGCCGCGCGCTGCTGGGGCAAAATGACTCCGTGGTCAACGGTCTGGTCTCTCCGACCGGTACCGTCGGGATGGTGAAAATCTCCACCGGCCCGCTGAGCAGCAACGCGCCGGACGCCATCGTGCCGGTTGAAACGGCGATTGCCCTGCTGAAAGATTTCGGCGGCAGCTCCATCAAGTACTTTCCGATGGGCGGCCTGAAGTGCCGTGACGAATACCAGGCGGTGGCGGAAGCTTGCGCCCGTCACGACTTCTGGCTGGAGCCGACCGGGGGAATCGATCTGGAGAACTTCGAGGCGATCTTGCAGATCGCCCTGGATGCGGGCGTGAGCAAAATCATCCCGCATATCTACAGCTCGATTATCGATAAAGCCAGCGGTGATACGCGCCCAGAAGATGTGCGCACGCTGCTGGCGATGACGAAGAAGCTGGTGAAGTAAAACCTGCCCCTCACCCCAGCCCTCTCCCCAAAGGGGAGAGGGTGTAATCGTCCCCTCTCCCCTTTGGGGAGAGGGTTAGGGTGAGGGGAAACAAACCGCACACACCCGAAGGAGCCACCATGCACACCCGTACCCTGCTTGTCGCTTCACTCTCTTTACTTGCTACCTCTGCTATTGCTCAAAACCAGTACGCCTGGGTGGGCACCTACAACCCCAACGGCGAAGGGCTGTACCGCTTTACCGTCGACCCGCAAACCGGTGCGCTGAACGATAAAACGCTGGTGAGCAAGCTGCCGAACGCCGCGCAGTTAACCGTCTCACACGACGGCAAAACGCTCTATCTGGCAAGCGAAGTGGAGCAGGGCGTGGTGCAGGCGCTGCGCATCGGCGATAACGGCACGCTGAGCGAGCTGAATCAGGTGGCCTCCGGCGGCGCGGGGCCTGTATATCTTTCCCTGACGCCGAACGGTAAACATCTGCTGGTGGCAAACTACATCAGCGGAACTGTCGCGGTGCTGCCCGTTAACGCAGACGGCAGCCTGAGCGATGCTACGGACACCCATCAGGACAAAGGCGAACCGGGCGCGGCGAAGCCGGAAGCTGCCGTCGAGGGCAGTTTCGCCATCAGCGATCATAACGGCCCGCATGCGCACATGATCGCCGCCGATCCGAGCGGGAAATACGTTTTTTCCACCGATCTGGGGCTGGATCGCATCTATCAGTACCGTTTTGACGATCAAACCGGGAAGCTGACGCCGAACGATCCGCCATTTATCAGCGCCTCCTCAAAAGGGGCCGGGCCGCGCCACTTCGTCTTTACGCCGAAAGGCGATGCCCTGTGGCTGATTAACGAAGAGGCGTCTACGCTCACCCATTATGCGCTGGACAGTAATGGCAGGCTGAAAGAGGGTAAAACGGTTTCAGCCTTGCCGGACGGTTATAAAGGCACCAGTTTTGCTGCCGGGCTGGCGCTAAGTGCCGACGGGAAACAGCTGTATGTCGCTAACCGTTTGCATAACAGCATCGGGCACTTTACCGTAACGGCAGAGGGTACGCTGACGCATCAGGATGATGTCTGGACGCGCGGCGACTATCCGCGCACCCTGACGCTCGATAAGCAGGGTCGCTGGCTGTACGTCATGAACCAGCGCAGCGACAACATTACCCGTTTCCGCGTGGCGCCGGACGGCAAGCTGAGCGCCGAGCCAGACTATACCCCGGTCGGCAGCCCATCCCAGATGGTCATTTCACCTTAAGCCGTAAGAGGACAACGACGTGCGATTTCCGAACCAACGTTTAGCGCAACTTTTCGATCTGTTGCAAAACGAGACGCTGCCGCAGGACGAGCTGGCGCAGCGGCTGTCGGTTTCCACGCGAACCGTCCGGGCGGATATCACCGCCCTGAACGCGCTGCTGGCCAGCCACGGCGCGCAGTTCATTTTGAGCCGGGGCAACGGCTATCAGCTCAAAATTAATGATGTGGCGCGCTATCAGCAATTGCAGGCGTCCCACCCGCGCGCGCTGCGTATTCCGCGAACCGGACCTGAGCGCGTGCACTATCTGGTGGTGCGTTTTCTGACGTCAGCCTTTTCCATCAAGCTGGAGGATCTGGCCGATGAGTGGTTCGTCAGCCGGGCCACGTTGCAGAGCGACATGGTGGAAGTGCGCGAGTGGTTTCACCGTTACAACCTGACGCTGGAAACCCGCCCTCGCCACGGCATGAAGCTGTTTGGCAGCGAGATGGCGATCCGCGCCTGCCTGACCGACCTCCTGTGGGAGCTGGCGCAGCAGGACAGCCTGAACCCGCTGGTGACCGACGTGGCGCTGAACGCGGGCGTGGCGGAAAAGATGGTGCCGGTGCTGCACGATGCGCTGACGCGCCATCACATTCGCCTGACCGACGAAGGCGAGCTGTTCCTGCGCCTGTACTGCGCGGTGTCGGTGCGGCGCATCAGCGAAGGGTATCCGCTGCCGGAATTCCACGCGGAGGACGTGGAAGAGAACGTGCATGAGGCGGCGAAAGATATCGCGGTGGCTATCCAGGAGCTGGCGGGCAAAGCGCTGTCGCCGTCAGAAGAGAGCTGGCTGTGCGTGCACATTGCGGCGCGGCAGATCCAGGAGATCGCCCCGAGCGCCATTAACGCTGACGACGACGAAGCCCTGGTCAACTACATTCTGCGCTACATCAACACCCACTATAACTACAACCTGTTGAGCGACGAGCAACTGCATGCAGATCTGCTCACGCACATCAAAACCATGATTACCCGCGTGCGGTATCAAATCATGATCCCCAATCCGCTGCTGGATAACATCAAGCAGCACTACCCGATGGCGTGGGATATGACCCTCGCGGCGGTGTCGAGCTGGGGAAAATACACCCCGTATGTGATCAGCGAAAACGAAATTGGTTTTCTGGTGCTGCATATCGGCGTCGGGCTGGAGCGCCACTACAACATCGGCTACCAGCGCCAGCCGCGGGTGCTGCTGGTATGCGACGCAGGTAACGCGATGGTGCGCATGATCGAGGCGGTACTTCAGCGTAAATACCCGCAGATTGAGGTGACGCGCACGCTCACCCTTCGCGAGTACGAGCTTGCCGATGCCATTGGCGAAGACTTTGTGATCTCCACCGCCCGCGTGAGCGAAAAATCCAAACCGGTGGTGATGATCGCCCCGTTCCCGACCGATTATCAGTTAGAGCAGATCGGCAAGCTGGTGCTGGTGGACCGCACCCGGCCGTGGATGCTGGAAAAATACTTCGACGCGGCCCATTTCCGCATTATCGACAAGCCTGTCGACCAGCAAACGCTGTTCCGCGAGCTGTGTGAACAGCTTGAAGCAGAGGGCTTTGTCGGTGCGGAGTTTCTGGATTCGGTTATCGAGCGTGAAGCCATCGTCAGCACCATGCTCGGCGACGGCATTGCGCTGCCGCACTCCCTCGGCCTGCTGGCGCAAAAAACGGTGGTCTACACCGTGCTGGCGCCGCAGGGCATTCAGTGGGGAGATGAAACCGCCCATGTCATCTTCCTGCTCGCCATCAGCAAAAGCGAGTACGAAGAGGCAATGGCGATTTACGACATCTTTGTCACTTTCCTGCGTGAACGCGCGATGGCGCGCCTGTGCCAGTGCGAGAATTTTGCGGCGTTTAAGGCTGTGGCGATGGAGAGTTTGAGTCGGTTTTGACGTTCAGGCGGACAGAGGATATCCGCCTTCATTCAACGCAGATGATGCACAACCTGGTTGCTGCTGCCGCGCCAGATAAGCATAGGATCTTTTAGATCCTGCATGAACTTGCCGTCGACCAGGACGTTAATTAGATCCACCACTTCCATCTGCTGCGCATTCAGTTCATCCAGCTTATAGCCCGTCCAGACCCAGATGTCTTTTCCCGCGCACTCGTGGTGGATGCGTTTTACCAGCTTCAGGATCTCCGGCACGTTTTGCGGATGGAGCGGGTCGCCGCCGGAGAGCGAGATCCCCTGGCGTTTGATGCGCGTGTCGTTCAGGTCGTTGATGATGCGGTCTTCCATCTCAGCGGTAAACGGCATACCCGAGTTCAGGCGCCAGGTGCTTTTGTTGTAGCAGCCGGGGCACTCGTGAACGCAGCCTGATACAAACAGGGTACAGCGGGTGCCGGGGCCGTTGACGATGTCGACGGGGTAGTACTGGTGATAATTCATAGCGTTAACCTGATGCCCTCACCCCGGCCCTCTCCCACAGGGAGAGGGAGAAAACCGGTGGCCGGAATAACAATGTGCTCGATCGGTTCCCTCTCCCTTGAGGGAGAGGGGTAGGGTGGGGGGACACCCTGCGCAGAACTTACCCGATCTGCCCATTCCCCAGATGTTTCACCCTGCGCTTCACCTCTTCCTGCTTACCGGCGTTAAACGGACGGGCATCCGGGCTGCCGAGGTAGCCGCACACGCGGCGGGTCACGGAGACGCGGGCTGCATCGTGGTTACCGCATTTCGGACAGGTGAAGCCTTTGCTGGTGCACTCGAACTCACCGGTAAAGCCGCACTCGTAGCACTCGTCAATTGGCGTGTTGGTTCCGTAGTACGGCACGTGCTGATAGCTGTAATCCCACACGTCTTCCAGCGCCTTCAGGTTGTGCTGAATGTTCGGGTACTCGCCATAGCAGATAAAACCGCCGTTCGCGATGGGCGGATAAGCCGCTTCGAAGTCGATCTTGTCGTACGGGTTCACCTTCTTCTCAACATCGAGGTGGAAGCTGTTGGTGTAGTAACCTTTGTCGGTCACGCCTTCCACGATGCCGAATTCGGCGGTGTCCAGACGGCAGAAGCGATCGCAGAGGTTTTCACTCGGCGTGCTGTACAGGCTGAAACCGTAACCAGTTTCCTCTTTCCACTGGTCTACCGCATCGCGCAGGCGCTGCACAATCGCGATACCCTTCTCACGCAGGGCGTCGTTGTCATAGATATGCTTGTCGCCAAACAGCGCGTTAATCGTTTCGTGAATGCCGATATAGCCAAGAGAGATCGACGCGCGACCGTTTTTGAAGATCTCCGACACATCATCGTCCGCTTTCAGGCGCACGCCGCAGGCCCCTTCCATATAGAGAATTGGCGCGACGCGGGCTTTCACCCCTTCAAGACGGGCGATGCGGGTCATCAGCGCCTTACGTGCCAGCTGTAAACGTTCATCCAGCAGCGTCCAGAAGGCCGCTTCATTCCCTTTGGCTTCCAGCGCGATGCGCGGCAGGTTCAGGCTGATGACGCCCAGGTTGTTGCGCCCGTCGTGGATCTGCTCGCCGTTCTCATCTTCGTACACGCCGAGGAAGCTGCGGCAGCCCATTGGCGTTTTAAACGAACCCGTGACTTTTACCACCTGGTCGTAGTTGAGGATATCCGGGTACATACGCTTGCTCGCGCACTCCAGCGCCAGCTGTTTGATGTCGTAGTTCGGATCGCCAAACTTGTGGTTCAGGCCGTCGCGAATGGCGAACACCAGTTTCGGGAACACCGCCGTTTTACGGTTTTTACCGAGGCCGGAGATACGGTTGCGCAGAATAGACTGCTGGATCAGGCGTGATTCCCAGCTGGTGCCGAGGCCAAACCCGAAGGTCACAAACGGCGTCTGGCCGTTGGCGGTGTGCAGCGTGTTTACCTCATATTCCAGCGACTGGAAGGCGTCGTAGCACTCTTTCTCGGTGCGGGAACGGGCGTAACCGTCAGCATCCGGGATCTGCCACTCTTCCGCCGTTTTACGGTGTTTGTTGAAGCTCTCGGTCACGAACGGGGCCAGCACTTCATCAATGCGGTTAATGGTGGTGCCGCCATAGATGTGGCTCGCCACCTGGGCGATGATCTGCGCCGTGACCGCCGTCGCGGTGGAGATGGATTTCGGCGGCTCAATCTCGGCGTTACCCATTTTAAAACCGTGGGTCAGCATGCCTTTCAGGTCGATCAGCATGCAGTTAAACATCGGGAAGAACGGCGAGTAGTCGAGATCGTGATAGTGGATCTCACCGCGCTCGTGCGCCGAGACTACATCGCGCGGCAGCAGATGCTGACGGGCATAGTGCTTGGCGACGATACCGGCCAGCAGGTCGCGCTGGGTCGGGATCACTTTGCTGTCTTTATTGGCATTTTCATTGAGCAGCGACGAGTTGGTTTGCTCTACCAGGCCGCGGATCTCCTGGTTAAGGCGACCCCGTTTCTCACGCTGGACGTCACGGTCGTGACGATACTCAATGTAGGCGCGCGCCAGCTGCTTGTACGGACCAGACATCAGCTGGTTTTCAACCGCGGTCTGGATCTCGTTGATATCCACCTGGCTGCGTTCATGCATCTGGCTGCTAACGACTTCTGCGACGGTGGCGCAGTAATCTGCGTCATCGACTCCCGCTGCTTTAGCTGCACGCAGAATGGCTTCTTTGATGCGCTCTGATTTAAACGGCACTTTACAGCCATCACGTTTCATCACATGCGGTGTCATGATCACTCCATTTTAAAAACAGGTTATCCACAGAGGTGGAGAAGTATTCACCGGGCGTATTCCTCGCCGCGGCAAAGACTTCCCGCGTGCCCAGCCCGTGTTATCCACAATTCCGGCCAGCGTAAGCGCC
Organism: Enterobacter cloacae complex sp. IR5459; assembly: GCF_049238005.1. Taxonomy (NCBI): domain Bacteria; kingdom Pseudomonadati; phylum Pseudomonadota; class Gammaproteobacteria; order Enterobacterales; family Enterobacteriaceae; genus Enterobacter; species Enterobacter cloacae complex sp. IR5459. Next base: position 114,688 of record NZ_JBMKIG010000009.1, read on the forward strand.
GTCTTGTTGTTGGAATAGTAGACGATAAATACAAGATGTTGGGTCGGCGTGCATTTTAAGTTCTACATATAGTGATTTGCATCAAACATGTTTGCGATTTTTTTGATGCAGGACAAAGTAAAAAGACGAGAGTACAAACGGCGGGCGCTGGGGCAATTGTAAAGACGCGAAGGAAAAATCTGATTAATTATTCAACAAAAACAGCAAAGTAAGCCGGACACGGCATCGTGCCCGGCGGAGGAATTACTGCTTTAGCCACCACACGGCTTCAAACGGACGAAGCATTGAGGTGTGAGGGGCGGGGTAGTTGCTTATCACCACCTGCGACTCGCCGCTGAGAGCGTCCGCTTGCCATTCCTGAGGCAAATGGCTCAGGTTCGCCACCACCATCAGCGTTTGCCCCTGCCACTGGCGGCGATAGCACCACAGGGAAGGGTGGTCAGGCAGGAGATCCTCATAATCCCCCCACGTCAGTACCGGCAGGGTTTTGCGCAGGCGAATCAGCGACTGGTAGGTGTAGAACACCGAATCGGGGTCGTCCAGCGCCGCGCGGACATTCACGGTTTCGTAGTTGTCGCAAACGCCAATCCACGGCTCGGCCTCGGTAAAGCCCGCATTATGCGAGGCGTCCCACTGCATCGGCGTGCGGCCATTATCGCGTGACTTACTCGCCAGAATCGCCAGTAATTCATCCGGCTCGCGGCCGCTGGCGCGCAGTTCGGCGAACATGTTCAGGCTTTCCACGTCGCGGTAATCGGTGATGCGGCTGAAGTGCGGGTTGGTCATGCCAAGCTCTTCACCCTGATAGATATACGGCGTGCCCTGCATCCCGTGCAGCACCATGCCGAGCATTTTCGCCGCCGCCACGCGGCGTTCCCCTTCGTCACCAAAGCGCGACACGATGCGCGGCTGGTCATGGTTACACCAGAACAGCGCGTTCCAGGCTTTGTTGTGCATCCCCTGCTGCCAGTGGCGGAAAAGGGTTTTCAGCGCCACGAAGTCCGGCTTTGCCTTCGTCCATTTTTCGCCGCCGGGGTAGTCCACCTTGAGGTGGTGGAAGTTAAAGGTCATCGACAGCTCGCGGCCATCGAGAGACGCATACTGCTGGCAGTTCTCCAGCGAGGTCGAGGACATCTCGCCTACCGTCATCAGGTTGCGCGGCGTAAAGACGTCGCGGCTCATCTCCTGGAGATATTCATGAATGCGCGGCCCGTCGGTATAGAAGCGGCGACCGTCGCCGATGTTGTCATCAGGGAAATCCTGATCTTTTGAAATCAGGTTAATGACGTCCAGACGCAGGCCGTCCACGCCGCGATCGGCCCAGAACTCGCACACCTTTTTCAGCTCGGCGCGCACCGCCGGGTTTTCCCAGTTGAGGTCCGCCTGCTCTGGCGCGAACAGGTGCAGGTAATACTGCTCGCTCTCGGCGTGCCAGCGCCAGGCGTTGCCGCCAAACTTGGAGCGCCAGTTGTTGGGAAGCTGCTCCGGCGTGCCGTCTCGCCAGATGTAGAACTGGCGGTACGGGCTCGCTTTGTTCAGCGACTCGCGGAACCAGGCGTGCTGCGTGGACGTGTGGTTAAAGACCATATCCAGCACGATGCGGATGCCGCGCGCGTGCGCCTCAGCGACCAGCTCGTCGAAATCATCCAGCGTGCCGTAGGCCGGATCGATGGCGGTGTAGTTCGCCACGTCGTAGCCGTTGTCCACCTGCGGAGAGATATAAAACGGCGTCAGCCAGATGGCGTCAATGCCGAGGGTTTTCAGATAGTCCAGACGCTGCGTCACGCCGCGTAAATCGCCGGTGCCGCTGCCGGTGGTGTCCTGGAAGCTCTTTGGGTAAATCTGGTAGATGACGCCGTTCTGCCACCAGTGAGGAAGGGTATTCATAATGCGTTCCTGCAAATGCGAAGGGGCGCAACTGCGCCCCGAAAGATGAAGTTAAACAATCTGCAGCGAGCCCTGACGGAACTTACGCTGGTAAACCACGGTGGTCAGCGCCATTGGGACGATGATGGCGATGGCCATTGCCAGGGCAAACACCTGCCAGTAAGCGGGCTGGATGGAGAGGATGCCCGGCAGGCCGCCGACGCCAATCCCGTTCGCCATCACGCCGTTCAGTCCACACACCAGGCCCGCCAGACCGGAGCCGATCATCGCGCAAAGCATCGGGAAGCGGTATTTGAGGTTGATACCGTACATCGCCGGTTCAGTGACGCCGAGGTAAGCGGAGATGGCAGCCGGAACGGAGATCTCACGCTCGTTGTGCTTACGGCTGACGATGATGATGCCGGTTACCGCTGAGGCCTGCGCAATGTTAGACAGGGCGATGATCGGCCAGACAGGCGTACCGCCGAGGCTCTGGATCATTTGCATATCGATCGCCAGCGTGGTCTGGTGCACGCCGGTGATCACCAGCGGAGCGTAGAGGAAGCCAAACAGCGCGGCACCGATTGGCGCGAAGCTGCCGGTCATCAGGTGACGGACCGCGAAGGCCACGCCGTCGCCAATCATGCGGCCAAACGGACCGATAAAGGCGTGCGCCAGGAACACCGCCAGGATCAGCGAGCAGACCGGGACCACCACCAGATACAGGTAATCCGGCACGATGCGCTTCAGGCGCGTCTCAATAAAGCCCAGCGCCAGACCCGCCAGCAATGCCGGGATTACCTGCGCCTGATAGCCCACTTTGGCGATGGTAAACAGGCCGAAGTTCCACACCTCTGGCGTTTGCTGACCAAGTAAGTAAGCGTTCATTAACTGCGGAGAGACCAGCGTCACGCCGAGCACGATACCGAGAATTGGCGTTCCGCCCATCTTGCGCACCGCGGACCAGCAGATTCCGACCGGCAGATAGAAGAAGATCGCTTCGCCAATCAGCCACAGGAAGTCATAGATACTTTGCAGCGCCGGGTACATCTGCGCCAGGGTTTTGCCGTCGCTCATTGGCACATCGCCGATGACGTTACGGAAGCCCAGAATTAAGCCCCCGCTGATCAGCGCTGGCAGCAGCGGGAAGAAGATCTCCGCAAAATGGGAAATCAGCTGCTCATGCCATTTCATATTCTGACGCGCGGCCTTCTTCGCCTGCTCTTTATCTGCGGAAGAGTGCCCGGTAGTCGCCAGCAGAGCCTGATAGTAATCGCCCACTTCGGTACCAATCACCACCTGGAACTGCCCGGCATTGGTGAAGCAGCCTTTAACCATGGAAAGCTCTTCAATGGCCTTCGGGTTGGCTTTGGCCGGATCGTTCAGCACGAAGCGCAGGCGGGTAATGCAATGGCTGACGGTGGCGATGTTGTCGCGTCCGCCGACCAGGACGATCAGCTGATCGATATCTGTTTGTTTGACTTTACTCATCATGAAACCTCATGACAGATGGTGATAGGGGTTATGACCTGTGCGCAAGCCTACTCCTTCAACGTGACGGCGAAAATGGGAACGTTCCCTAAATCGGGCGAAGATCACAATAATCCGCTGTGTGAGGGCACACTGGATTGCATTTCACTCGCAGTTTTTATGAATTTCTTCTCAAGAGTGTTTAAAAAATATCAGGTCAATATCTTAAAAATACAGGGAAGATCTTAAACATGATCTGGCCGGAACTTTACAGTCGGTTTCAGGCATAAGCTTGTCTTCATATACTGAAATAAACGTAGAGCAATAATGTACGGGAACAACGAGATCGTCAGTTATTTACAGGCCAATAAAATACTTGCGCTTAAACTCGACCATGCTGTTACTGCGGTCGGCCAGAACGTCAAAACACAGGTGAATATGATAGGGAAAGGCGCCACTCGGCTGTTGTATTACGCCTCATGTTTCACTGATGAATACAATGATGTTTGCCTGAGACAGAAAAGCGAAGACCTACGCTTCAGAGATGCCGTTTATAAATTAGTAAGCGGTGTGGATGTAGTCTATGAAATGCTTAGACTGTATTTTGAGGAAGTTTTCAAATACAAAAATCCTAAACAGTTAGAGTATATTAAACAGCGGCTAATGGCTGTAAATGTCCACATCGCTGCGGTTAGCCTTACCGGTGCCGGGTTTACATTAGCCGTTGCCGCCTGCGTTCGCCTTGGATTAAATATCAGCCTCGAATTAAGCGCCATTACCGGAAGATGGGCTTCCCGAGGTATTGCTTTTATTGGGCTGTATGGGGTAGTACAGCAAGCCGCCGATAGCGCGCATCGTCTGTACGTTGAATTTCCCGCCTGGTACTCGGCACTTTATGCTCAAGGGCTTGAAATGCTTTATTTTCTCATTGAGCCTGTGTTTCGCAGGACGGACGCGACACGTGCGCAATGGGCATCTGATGACGACATTGCGGATATCATCACCAGGTTGATCAGATAACAATGATGAATTACATCAAACGTTTTTTACGTTGGCAGGGGCGAATTATATTTTCGGTCTACGGCCCGGCCGCGTTAACAATCCTGTTTGCCCTGATACAGGCCCATTTCTTCCCCGGCAGTCCTGTCTGGCCAATTGGGATTTTCTTCATTGTGGTCATGATTGTTTTTGGCTGCTATGTGAAATGGTAAAAGGCCAAACATTTCAATACAGATTACCACTAATAAGGTATTTCTATGTCTGCTCCCGCACATTTATGGCTTGAAGATGAGAATGGCTCGCCGATTGTCGGTTGTTGTGCAATGCCACTGCGTCTTGGATCTATTGAATTAAAATCCTTTTCCCATGGCGTAACTATTCCGGTTGACCCAAGCTGGGGAAAACTCACTGGTACACGCGTACATCGGCCTATAACAATAGTCAAAGAATTTGATCAGACAACGCCGCTTCTTTACCGGGCAGTTTGCGAAGGGCGAACCATGAAGAAGGCGACAATTAAAATGTACCGTATTCTTGAGTCTGGGATTGAGGCTGAGTATTTCAATATTATTCTGGAAAACGTCAAGTTCACAACGGTAGCGCCGTATCTCTCCCCCGGCAGTATGACCAGTACCCACCTGGAAACGCTGGAGCTGCGCTATGAGGCAATTACCTGGAAGTATACCGAAGGCAATATCCTGTACCGTGATTCATGGAACGATCGCTGTTGCGCATGAAAGCGAAAGGACTATGAGAGACGGGCAGGAATAACGATCTGACGCGGCTCAGCGCGCCCGTTGATCTGCTCTATCAGCTGCGCGGCAGCCTGCTGGCCAGACTCGGCGTAACCCGGATCAACGCTGATAATCTCCGGGTGTAAGAACTTCATCAGCGGCGTGCTTCCCACGCTCGCTAATTGCAGCTCCCCGATGCGCTGCTCCTGCAAATATTTGCTCGCACCCAATGCAAGGGTATCCGTGGCGCATACCAAGGCGGTGGTTTGTGGCGTCAGCACGCTGGCGACCTGTTCATATCCCTGTTTCATACCCAGACCAGGCAGCGCGGCCACGGCGGGAAGATTGTGTTTTTTACAAAACGCCAGGTACGCTTCGTGGCGACGCTTGCCGGTGGTGATGTCGGCATGCGGCACGCCGAGATAGCTAATATGCCGATGGCCCTGTTCATACAGGCGCTGCATCAGGATCACGATCGCCCCTTCGTCATCGTAACAGACAGAGGCAAACCCGCTTGCGTCGCGCGCCAGCAGCACCAGTGACGGCTGCCAGGGTTTAAGCACGTCCTCTTTTAGGCCGGTAAATCCGAACAGCACCACCCCATCAATATTACGGCGCTGAAGCATACCGAGATGCTCCTCCACCATTTGCGCGGAGAACTTGCTCTCCATCATGATCGGATCGTAGCCCTGCTCGTAGAACGCGGGCAGCATCGTCTGTACGGCGAGGTTTTCGGAGAGGGAATCCAGACGCGAGACGATAATGGCGACCACTTTATCGCTCTGCCCGCGCATGGCGCGCGCGGAGCGGGAAGGGGAAAAACCGTGCTGATTCATCACCGCCTCGACGCGCTCGCGTGTGCGCTCGCTGACACCGCTTTCGTTGTTCAGCACGCGTGAGACAGTCGATTTCCCCACGCCGCTTAAACGCGCGATGTCTTTAATCGTAAGGCGGTTCTGCATGCTGTATTCCCTGTAACAACGATAAAATAATCAATTGAGCCTAATGCTATCCTGCGAATTCGCTATGGGCAAAGTCTGGTTTACGTTCGGTTTATTTGCAGGGCGTTATAATACCGCCCGATTAGTCACAAACGGTATGGATAAATCTCTATACTGCGCGCCGATACCCAACTTTTTACTTACCGGAGGCCACATGGATCCCGATCCCACACCTCTCCTGACCCGGAGAAAACCTTCTTACCGGTAAGCCAGCTTTTTGCTGTCTCACCGGCGTGAGGCAGCAACGTTCATACGTTCCTGCTTGATAAATTAAGTGCCTGACAGGTACGGCTTTGCCACGCCTGCGGGAAAGACTGCGTCCGCCTTTGCGGATGCGGGGGAATGACTATGTTGAAAAATATCACCCGGCAGCTGCAAGCGCTGCTGAGCCGTCACCTGCCACATCGCCTGATTGCGCGCGATCCGCTGCCAAATGCCAACACCATGGCGGGAGCGGCGATTCCCGCCTCCCTGACCGAGCGCTGCCTGAACGTGGCGGCGATGGATGAAAACGAAGTCTGGCGCGCCTTTGGCGGCCACCCGGAAGGGCTGAACGCGCAAGAAGTGTCAAAAATCCGCGCGGAACATGGCGATAACCAGATCCCGGCGCAGAAACCCTCTCCCTGGTGGGTCCACCTGTGGCTCTGCTACCGCAATCCGTTCAACCTGCTGCTGACGGTGCTCGGTATTATCTCTTACGCCACTGAAGATCTGTTTGCCGCAGGCGTGATTGCCCTGATGGTAGGGATCTCCACGCTGCTGAACTTTATCCAGGAAGCGCGCTCCACCAAAGCGGCGGATGCGCTGAAAGCGATGGTCAGCAACACCGCCACCGTGTCGCGCGTGATTAACGACCTCGGCGAAAACGCCTGGATTGAGCTTCCCATTGACCAGCTGGTGCCGGGCGATCTGGTGAAGCTGGCTGCGGGGGACATGATCCCGGCGGATTTACGTATCATCCAGGCGCGGGATCTGTTCGTCGCGCAGGCGTCACTCACCGGTGAGTCCCTGCCCGTAGAGAAGGTAGCGCGGACCCGCGATCCGCAGCAGATGAACCCGCTGGAGTGCGACACCCTGTGCTTTATGGGCACCACGGTGGTTAGTGGCACCGCGCAGGCGATTGTCACCGCCACCGGCGGCAATACCTGGTTTGGACAGCTTGCCGGACGCGTCAGCGAGCAGGAGAGCGAGCCGAATGCGTTTCAGAAAGGCATTGGCCGCGTCAGCATGCTGCTGATCCGCTTTATGATGGTCATGACGCCGATTGTCCTGCTGATCAACGGCTACACCAAAGGCGACTGGTGGGAAGCGGCGCTGTTCGCGCTCTCCGTGGCTGTGGGCTTAACGCCGGAAATGCTGCCGATGATTGTCACCTCCACACTGGCGCGCGGGGCGGTCAAACTCTCTAAACAAAAGGTGATTGTTAAACACCTCGACGCCATCCAGAACTTTGGCGCGATGGACATTCTTTGCACCGATAAAACCGGCACCCTGACCCAGGACAAAATCGTGCTGGAGAACCACACCGATATCGCCGGAAAGACCAGCGAACGGGTGCTGTACAGCGCGTGGCTGAACAGCCACTACCAGACCGGGCTGAAAAACCTGCTCGACGTGGCGGTGCTGGAAGGTGTGGATGAAGAGTCTGCCCGCATGCTCTCCGGGCGCTGGCAGAAGGTGGACGAAATTCCGTTCGACTTTGAACGACGCCGCATGTCGGTGGTGGTCAGCGAGCAGCCGGACGTGCATCAGCTGATCTGCAAAGGGGCATTGCAGGAGATCCTGAATGTTTCCACGCAGGTGCGCCATAACGGCGAGATCGTGCCGCTGGATGAGACCATGCTGCGCCGCATCAAACGCGTCACCGATAACCTGAACCGCCAGGGGCTGCGCGTGGTGGCGGTAGCCAGCAAGTTCCTGCCCGCGCGGGAAGGGGACTACCAGCGTATCGATGAATCTGATTTGATCCTCGAGGGTTACATCGCATTCCTCGATCCGCCGAAAGAGACCACCGCACCTGCGCTGAAAGCGCTGAAAGCGAGCGGTATCACCGTCAAAATTCTCACCGGCGACAGCGAGCTGGTGGCGGCAAAAGTGTGCGCCGAAGTGGGGCTGGACGCAGGCGACGTGGTGGTGGGGAGCGACATCGAAACGCTTTCTGACGACGAACTGGCGCAGCTTGCCCAGCGCACCACGCTGTTTGCCCGCCTGACGCCGATGCACAAAGAACGCATCGTAACGCTGCTGCGTCGTGAAGGGCACGTGGTGGGCTTTATGGGCGACGGCATCAACGATGCGCCGGCCCTGCGTGCGGCGGATATCGGTATCTCCGTAGACGGCGCGGTGGATATTGCCCGCGAAGCAGCGGATATCATTCTGCTGGAAAAGAGCCTGATGGTGCTGGAGGAGGGCGTCATCGAAGGGCGTCGCACCTTCGCCAATATGCTCAAATACATCAAAATGACCGCCAGCTCGAACTTCGGCAACGTCTTCAGCGTGCTGGTGGCGAGCGCGTTTCTGCCGTTTCTGCCGATGCTGCCGCTGCATCTGCTGATCCAGAACCTGATGTACGATGTCTCTCAGGTCGCCATCCCGTTTGATAACGTGGACGACGAGCAGATCCAGAAGCCGCAGCGCTGGAACCCCGCCGATCTGGGGCGCTTTATGCTGTTCTTTGGGCCGATCAGCTCTATCTTCGACATTCTGACTTTCTGCCTGATGTGGTTTGTGTTCCACGCCAACACCCCGGAACACCAGACGCTGTTCCAGTCCGGCTGGTTCGTGGTGGGGCTGCTGTCCCAGACGCTGATTGTGCACATGATCCGCACCCGCCGCATTCCGTTCATTCAGAGCCGTGCCGCGTGGCCGCTGATTGTGATGACGGGCATTGTGATGGCGCTCGGGATCGCGCTGCCGTTCTCGCCGCTGGCAAGCTACCTGCAACTTCAGGCGCTACCGCTGAGCTACTTCCCATGGCTGGTGGCGATCCTCGCGGGTTACATGGTGCTGACGCAGATGGTGAAGGGGTTCTATAGCCGTCGGTATGGGTGGCAGTAACGGCAAGCCCGGTGGCGCTGCGCTTACCGGGCCTACGATCCGAACGTAGGCCGGGTAAGGCGAAGCCGCCACCCGGCAGCTGGCTTTCCTCCCAAATTCAACAACCTGTGATCTCCGTCGGCGCATTCGCTTGACGACAATTTGAGCGCATGTTAACAGAATGTTTTGCCTGTATTTGGCCCGTCAGATAAGGAACATTCATGTTACGGTACAGTCTCTTAACCGCCGGGCTTATGCTCGGCGCCTCCGCCTTTGCCGCACCGGCAGGCGACCTTCCCTTAATGCCCTGGCCTGCGAAGGTTGAACGCCCGACCACTCAGGGCGCGCTGGAGCTTAACAATCAACTCACCGTGAGCGTAAGTGGCGACGATCTGGGGGATGCGGTCAACCGCCTGCGCCAGCGCATCGCCCTTCAAACCGGCTGGACGCTACAGCCGCAGGCCGAAAAACCTGACAAGCCGACCATCCGCATCGCCATCGCCAAAAAGGTGAAGCCGCAGCCGCTGCCGGACAGCGATGAGAGCTATAAACTCACGGTGGACGCCAACGGCGTAAATATCTCCGCCAATACCCGCTTCGGCGCGCTGCGCGCCATGGAAACCTTGCTTCAGCTGATGCAGAACGGCGCCGAAAACACCTCGATCCCGTGGGTGACCATTGAAGATTCGCCGCGCTTCCCGTGGCGCGGGCTGCTGCTCGATTCGGCGCGCCACTTCCTCCCGATTCCGGATATTAAACGCCAGATCGACGGCATGGCCGCGGCGAAGCTCAACGTGCTGCACTGGCATTTGACCGACGATCAGGGCTGGCGCTTCAGCTCAAAGCGCTACCCTAAGCTGACCCAGCTTGCCAGCGACGGGCTGTTCTACACCCCTGAGCAGATGCGCGAGATTGTGCGTTACGCTGCCGAACGCGGCATACGCGTGGTGCCGGAAATTGATATGCCGGGCCACGCGTCGGCGATTGCCGTCGCCTACCCGGAGCTGATGAGCGCGCCGGGGCCATACGCCATGGAGCGCCACTGGGGCGTGCTGAAGCCAGTGCTGGATCCCACCAAAGAGGCAACTTATACCTTTGCCGACGCGATGGTCAGCGAACTGGCGGCGATCTTCCCGGATCCATATCTGCATATTGGCGGCGATGAGGTTGACGACAGCCAGTGGAAAGCGAACGCTGCGATCCAGAGATTCTTGCGCGACAACAAACTGGCGGACAGCCACGCGTTGCAGGCGTATTTCAACCGCAAGCTGGAGACGATCCTTGAGAAGCACCACCGGCAGATGGTTGGCTGGGATGAGATCTACCATCCCGATCTGCCGAAAAGCATTCTGATCCAGTCCTGGCAGGGACAGGACGCGCTGGGGCAGGTGGCGCAGAACGGCTATAAGGGCATTCTCTCAACCGGTTTCTACCTCGATCAGCCGCAATCCACCGCCTACCACTACCGCAATGAAATTGTGCCGCAGGGGCTGAACGGCGTGGATGTGATAGCGGACACCGACAGCGTCCAGAGCTGGGCTTTCTCCATGCCGCGTCTGAAAGGCAAGCCGGTGGAAGGCAGCTTTACGCTGGTGAAAGGCGATGCTGGCTGGCGCGGATTTATTGATTTTGCCGGGAAATCGCGTCGGGCGGTGGATAACATTCAGTGGCGGGACGACAATCAGGTAACGTTTACCGTTGATACCTGGATGGGTGAAACGCGTCCGGTCGTTTCTGTTGAGAACGATAAGCTCAGCGGCTATTTCCTGGTGGGTAACGCCCGCTACCCGATTAGCGGCACGCGTCTGGACGCGGTCCCAAAAGGCATACCGCCGGTGGTGCCGGACCCGGCGAACGAGGCCAATCTGCTCGGCGGTGAAGCCGCGCTGTGGGCGGAAAACGTGGTCGCGCCGGTGCTGGATATCCGTCTGTGGCCGCGCGCCTTTGCGGTGGCGGAGCGGCTATGGTCGGCGAAGGACGTCAACGACATCGACAACATGTATACCCGGCTCCAGGCGATGGACAGCTGGTCGACGGTGTCGGCTGGACTACAGCAGCATACCCAGCAGCAGGTGCAGTTCACGCGCCTCGCCAACAATGCGGATACCCTGCCGCTGCAAATTCTCGCCCAGGCGCTTGAACCGGCGCAGTATTACACCCGCCAGCATCTTAAGTTCCAGGCTGGAAACTATCATCAGTTTGAGCCGCTCAACCGGCTCGCTGATGCGCTAAACGCGGAAAGTGCGACCGTGCGTCAGATGAATAAATGGGCGGACCGTCTGGTGAGCGACGCGGAAGACACGGAAAGCGCCGACGCGCTGCGCCACGTCTTTAACCGCTGGCAGAACAACACCAGCGACGCGCTGGCGCTAAGCGAAAACAGCTATCAGTTGAAGGCCATTAAGCCGGTGATCCAGGAGGTGGATAAGCTGGCCGCGATTGGCCTGAGGCTGACGGATCTGGTGGCGCGCCAGGGCACGCTGGATGATAAAGAGATTGCGTCGATCCAGAGCGAACTGGATAACGCGGCGAAGGTTCAGGACGAGGTGGTGATTGCGGCGGTGTACCCGCTGGAAACGCTGCTGCGCGCGACGCGGAATCAGTAGTAAAGAACCCTCACCCCAGCCCTTTCCCAAAGGGAGAGGGTGTATAAATTCCCTCTCCCTTTGGGAGAGGGTTAGGGTGAGGGAATCAGATCACTCAGTCCTTCAACACCCATGCCTCTCTCCAGTGCGCGCCCACGCCTGGTTCAAACTGGTTTGCGGTTGGGCTGTACTGCACGCAGTAGCCGCTGAACGGGACAGGCCTGCATTCGTAGGTCTTACCGTCTTTCGGCTGTAGCACTACGGTGCCCGCTTTGTAGGACGCGACGTTATCCGGGAAGATAAAGTCATGCGGGCCGTTGCTGTCCGCCGCGTCGCTTTCCAGCATCAGATCCAGCACGTCCTGCGCGAACAGGGTGCCGTCTTTGTTGGTGGCGTAGTATTTCAGCATATGGTGCCCCGCCGTGACGTCAGTCAGGGTCATGGTCACGTCCTGGCTGGCGTTATTCATCTCCTGCTTCAGATAGCCCTTTTCCGCACCGCTGTGGTTCATCACGTGCGCTTCAACGTTCACGTCGCCTTTGGTGTTCACGTGGAAGGTGACGGACGCCTTGCCATTCTCGATTTTGCTGTAGTGCAGGTTAGATACCGCGATGGTTTCATTCACTTCCGCCTTCTGCTCTTCGTACGAAATCGCAACGGACTGGAGGGCGCTGCCGTCTTTGACGAAGACGCTGTTCGCGCCGTGAACCGGGCTAATTTCGCCCGCTTCATCCTTCACCCCGACACGCACATCGCTGTACGCGGCGTTGATCTTCTGCGCCAGATCGTAGGACCACTGGTTCGTATCCCCCTGGGCAACGGAGCCGATGGTCAGCTCGGTACGCAGGGCGGCAACTTCCCCGTTGGCGTCGAAGAAGCGTGCAATCACTCTATCGCCCGTGTTCAGGTTATTCCCGGCAATCTGTCCGCTCAGGGTTTTACTCCACTGGGATATCACCGCTGGGGTGTCGTCCGGCGTGACGTTGCCGCCGTTACCGAAATCAACGTCAATGGCCTGATAGAAACTGTTTGCGGTATCCGCAATTTCCCACACGCCATAAATAACCTGGTAGCCCGTACGTTCCGGGACATTACAGGTCATGGATTTTGTCATCGCCGGTGCCTGACCATTTCCGTTAATAGTACAGAACGGCGTTAATTCGAACTGGTCACGGGTCAGCGGTTTATTGGGGTCCCAGTTTTGTTTGGTAATGTAATAACGCCAGTTGGTGGTTTTATGCGGCGCGGTATGGTGCCAGACAAATTCATGCGGGCCTGCCGTCATGGGATTTTTGGTCCAGGCGTTCAGGCTCTGCTTATCAAGCTGGGAGTAGCTGGCAATACCGGCGCTGGCAAGCTGGCCGTCAGGCGGCATCGCACCCGTCGGGAAGCCGGAGGTCTTTTCTACGCTCTGCGGTTCATATTGTACAGAGCCACAGTCAATATTCTGGCCGAGCTTACACATATAAGCGCGGCTGGCAGGGGATTCTATATATCCGTGTGCAAGTGCGGAAGACGCAACCGTTAATGTGGTTACCGCCAGCGCAATTTTAGAGAGTTTCATTCATCATCCATTAATTAGAATAGAGCAAGGCAGCGTCAGTCTATTAATGGAGTGGCGGATGCGTCATTTCCCGGAGAGAGTAAAAATGGTCGAAATAAAAAAAGGCAGCCAGAGCTGCCTTCTCTTTCTTGAAATAAATTAGCGACGTACGGCAATCGCTTCAATTTCAATTTTCACGTCTTTTGGCAGACGCGCCACTTCCACACAGGAGCGCGCCGGGAAGGTGGCGTTGTGCTCGGTGAAGAACGCTTCGTAAGTGGCGTTAACGGTCGCAAAATCATTAAGATCTTTCACGAACACGGTGGTTTTGACGATATCGCCCACTTTCAGACCGGCAGATTCGACGATCGCCTGCACGTTTTCCAGCGACTGACGCGCCTGCGCCGCTACGTCGGCGGGTACTTCACCGGTTTTTGGGTTCACCGGGATCTGGCCAGAAGTGATGATCATGCTGCCCAGATCAACGCCCTGAACGTATGGGCCGATAGCCGCTGGTGCATTTTCCGTCGCGAGTACTTTGCTCATTTTTTCTCCAGAATTACAGCGTTAAGAATGTTCCCGGCCATTATAACAGCCGGGATTTCATTACCAACCTCAATTAGTTGGCCAGCACCACATAATGAGAAAACTCTTTTTCGCAGTATTTGCATTTGAGTGCGATGTCATTGGCGCGCTTTTTCACTGCGAAACTGGAGGAAACCGGCTCAGCATGACTGATGCAGTTGCTGTTCGGGCAGACCAGCACGCTTTCGATGCGATCCGGCAGGCTTGGGCGGGATTTGCCCACCACGTCGTAATCGTCGATGCGGTTAACCGTGGCGTCCGGCGCGTACAGCGACAGCTGGTTAACCTGCTCGTCGGTCAGGAAAGTGTTCTCGATCTTGATCAGGTCTTTGCGGCCCATCTCGCCGGACGGCAGGTTCAGGCCGATGGTGATGCGCTGGTCGGTTTCGGTCAGTTTGAACAGCGTCAGCAGCTTAAAGCCCACCTGCGCAGGGATGTGGTCAATCACGGTGCCACGCTTGATGGCTTCAACCTGGAGTTTGTTATCGTGTGTCATGGTCGTCTCCCCTTACAGAGCTAATTCGCGATTCAGAACCAGTGCCAGTAACGCCTGGCGGGCGAAGATGCCGTTCCCGGCCTGTTGGAAGTACCAGGCGTGCGGCGTTTTATCCACGTCTGTGGTGATCTCATCGATGCGCGGCAGCGGGTGCAGCACCTTCATGTTGTCGCGCGCGCCCTCGAGGTCGCTGGCGCGCAGTACGAACTGCGCCTTCACGTTGGCGTACTCGGATGGGTCAAGACGCTCTTTCTGCACGCGGGTCATGTAGAGAATATCCACGTTGCCCATCACCTCTTCGATGCTGGCATGCAGGCTCCACGCGATGCCTTTTTCGTCCAGCATATCGAGAATGTACTGCGGCATCGCCAGCGCGTCCGGCGCGATGAAGAAGAAGCGGTTGCCGTTAAATTTCGCCAGCGCCTGGGTCAGGGAATGGACGGTGCGGCCATACTTCAGGTCGCCGACCATGGCGATGTTCAGGTTCTCAAGCGTGCCCTGCGTCTCCTGAATGGTGAACAGATCCAGCAGGGTCTGCGTCGGGTGCTGGTTGGCACCGTCACCGGCGTTCAGCACCGGAATGCCGCCGGAAAACTCGGTCGCCAGACGCGCCGCGCCCTCCTGCGGGTGGCGCATCACAATCGCGTCGACGTAGGTGCTGATAACCGAAATGGTATCCGCCAGGGTCTCGCCTTTTTTACCCAGCGACGTGTTGCTGCTGTCTGAGAAGCCCACCACGCTCGCGCCCAGGCGGTGCATGGAGGTTTCAAAGGAGAGGCGCGTGCGGGTCGAGGCTTCGAAGAAGCAGCTCGCAATCACCTTGTGCTTCAACAGCTCCGGTTGCGGATTGGCCTTCAGTTTTGCCGCGGTTTCCAGAACCAGTTCCAGCTCTTCGCGGCTGAGGTCGTTTATGGAAATGATGTGTTTTTGATAAAGCGGATTCATGTTTATCTCCTGACGCCGGGCAAAAAAAAGCCCCTCAAATGAGGGGCTCTGGGAATAGGTTTAGCAACGGGAAGAAAAACGGCAGGCCAGCGTCTGATTTCAGACGCGGTAAGACGTTGTGTCGTACACGCTTGACCATGCTTCCTCCCGGCAAATTGTCGGGCATTATACGCAGCTCGCTTTTGGGATCAAGCGATTTAATGCACGCTTTACTCAATGCAAACGGTTCTTTATGAATATTAATGCGTTCTGAGTAAATAATTAATTTGCTTATGCACCAGCGCGGTGCGCTTCACTACGCGGGGCGCGACCCAGACAATACTGCTTCCGGCCACCACGCCTAAAATTTCCGGTAACTGGTGATAATCCAGAATACGCGCTACCGCGCGGCCATATCCGGCGACGGTATGGATAAGGATAAATTCGCTGTTGTGCTCCACGCTCACCACCATTTCAGAGACGGTACGCGCCGCATCGGGGGCCGGGCGCAGCTGGGGATTCAGCGAATAAATCTTTAGTCCTTTGGCATTGCGAATTTTTATGACACCAAGCAACTTGAGCAGACGTGAAACGGTGGACTGGCTGATGGTCTCAAAACCCCGCTCCTGTAAGTCGCGGCGGATCTCTTCCTGGGAGAGATAGCTCTTTTCCGCGATCAGACGCTGGCAGACCGTTAGCTGTAGTTGCTCTTTGGGAGAGTACTCTTCGTAATCCATCATAGTTCCCATATCAGTTCCCGAAATAACCGGTGGCACCGCACCGATCCGTAGGCCGGATAAGCGCAGCGCCATCCGGCAAATCACAACAAAGCGCCCAGGCTTAACGCCACCATAATCACCACCGTTAAAATCCCCAGCAGCGGCGCGACCCATTTCAGATAACGCACGTAGGGCACGCGGGCGATAGCCAGCCCGCCCATCACGACGGCAGAGGTGGGAGTGATCAGGTTAACGATGCCGGACGCCGACTGGTAAGCCGTAACCACCAGGTCGCGGTTGACGTTAGCGAAATCGGCAAGGGGCGCCATGATCGGCATCGTCAGAACGGCCAGGCCGGACGAAGAAGGCACAAGAAACGACAGCACCACTTCCAGCCAGTACATCACGTTGATGAACGCCACCGTCGACAAGCCGGTGACCATTCCCTCGGCGCTGTGCAAAATGGTGTGGGTAATCATGCCCTTATCCATGATCACTACGATACCGCGCGCGATGCCGATAATCAGCGCGACGCCCAGCAAATCTCGCGCGCCGTTGATAAAGGTTGAGGTCAGCTCCTCTTCGCTCATGCGGGCGATCAGCCCGACGATAATGGCGCTGGCGAGGAACACCGCCGAGATCTCCGCCATCCACCAGCCCAGCACCGCCACGCCGTAGATCATCACCGCGAAGGCGAGGGCGAAGATCACCAGGATGAGTTTGCGCACCGGGGTAAACTCCAGCGACTGCTCGCCCTTGTTGCCGAGGAAGTGGGCGCGGTTCTCTTCCTGCTTATCCGCCACGATCGACAGCGACGGATCCTTGCGCACCTTACGGGCGTAACGCATTACCCACGCCACGCAGATGATCCAGCCGATCACCAGCAGCGCGATGCGCAACATGATGCCGTTGGTGAAGGGGATCCCGGCGGCGTTGGCGGCGATCACCGTGGCGAACGGGTTGATGGTGGAGCCGAGGGTGCCGATCCCCGCGCCGAGCAGCACGGTAGAGGCCGCAACCACCGGATCGAACCGCGCCGCCAGCATCACCGGCACCAGTAAGGTATAGAAGGGCAGCGACTCTTCTGCCATGCCGTAAATCGTGCCGCCCGCGGCAAACAGCGCCATCAGGATCGGGATCATCCACTCTTCGCGGCCGCGCAGCCGGGTGGTGACGCGCTCGATCCCGGCGTCTATCGCCCCGGTTTTGGTAACGATCCCGAGGAATCCGCCGATGATCAGAATAAACAGCGCCACGTCGATGGCTCCGGCCTGGCCGGATTCCGGATCGTACAGCCCGGCAATCGGCGCCATCAGCACGGAGACCAGACCTTGCGGGTGCGCTGCCACGTGCGCGTAGGTGCCAGCAACCGGCACTTCTTTACCGAGCGCCTCGTTCATTGCCATATGGTACTGCCCGGCCGGAACAATCCACGTCAGCACGGCAACCACGGCAATCAGAAAAAAGAGAATGGTGTAAGCGGAGGGAAACTTGAACTTGCCCATGATGTTCTCCTGAACCCGGCGCACCCCGCGGCGCGCCGGGCGGTGATTAGTCGCCGAGTGTCGCCACCATGACCGCTTTAATGGTGTGCATGCGGTTCTCTGCTTCGTCGAAGACGATGGAGTTCGGTGATTCGAAGACCTCTTCCGTCACCTCCAGCCCCTTCAGCCCGTACGCCATCTCGATTTCGCGGCCCACCTTAGTGTGCTCGTTGTGGAATGCCGGCAGGCAGTGCATGAACTTGACGTTCGGGTTACCGGTGGCCTTCATCACGTCCGCGTTAATCTGATATGGCTTCATCAGGCTGACGCGCTCGGCCCAGGCTTCCTTCGGCTCGCCCATGGAGACCCACACGTCGGTGTAGAGAAAATCGGTCCCCTGCACGCCTTCTTCCACGTCGTCGGTGAGGGTGATGCGCGCGCCCGTCTCTTTCGCAATGGCGCGGCACTGCTCAACCAGGCCTGCCTCCGGCCAGAAGGATTTCGGCGCCACGAGGCGGATATCCATCCCCATCTTGGCCGCACCGACCATCAGCGAGTTGCCCATGTTGTTGCGCGCGTCGCCGAGATAGGCAAAGCTCAGCTCCGGCAGGGTTTTGCCCGGGGAGTGCTCCAGCATGGTCATCAGATCGGCGAGAATTTGGGTCGGGTGGAACTCGTCGGTCAGGCCGTTCCACACCGGCACCCCCGCGTACTCGCCCAGCTCTTCAACGATGGCCTGGCCGTAGCCGCGATATTCGATGCCGTCATACATGCGGCCCAGCACGCGGGCGGTGTCTTTCATCGACTCTTTATGGCCAATCTGCGAGCCGCTTGGGCCGAGATAGGTGACCTGCGCGCCCTGGTCGAACGCGCCCACTTCGAAGGCGCAGCGGGTGCGGGTGGAGGTTTTTTCAAAGATCAGGGCGATGTTTTTCCCGACCAGGGTTTGCTTCTCGCGCCCGGCTTTTTTGGCGGCCTTGAGCTCGATGGCGAGGTCAATCAGGTACTGGATCTCCGCCGTGGTGTAGTCCAGCAGTTTCAGGAAGTTGCGGTTTTTCAGGTTAATGGTCATGGGGAAATCCTTTTTAAATTGTTAGCTGTCTGATGCCCTCACCCCGGCCCTCTCCCACGGGGAGAGGGGGGCTTACATTCCCTCTCCCTCCGGGAGAGGGTTAGGGTGAGGGGAGGGGTTTAGTTACGAATCAACGTGCCTTTCTCGCCCGCCAGGATCTCCGCGCCGTCATTCAGCGCGCCGATCCCGGCAATGCCGCCGCAGGCCTCAACAAACTCGCGGCAGGCGGCTACTTTCGGCCCCATCGATCCGGCGTCGAACTGCATGCCTCTGAGCAGCTCCGGCGTCACCTGCGCCAGCGGACGTTGGGTTGGCTTGCCCCAGTCGAGGTACACCGCGTCGGCATCGGTGAGGATCAGCAGGGCGTCGGCCTCGATCTGGCGCGCCAGCAGGGCGGCGGAGAGGTCTTTGTCGATCACCGCCTCAATGCCGCGATAGCCGTTGGCGTTTTCCACCACCGGCACGCCGCCGCCGCCGTTGCAGATCACCAGATGGTCGCGCTGGATCAGCGCCGTGATGGCGTCGCTCTCGACAATGCGCTTCGGCTGCGGAGAGGGCACCACGCGGCGGAAGTAGCTGCCGTCGGCCTTAAACACCCAGCCTTTCTCCGCGGCCAGCGTTTTGGCCTGGGCTTCGCGGTACACCGGGCCGATGTACTTGGTCGGGTTACTGAAGGCCGGGTCGGCGGCGTCCACTTCCACCTGCGTGAGCAGGACGCTGACCTCGCGCTGGGGCAGATTGTTTTTCAGCGCCTGCTGGAGCATGTAGCCGATCATTCCCTGGCTTTCGGCGCCAAGAACGTCCAGCGGGTAGGGCGTGACTTTGTCGTAGGCGCTGTTTTGCAGCGCCAGCAGTCCGACCTGCGGGCCGTTGCCGTGCACCAGCACCACGCGCCACTGCGCCGTTAAGCCGGCGATGGTGCGGGCAGCCTGCTCGATGTTCTGGCGCTGGATGTCCGCTTCAAGCGGTTCGCCGCGCTTGAGCAGCGCGTTGCCGCCCAGGGCCACAACCAGAGTGGGTTTTCGTTCCATGATGGCTCCTTAAATTCCGTCGCGTTCCAGCGGGCAGCTCATGCAGCGCGCGCCGCCGCGGCCGCGTCCCAGCTCGTCGCCCGGGATCGGCAGCACGGTGATGCCCGCTTTGTCGTACTTCTCGTTGGTCCAGACGTTGCGCTCGTAGCCGATCACCACGCCCGGGCGGATGGTCAGGACGTTGTTAGCGTCGTTCCA
Source organism: Enterobacter cloacae complex sp. IR5459 (assembly GCF_049238005.1). Classification (NCBI taxonomy): domain Bacteria; kingdom Pseudomonadati; phylum Pseudomonadota; class Gammaproteobacteria; order Enterobacterales; family Enterobacteriaceae; genus Enterobacter; species Enterobacter cloacae complex sp. IR5459. The sequence continues at coordinate 134,431 of NZ_JBMKIG010000009.1, forward strand.
CTGCTCGCGTTCGGCTTCAAAGGCATCGCCGCCGGTGGTGATCAGACGTACCTGGTTAATGCCGAGCGCTTTCTCGATGGCGTGCAGCAGGTCGGTTTCCTGGGTGCGCAGCAGGCCGCCGTGGCCGTCCGGGGTGAGCGTCCAGCACTGGGCGTCTTTGCGCACCACTTCCGGGTAGACGGAGAAGGTATCCACGTCGATGTGGGTCATGACGGTGTCGAGGTGCATGCAGGAGCGGTGTTTTGGCAGCTCAACGGCAATCACGCGCTCGGCCTGGCGGTGTTTAAACAGGCTGTTAGCGAGGAACTCCACGCCCTGTGGGGTGGTGCGTTCGGACATGCCGATCAATACCGCCCCGCGACCAATCACTAATACGTCGCCGCCTTCTAAAGTGGCGTGGTCGTAATTAATATTCTCGTCGCCGAAATACTTAATAAACTCGCCGTCGGCAAATGCGGGGTGCCAGCGATATATTGCCCGCAGGTTATTCGTTTCACGCTGGCGGGCGGGTTTCGCCATCGGATTAATGGAGACGCCGTTATATATCCAGCAGGAGGTATCGCGGGTAAATAAGTGGTTCGGCAGCGGCTTCATAATAAAATCATTCGCCGTGTGGGTATCGACCACCATATTTTTAATGGCCGCCGGAATTTCACCGTAGGTTAATCCGCCGCTTAACCTGCGCGCCAGTTCGCGGTGCGGCATATCCGCCAGCCAGCCGCGTACGTCGGCGGCGAAGGTTGGCCCCAGGCGATAGTCGGAGATTTGTGTTTCAAGAAGCCAGGCTTTTGCTTCCGCAATATCAAGCGTTTGCGTAAGAAGGTCGGTCAACAGGAGGACTTCCACACCCTGCTCGCGCAGCGTGTTTGCGAAGATGTCATGCTCTTCACCCGCCCGTTCAACCGAGAGCACGTCATCAAATAACAGCTCCTGACAGTTTGAGGGAGTTAACCGTTTCAGACTTAAATTAGGACGGTGCAGCATAACGCTACGCAATTGACCAATTTCAGAACCGACGTAATGCTTTTCCATAATTATTCCTTTAACTTTTTTCAGAATAAAAAGGGCATGCGCCATGTGAGGTGTTTAATTTCATGGCGGCTAAGCTCAATAGATTTCGTGAGTTATAGTAGGCGCTTAAATAATGGTTATTGTGACATTGCTCACGCGAAAACCGATATTGATGAGTTTGTTTTCAATTGCATGATTCGTATCAGATAATGATTAATTTCATATTATTACGGGATGAATAGCTAAGCAGGAACGGGTGGCAATATTTGAGTTTGTTATTATTTTGTAGAATTACACGCTTTGAAATATTTAGTTATATGGTTGATTTTAATGGATAAAATGTTGATTTGGGAATAGCTATGCAATAATGACAGTTAACTATTTTTCACTTAAGAGAAATCAATAAATAATTATGGATTTTTAAAGGAAAAAACCAAAGTGATAAAGTGTGATATGTCAACAGGTTTTGTGAGTTACTTTTTAAATTCAGTGAGTTAGGCCCTATGTGCAAAGTGCATGAAATGAGGTTATGCATAACCACTGCATAAATGCCTGTGTGCAATTAACAGTGGATTAACACATTTCCCGATAAACATGCGCTGACGCAAATCTTGTCAAAAAAGGGCTGGTATGGAAGAAGCATTTCTCGTATAAAACATGAAAATGAAACAATGTTTTAATCTGAGGGTTGTATCATGATTATTGGCAATATTTATCATCTCCAGTCCTGGCTGCCAGAAGAGCTGCGTCAGGCCATTGAGCACGTTAAGGCCCACGTCACCGACGCGACGCCGACCGGCAAGCACGACATCAACGGCAACAGCCTGTTTTATTTGGTTTCGGAGGACATGACCCAGCCGTTCGCCGAGCGTCGTGCTGAATACCATGCACGCTATCTGGATATTCAGATTGTGCTGAAGGGGCAGGAAGGGATGACCTTCAGTACCCTGCCGCACGGTACGCCGGACACCGACTGGCTGGCGGACAAAGACATCGCGTTCCTGCCGGAAGGCGAGCAGGAGAAAACCGTGGTGCTGAGCGAAGGGGATTTTGTGGTGTTCTGGCCGGGCGAAGTGCATAAGCCGCTGTGCGCGGCGGGAGCGCCGGCGCAGGTGCGTAAGGTTGTGGTGAAGATGCTGGTAGAGTAACCCCTCACCCCGGCCCTCTCCCACGGGGAGAGGGTGTAAAAGTTCCCTCTCCCCTTGGGAGAGGGTTAGGGTGAGGGCACCAGACCGCACCCACGCATAATGTGATCCAGCTTAAACTTCTCGCACTCCCTCATCCCTTCCCATTTACCTGCGCTTTTTCTGCGTCATAGTATGAGCGTTAAATTAATGAACGCTGTTCTATAATGTAGAACAAAATGTTTCAACAAGGAGATCTCATGCCGCAGTCCGCATTGTTCACGGGTATCATTCCCCCTGTCTCCACCATTTTTACCGCCGATGGCCAGCTCGATAAACCGGGTACCGCCGCGCTGATCGACGATCTGATTCAAGCAGGCGTCGACGGCCTGTTTTTCCTGGGCAGCGGCGGCGAGTTCTCCCAGCTCGGCGCCGAAGAGCGTAAAACCATTGCCCAATTTGCGATCGATCATGTCGATCGTCGCGTGCCGGTGCTGATCGGCACCGGCGGCACCAACGCCCGGGAAACCATTGCGCTCAGCCAGCACGCGCAGCAGGCAGGGGCGGACGGCATCGTGGTGATCAACCCTTACTACTGGAAAGTGTCGGAAGCGAACCTGATCCGCTATTTCGAGCAGGTGGCCGACAGCGTCACGCTGCCGGTGATGCTCTATAACTTCCCGGCGCTGACCGGGCAGGATCTGACCCCGGCGCTGGTGAAAACCCTGGCCGACTCGCGCAGCAACATCGTCGGCATCAAAGATACCATCGACTCCGTCGCCCACCTGCGCAGCATGATCCACACCGTTAAAGGCGCCCATCCGCACTTCACCGTGCTGTGCGGCTACGACGATCATCTGTTTAATACCCTGCTGCTCGGCGGCGACGGGGCGATTTCGGCCAGCGGCAACTTTGCCCCGCAGGTGTCGGTGAATCTTCTGAAAGCCTGGCGGGATAAAGACGTGGCGAAAGCGGCTGAGTATCATCAGACCCTGCTGCAAATCCCGCAGATGTATCAGCTGGATACGCCGTTTGTGAACGTTATTAAAGAGGCGATTGTGCTCTGCGGTCGTCCGATTTCCACGCACGTCCTGCCGCCAGCCTCGCCGCTGGACGAGCCGCGCAAGGCGCAGCTGAAAACCCTGTTACAACAGCTCAAGCTCTGCTGAGCCGGACGATAACGATGACCATTGAGAAAATTTTTACCCCACAGGACGATGCGTTTTATGCGGTGATCACCCACGCGGCGGGGCCGCAGGGCGCGCTGCCGCTGACCCCGCAGATGCTGATGGAATCCCCCAGCGGCAACCTGTTCGGCATGACGCAGAACGCCGGGATGGGCTGGGATGCCAACAAGCTGACCGGCAAAGAGGTGCTGATCATCGGCACCCAGGGCGGGATCCGCGCCGGAGACGGACGCCCGGTCGCGCTGGGCTACCACACCGGGCACTGGGAGATCGGCATGCAGATGCAGGCGGCGGCGAAGGAGATCACCCGCAACGGCGGGATCCCGTTCGCCGCCTTCGTCAGCGATCCGTGCGACGGGCGCTCTCAGGGCACGCACGGCATGTTCGACTCCCTGCCGTACCGCAACGACGCGGCGATCGTGTTTCGCCGCCTGATCCGCTCCCTGCCGACACGCCGGGCGGTGATTGGCGTGGCAACCTGCGATAAAGGGCTGCCCGCCACCATGATCGCGCTGGCCTCCATGCACGACCTGCCGACCATTCTGGTGCCGGGCGGGGCGACGCTGCCGCCGACCGTGGGGGAAGACGCGGGCAAAGTGCAGACCATCGGCGCGCGCTTCGCCAACCATGAACTCTCCTTGCAGGAGGCCGCCGAGCTGGGCTGTCGCGCCTGCGCGTCGCCGGGCGGCGGCTGCCAGTTCCTCGGCACGGCGGGCACCTCGCAGGTGGTGGCCGAAGCGCTGGGGCTGGCGCTGCCGCACTCCGCGCTGGCGCCGTCCGGGCAGGCGGTGTGGCTGGAGATCGCCCGCCAGTCGGCGCGGGCAGTGAGCGAGCTGGATAACCGTGGCATCACCACGCGCGATATCCTCACCGATAAAGCCATCGAAAACGCCATGGTGATCCACGCGGCGTTCGGCGGCTCGACGAATTTACTGCTGCACATCCCGGCCATCGCCCACGCGGCGGGCTGCACGATCCCGGATGTAGAGCACTGGACGCGCGTCAACCGCAGGGTGCCGCGCCTGGTCAGCGTGCTGCCCAACGGCCCGGACTATCACCCGACCGTGCGCGCCTTCCTCGCGGGCGGCGTGCCGGAGGTGATGCTCCACCTGCGCGATCTTGGCCTGCTGCATCTGGACGCCATGACCGTCACCGGCCAGACGGTGGGCGAGAACCTCGACTGGTGGCAGGCATCCGAGCGCCGTAAGCGCTTCCGCCAGTGCCTGCGCGAGCAGGACGGCGTGGAGCCGGATGACGTGATCCTGCCGCCGGAGAAAGCCAACGCGAAAGGGCTGACCTCGACGGTTTGCTTCCCGACGGGGAACATTGCGCCGGAAGGATCGGTGATCAAGGCCACGGCGATCGACCCGTCGGTTGTCGGTGAAGATGGCGTTTACCGCCACACCGGTCGGGCGCGGGTGTTTGTCTCGGAAGCGCAGGCGATCAAGGCCATCAAGCGGGAAGAGATTAAACAGGGCGATATCATGGTGGTGATCGGCGGCGGGCCGTCCGGCACCGGCATGGAAGAGACCTACCAGCTTACCTCCGCGCTGAAGCATATCTCGTGGGGCAAGACGGTGTCGTTAATCACCGATGCGCGCTTCTCGGGCGTGTCGACGGGCGCCTGCTTCGGCCACGTGTCGCCAGAGGCGCTGGCGGGCGGGCCGATTGGCAAGCTGCGCGATAACGACATCATCGAGATTGCCGTCGACCGGCTGACCCTCACGGGCAGCGTGAACTTCATCGGCACCGCGGACAATCCGCTGACGCCGGAGGAGGGCGCGCGCGAGCTGGCAATGCGGCAGACGCACCCGGACCTGCACGCCCACGACTTTTTGCCGGACGACACCCGGCTGTGGGCGGCATTGCAGTCCGTGAGCGGCGGCACCTGGAAAGGCTGTATTTATGACACCGATAAAATTATCGAGGTAATTAACGCCGGTAAAAAAGCGCTCGGCATTTAATTATTTCATTAGATAAAACCGTCTGCGGGAAATATTCCGCGGGCGGCTTTTTATATCTGTAATTTATTAATTTAAACAATAAGTTGCGATATATCGGTGGCGTCACAAAAGCAAAATAACGTAATTCAGAAATAAGATATGACCATTGCTGGTTAATTGAACAGCTCATTACACTCCATTAACACGATGTTGTAATTCAGCACACTACATAAGGGTGTAATTCTGATGACGCAATTAACCATGAAAGACAAAATTGGCTACGGGCTGGGTGACACCGCCTGCGGCTTCGTCTGGCAGGCTACCATGTTCCTGCTGGCCTACTTCTATACCGACGTCTTCGGCCTGTCGGCGGGCATTATGGGGACGCTGTTTTTAATCTCCCGCGTGCTCGATGCCGTGACCGACCCGCTGATGGGGCTGCTGGTGGACCGCACCCGCACGCGTCACGGCCAGTTCCGCCCGTTCCTGCTGTGGGGCGCCATCCCGTTTGGCATCGTCTGCGTGCTGACCTTCTACACGCCGGACTTCTCCGCGCAGGGCAAAATCATCTACGCCTGCGTGACCTACATTCTCCTGACCCTGGTCTACACCTTCGTTAACGTGCCGTACTGCGCCATGCCGGGCGTCATTACCGCCGACCCGAAAGAGCGTCACGCCCTGCAGTCGTGGCGTTTCTTCCTGGCGGCGGCGGGATCGCTCGCCATCAGCGGCATCGCGCTGCCGCTGGTGAGCATCATCGGCAAGGGGAACGAGCAGGTGGGCTATTTCGGTGCCATGTGCGTGCTGGGCCTGACCGGCGTGGTGCTGCTCTACGTCTGCTTCTTCACCACCAAAGAGCGCTACACCTTTGAAGTGCAGCCGGGCTCGTCGGTGGCGAAAGACCTCAAGCTGCTGCTGGGCAACGGCCAGTGGCGGATCATGTGCGCGTTCAAGATGATGGCGACCTGCTCCAACGTGGTGCGCGGCGGGGCGACGCTCTACTTCGTGAAATACGTGATGGATCACCCGGAGATGGCGACCCAGTTCTTACTCTACGGCAGCCTCGCCACCATGTTTGGCTCGCTCTGCTCCTCCCGACTGCTGGGCCGCTTCGACCGCGTCACCGCCTTCAAGTGGATCATCGTCGCTTACTCTCTGATTAGCCTGCTGATCTTCTTCACGCCGGCGGAGCATATTGCCCTGATTTTCGCCCTCAACATCCTGTTCCTGTTCGTCTTTAACACCACCACGCCGCTACAGTGGCTGATGGCCTCTGACGTGGTGGATTACGAGGAGAGCCGCAGCGGACGTCGCCTCGACGGGCTGGTGTTCTCCACCTACCTGTTCAGCCTGAAGATTGGCCTGGCGATTGGCGGGGCGGTGGTGGGCTGGATCCTTGCGTATGTGAACTACTCCGCCAGCAGCAGCGTGCAGCCGGTGGAAGTGCTGACCACCATCAAAATTTTGTTCTGCGTGGTGCCGGTGGTGCTCTACGCGGGCATGTTCATCATGCTGTCGTTCTACAAGCTCACCGACGCCCGCGTGGAGGCCATCAGCCAGCAGCTGATCAAGCACCGCGCGGCGCAGGGCGAGGCCGTTCCCGACGCCGCGACAGCCGCATCCCATTAACCGGAGGCAATATGGAAATCACTAACCCAATCCTGACCGGCTTCAACCCGGACCCGTCCCTGTGCCGCCAGGGCGAGGACTACTACATCGCCACCTCGACCTTCGAGTGGTTCCCGGGCGTGCGCATCTATCACTCCCGCGATCTGAAAAACTGGTCGCTGGTCAGCACCCCGCTGGACCGCGTGTCGATGCTGGACATGAAGGGCAACCCGGACTCCGGTGGTATCTGGGCTCCGTGCCTGAGCTACGCCGACGGCAAATTCTGGCTGCTCTACACCGACGTGAAGATCGTCGATTCGCCATGGAAAAACGGCCGCAACTTCCTCGTCACCGCTCCGTCCATCGAAGGGCCGTGGAGCGAGCCGATCCCGATGGGCAACGGCGGGTTTGACCCGTCCCTGTTCCACGACGACAATGGCCGCAAATATTACCTCTACCGCCCGTGGGGGCCGCGCCACCACAGCAACCCGCACAACACCATCGTGATGCAGGCGTTTGATCCGCAGACCGGGACGCTCTCGCCCGAGCGCAAAACCCTGTTTACCGGCACGCCGCTCTGCTACACCGAGGGCGCGCACCTGTATCGCCACGCGGGATGGTACTACCTGATGGTGGCCGAAGGTGGCACCAGCTACGAGCACGCGGTTGTGATGCTGCGTTCCAAAAACATCGACGGGCCGTACGAGCTGCACCCGGACGTGACGATGATGACCAGCTGGCACCTGCCGGATAACCCGCTGCAGAAGAGTGGGCACGGCTCGCTGCTGCAGACCCACACCGGGGAGTGGTACATGGCCTACCTCACCAGCCGCCCGCTGCGCCTGCCCGGCGTGCCGCTGCTGGCCTCCGGCGGACGCGGCTACTGCCCGCTGGGCCGCGAGACCGGCATCGCCCGCATTGAATGGCGCGACGGCTGGCCGTACGTGGAAGGCGGCAAGCACGCGCAGCTGACCGTGAAAGGCCCGCAGGTGGCCGAGCAGCCTGCAGCCGTTCATAACGGCTGGCGGGACGATTTCGACGCCAGTTCGCTCGACCCGGAACTGCAGACCCTGCGCGTTCCGTTCGACGACACCCTCGGCTCGCTCACCGCGCGCCCCGGCTATTTACGGCTCTACGGCAACGACTCGCTCAACTCGACCTTCACCCAGTCGACCGTGGCGCGCCGCTGGCAGCACTTCGCTTTCCGGGCCGAGACGCGGATGCAGTTCTCGCCGGTCCACTTCCAGCAGAGCGCGGGGCTGGCCTGCTACTACAACAGCAAAAACTGGAGCTACTGCTTTGTGGACTACGAGGAGGGGCAGGGGAGAACCATCAAGGTGATCCAGCTCGACCACAACGTGCCGTCATGGCCGCTGCACGAGCAGCCCATTCCGGTGCCGGAACATGCGGAGAGCGTCTGGCTGCGGGTGGACGTGGATACGCTGGTCTACCGCTACAGCTACTCGTTCGACGGCGAGACGTGGCACACCGTGCCGGTGACGTATGAGGCGTGGAAGCTGTCGGACGACTACATTGGCGGGCGCGGCTTCTTTACCGGCGCGTTTGTGGGGCTGCACTGCGAGGACATCAGCGGCGACGGCTGCCACGCGGACTTCGACTACTTCACCTACGAGCCGGCCTAACGGCTCAGGCCGGGTAGCCCAGCGCGCGTGAAAGCTGAAGCCCGGCCTGCTGAAGCTGCTCGCGGAAGTTAGCCAGCTCAGCGTCGTCCACGCGCGAGGTCAGGGTCGACAGGCTCAGGGCGGCAATCACGCGGGATTCATGGTTCCACACCGGCACCGCCACGCAGCGCACGCCCTGCTCGTTCTCTTCGCTATCCAGGGCGTAGCCCTGCTCGCGGGTCTGCGCCAGGGCGCTTATTAGGGCTTCGCGAGAGGAGAGAGTGGCGGGAGTAAAGGTGGTGTACTGATAGCCCTCCAGCAGGGCGTTCAGCTCGGTCTCGCCCAGCCAGGCAATCAACACCTTGCCGATGGCGGTGGCGTGAACCGGCAGACGGCGGCCGATGCGCGAATAGGCGATGGCGGCCAGCTTGCCTTCAATCTTCTCGATATAGACCCCTTCACGCCCGTCCAGGATCCCCAAATGGGTGGTCTGTCCGGTCCGCTGGGACAGCTCCGTCAGCCAGCCTTTCGCCTTCTGGCGAATATCGATGGAGCCCACGACAAAATGCCCGCGCTCGACCAGCTTCATGCCGAGGCGATATTTTCCGTTCTCAGGGTTCTGATCGATATAGCCGTGAAGCTGGAGTGTTTTCAGCAGCGAGTGGAGGGTACTCTTGCTCAGCCCCATCAGTTTGCTGATGTCGGTGATCTTAAGCTCGGTGGCCTGCTCGTTGAACAGGTCGAGGATCTGCAACGCACGTTCAACAGACTGAATAATCGGCATAATGCTGGCATGTCCACGCTGGAATGAAGGCGAAAACGTACCTTTTTCGGGGTGAAAAATCAATGAAATGGAGCTGGCCTGATTCGCCCGGCGGCGCTTCGCTTGCACGGGCCTACGGGTTGTGTAGGCCGGGTAAGCGCAACGCCACCCGGCAAAAAGAGCGCGCAGTATCAATATCATTGCCGGTACGTCGTTTGGCTCAGTTCGGTATAGTCAGGTTTCTTGAAAATTCAACAGCAGAAACTGACTGTACCTTCCATAAGTTGTCTTCTTTAACCATGCAGTCTATGACTATGTGGCCCTTCTTTTTACCGAATGCAATGTATACGTTGACACAGACTGGATCGGTATCCCCTGCTATGGCTGTTACATTCTGCGGCCAGTCATCGCCGACGTATTGCGCTTTTAAAAATATATCGGCCTCGTAAAACTCTTCGTCTGCATAGCGAGGATCCTGCGCGTGACGGAGTTTTTTCATTGTTGATGCTGTGACATATTTATCTATTTCGTTTCCATCAGTAATGGGAAATATGTCTTTATTGATTTGATTTACGTACCAGCTGTTAAATTTTACAGCACGCTCAATTGGATCAGAAAGGCCAGCCGTTGCATAGAAAGAAAATATTAAGAGAAGCGGTAAGATATTTTTCATATCAATAGTGCCTGTAAAGGGTGATTTTTGGCCGTATCTTCCGATGCGCACCAGGCAATGCGTCAATGACTGCAACATCACCCTCAATAGGGGGGCCATACACTTTACTGAATCCTGCCTTCTCAAGAGAACGCCAGAGGTTTTTTGCATCAGCGCCATCCTCAGTCCTCCGGCGCGGATAGCCGCGGCTACGGCGCGAGCGCAGTAACCCGTGCTGTAATGGTGCGCGTGGCTGCGAGCATAAGACACAGCCTCGTGCTTATTCCATGACATAAAATCATCCTTATTAATGAAATGAAGTAATAAGGAAATATTACGCCGATAATATACGGTGTTTTGTAATTGATAATGACCTGATATTAACCATTATCTACTCAGTAAATAATGGTTAATAAAAATATAAATATCTATTATGGTTAATGCGTATCTGAGAAAGCATCACTAAAATGAATTTTTCTGCCCGACGATAACGCTGTTGTCGTTTTTAGGGTTTTCTCCCTCTCCCCGTGGGAGAGGGCACCAGACCGCAGAGGGGTCAATCACTCTCCAAGCGTCGCCACCATCACCGCCTTAATCGTATGCATTCGGTTTTCCGCCTGGTCGAACACGATGCTCGCCGCCGACTCAAACACCTCGTCCGTCACTTCCATCCCGCCGTGCAGATCGAACTCCTTCGCCATCTGCTTGCCGAGCGTGGTCTGATCGTCATGGAACGCCGGCAGACAGTGCAGGAGCTTCACGTCCGGGTTGCCGGTGAGCGCCATCATCTGCGCGTTCACCTGATACCCCCGCAGCAGCGCAATCCGCTCCGCCCACTTCTCTTTGGCTTCGCCCATCGACACCCAGACGTCGGTATAGATAAAGTCCGCGCCCTTCACGCCCGCCGCCACGTCTTCCGTCAGGGTGATCTTCCCGCCGTGCTTCTCCGCCAGCGCGCTGCACTCCGCCACCAGGCTCTCTTCCGGCCAGCAGGCCTTCGGAGCCACCAGGCGCAGATCCAGCCCGGTCAGCGCCGCCGCTTCCAGCATCGAGTTGCCCATGTTGTTGCGCGCGTCGCCCGCGTAAACCAGCGTCATCTCGTTAAACGCCTTGCCCGGCAGGTGCTCCTGCATGGTCAGCAGGTCCGCCAGCAGCTGCGTTGGGTGGAACTCATTGGTCAGCCCGTTCCACACCGGTACGCCCGCATACTGCGCCAGCGTTTCGACGACTTCCTGGCCGTGCCCGCGATACTGAATGCCGTCGTACATCCGCCCGAGCACGCGCGCGGTGTCCTTAATTGATTCTTTATGCCCAATCTGGCTGCCGCTCGGCCCTAAATAGGTAACGCGCGCACCCTGGTCAAATGCGGCAACTTCGAAAGAGCAACGGGTACGGGTCGAGTCTTTTTCGAAGATGAGCGCGATGTTTTTACCGGTAAGTTTCTGTACTTCCTTGCCATTTTTCTTATCGGCTTTGAGCTGTGCGGCAAGGGTCAGCAGAGAAGTGAACTGTGCAGGGGTAAAGTCGAGCAATTTCAGAAAGTGTTTCTTGTACAGATCAGACATTTTATCCTCACATGGCGAACGCCACTTATTGAATTAAAATTCACTTTATATGTGTAATTATTCATTTGCAACCCCGTTTCACAAATCTTTCCAACAAAGGTGGAGGCAAACCCGTCCGTGTGTGAAAATAGAAGTATCTGCCGCACTTTAAAGAGGATTGAGCCATGGCAAACCCGGAATTACTGGAAGAGCAACGCGAAGAGACGCGTCTGATTATTGAAGAGCTGCTGGAAGACGGTAGCGATCCGGACGCGCTGTACACCATCGAGCACCATTTCTCTGCGGATGATTTCGACGCGCTGGAAAAAATGGCCGTGGAAGCCTTCAAGCTGGGTTACGAAGTGACCGAGCCGGAAGAGCTGGAAGTGGAAGAGGGCGACACCGTCATCTGCTGCGACATCCTGAGCGAAGGCGCGCTGAAGGCGGAGCTGATCGACGCGCAGGTCGAACAGCTGATGAACCTGGCCGAGAAGTTTGACGTGGAATACGACGGCTGGGGAACCTACTTCGAAGATCCGAACGGTGAAGACGGCGAAGAAGGCGACGACGAAGATTACATCGACGAAGACGACGACGGCGTGCGTCACTAAGCGTTTCAGGCGGTGGCGCGCGCCACCGCTTTTTTCAAGGCAGAACCATGGATTACCCGCAGATACTCGCCCCCGTACTCAACTTCCTCCAGTGCCCGACCCCGCAAGCATGGATTGATAAAGCCCGCGACCCGGCGAACCTGCCGCTGCTGCTCACCGACCACATGGTGTGCGAGCTCAAGGCCGCCCAGACCGCGCTGCTGCTGGTGCGTAAATACGTCGCCGACGAAAGCGGTGCCGACGCGCTGCTCGACTGGCTCAAACCCTACGAACAGTTCACCTTCCGCGACGGCCCGGAGCCGGACTTCATCGCCCTGCACAGGCAGATTGGCAAAAGCGTGATGCCCAAAACCGACGACCCGTGGGGCCAGGCGCTCATCGACAGCATGGTGCTGCTGATTAAAGAGGAGTTGCACCATTTCTGGCAGGTGCGAGAGGCGATGCTGGCCCGCGACATTCCGTACGTCAAAATCACCGCCAGCCGCTACGCCAAAGGGATGCTGAAAGAAGTGCGCACCCACGAACCGCTGACGCTGATCGACAAGCTCATCTGCGGCGCCTACATCGAAGCCCGCTCCTGCGAACGCTTCGCCGCGCTGGCTCCGTTCCTCGACGACGACCTGCAGAAGTTCTATCTCTCGCTGCTGCGCTCGGAAGCGCGCCACTATCAGGACTACCTGACGCTGGCCCAGCAGGTGAGCGACGAAGATATCTCACCACGTATAAAGCTTTTTGGCGAAATTGAAGCCACACTTATCTCGACACCGGACAACGAGTTTCGCTTCCACAGCGGCGCGCCGGTGTAAACCGGCATAACTCAAGGATAAGGATGCGAGATGAATAAAACGTGGACCCGTATTGTGATTGTCGTCATTGCGGCTGCCGCCGTGGCGTTCTGGGTGTTTTTCGACAGGCAGCGCGCCCCGGAACGGCAGATGGATAACGCCCTTAACGCGATGCCCGCCTGGCAGGTGATAAAGGAGCAGGAGCCCGCGCTGCATCAGCGCATCCTCGACCAGATGGCCGCCCTGCAAAAAGCGGGCGAGCCGGAGCAGCAGATTATCGACACCATCCAGCCGCAGATCCTGCATCTGCAGATGTCGCGCCTGCAAAACGCCCCGGACGCCAACGTGGTGAACTACATGACCATCAACATGGAGCAGACCGCCGCCATCCAGAAGGTGAGCGACGACGCCTGCTTCCGCTTCCTCTACCCGATGGTGAAGGGCGGCATCAACCCGATGCGCATGCTGGATAAAGACCTGATGGCTCGGCGCATGCAGGCCGATGCCGATATGATGCGCGCGGCCTACGGCAAAAACCGCCACACCGTGACCCCGGCCGAACGCGAGGCGGCCGTCGAGGATGTGCGACCGATTATGAAGGCGCTTGCCGATAAGTACGGCGAGGACATCCAGCTGCTGCAGACGCCGGAGAAGGCGGCGGGCAAAGAGAAGCTCTCCTGCGATATGGTGCAGGAGATGTGGGCCAAGGTGCTGGCGCTGCCTGAGCAGAAGGCGGCGAGAGTGATTCGGCTGGCGGTGTCTGAGCTGGAGTGACAAAGGGCGCTGGTTTTTTGGGCACTTAGCGCGGGTTTAGCGCGTCGTCGCTTGCATGGCGGCGTGCGACAGGTATAATCCACAACGTTTCCGCATCCCCTTCAGTGCCGAAGTGGCGAAATCGGTAGACGCAGTTGATTCAAAATCAACCGTAGAAATACGTGCCGGTTCGAGTCCGGCCTTCGGCACCAAGTGATGTAATAATTAGCTGCCTAAGGGTGGCTTTTTTTGTGTCCATTTCCGTCCAAATTCGTCCATATCCGTCTGTAATTCAAAGATAATTTATTTTTCGGTAATAACCATTTTTAATTTGTGGTCTTTCCGTGTTGGTCATTTTTCATCCATTGACATCCACACGATTTGGGGGCCAAATTGGGGGCTTAGACGTAGTTCGATAATAGTGAGGCCCCCAAATGGCACTAACAGATCGCGCTATAGTCCACGCCAAGCCTTGTGGCAAGCCGTATAAGCTCAGTGACTCGCATGGACTTTACCTGCTGGTTAATCCTAACGGTTCAAAACGCTGGTACATCAAGTACCGCTTTGTAAACAAAGAGAAAAAGCTCGCTTTAGGCCCTTATCCGCTTTTGACGCTTGCACAGGCAAGACGCATGCGTGAAGAGGCCCAATTACTGCTGATTTCCGGCATCGATCCGAGTGCACACCGAAAGGCTGAACGCCTTGCTGTAACGCCGGAACATACGTTTGAGTCCGTAGCACGCGAATGGGTCTCCAGCAACGTGAACTGGTCGGCGGAACATAAGAAGCGGGTGCTGCGTTATTTCGAGCTTTACGTATTCCCCACGAACGGCAGTTTCGACATCACCAAAATGAAGGTTAAAGACCTGCTGGTACCCATCAAGGAGGTGGAGAAAGCGGGTAAACTGGATGTTGCTTCCCGGCTTCAGCAGCGCACTGCCTGCGTGATGCGCTACGCCGTCCAGAACGGCATTATCGATCATAACCCTGCATCAGATTTAACCGGCGCGGTTTCCACGCCCAAAGTACGTCACCACCCTGCATTAGATTTGAATCTTATCCCTGATTTCCTGGATAGAATCGACGATTACAAAGGCCGTCAACTGACTCAACTGGCGGTAAAGCTGGCGCTGCTGCTGTTTATCCGCTCCAGCGAACTGCGCTTTGCCCGCTGGGATGAGATTGATCTGCGTAACGCCATGTGGACAATCCCCGCCGAGCGTGAGCCGATCCCCGGCGTTAAATATTCAGCGCGTGGGGCGAAGATGCACTCCCCACACTTGGTCCCATTGTCGCGTCAGGCCATCGAACTGCTGCACGAGGTGCGGCAGCATTGCCGACCGGGAACTGAACTGGTATTCCCCGGCGATCATAACTACCGCAAACCGATGAGCGAAAACACCATCAACAAAGCGCTGCGGGTGATGGGCTACGACACCCAGAAAGACGTCTGTGGCCACGGTTTTCGCACTATGGCCTGTAGCGCGCTGGTGGAGTCAGGCCTGTGGTCAAGCGACGCAGTCGAGCGCCAGATGAGCCATCAGGAGCGCAAGCGCGTGCGTGCGGCATATATTCATAAGGCGCAGCACCTGGAAGAGCGCAGGGAGATGATGCAGTGGTGGGCGGATTATCTGGATGCAAACCGGTTCAGGCATGTGGTGCCGTATGGCTTTAAAAAGTCGCCGGGAGGTGCACTCGACCATATGAGTTTCCAGGAGCGCAATGACCGGCAGCTAGAGGAGCTGAAAGCCAGAATACTGGCCGACTCAGAATGGCTGACAGCGTCTGAGTTATCCGCAAAAGCGGGCTTTCGTTCCGCCGATCCTGATGCTGGCCCGAAAGGCTGGAAAGCCGCCGGGAAGATATTCTCGCTGAAGGTCGATGGTGAGGATTTGTACCCGGATTATGTTCTGGATGAGAAAATGCGACCTCTCAAGGTTGTCAGGTTGATACTCTCGCTGTTTAAGGAACGCAAAACGCCGTGGGGACTGGCTATCTGGTTTGGCTCGGCTAATCGCAGGTTGAAAGGTGGGAGGCCGAAAGACCTGCTGGTATCAAAGTCAGAGTTGGTACTGCTGGCAGCGCAGGATGAGGTGGAGTCGGGGAATGCTGGAATTTATATAGATTAAAATAATGGAAGTGGCTTAGCTTAGCACTACCCTGCAGGTAGTTAAATTTGCTCGTCCACTATAAGCGAGAAATTAACATTGTGCTTATCGTTTCGACTAAATTTCGTTAGGAGACAGCTTTTGGGCCGGTGGAGGCCGACCTAGTGTATTTACTACTGGAGCGCTATCAGTTCGCTGGGCGGGCAGTAGCGGCGTTTCGGGGGAGGGGGCAGAGTCATATGGCGGAAACTCATATTATTTATGAAAATCTGCCATATAACTCCTATTTAGATATAGAAGTTGTTTAACATGAAAGGAAAAAACTTCATCTAGTCAGAAAAATTCCCACTTGAAAGCAACTCTTTCACAAAGTCCCTGCTTGCTTCGATAGCAATCCGATAGCGTTTTTCACTTTCCTGCATTCGCTTGTGTTCTTCAATGAATGCTTCCATTTTAGCATTATTATCGTCTTCATTTTCTGGTCCACAAACCATCCCCCCAGAAGTGATATGATGAGAATTCGAATTTCTCAATGCTCTCGCCAGTTTTCCATCTATAGTTAAGGCAGCCGAAGCGGGGGCATAGCGAGAATGACTTTGATCTGAGAATTGACTGTGAATGTTACAGTTTGTATAAATGTCTAAATCTGCAACACCCATTAAATTTCCTTTTGAAGTTAACTTTAAAATTTGAGTAAATAAAAAATCTTTCTCACTATTATATTTATCGATGACATGTCTGTCATTACTTTTACACTCAACAATATATTTGTGTATGTACTGAGTAAAGAATTGACTTGATTTTTTTTCGTCAAAATATTCAAGCCCTAAAGGATGAAAAAGTGCATCAGCTGCAAAGGCTGGTGGGACTAGTATGTATTCTGTACCTGTTATAGGGAATCCAGCCACGCCAGAACCAGCACGTTGTACAAAGTTGATATGCCAGTTTTCATTTTGATATGCAATCAAAGTTTTTTTTATTTTTTCAGCGTCGCTTTGAATTAATTGTAAATATTGTTCGGCCCCCTGATATGTCTCAATGCCATCAAAGAATAACTTTGAGCCCAATTCTTCCTCTATCAGGTTTTTTAATTCTTTGAATTTAATCCAGTGCTCATGAGTACTTTTTAAATTTTTTTGTCGAAGGTATTCATAAAATACAGTTGGCCTTACCACTAGATCAAAATGAAAAGGTAGCTTCTTTATGAGTTTAAATGCCAGAAGGATAGATAGGAGCCCTTCTGAGACGTTCCCTTGCCGGTATGACTCTAGTCTCATGATTATGTTCGAATCTAATACTAACCTGTACGGACCTTCAAGAATTACAGCGCTTTCAATCTGATTGAATAAGGATAAAAGATTCTGAGTGAATGTGTCTTTGCTTTTTTGCTTAAGAGCCTTAAACTGAATTGCTATTTCTTGTATTTCCATATCACAAATTCCCACAATAACTAATTGTTAACTATAAACATGATTAACATTAACCGATTAGGTCACAAGTTGCCATTTTGAATGTGAGAAATATAGAGAGAAGCAGTGCTCTGCTATCAGTGATCTATGTTGGACTACTGGTAGCAATGTCCACTTTGGCACGACGCAGTCTGAAGAAGACGAAGAGAACTGCTATGAGTGAGAAGTAAATCTGCCTCCAAAGAAATACCGATTTACCGTCTGACGAGCTGTGTAAAGTGGACAGAGGCAGACAGGAATAGTCCTGAACCATAAAATGTCAAATCACATCCGGGCGAATACTGGCAGGACGCTTCCGGAAGTCTGACCATATGCTTAAAAAAGCATGTTTAATCGACATATGGTCGGAACGTGTCGATACCATAAACATGTTTTGGCTATATGTTTAAAAAAATGCTTTTTATCGACATATCTTTGGTGGCTTGATGCAGGCTTTCTGGAATGGCTCGTTAAGGGGTTTCATCTCCAGCGTCATGTTTTACCATCATTCCCCTATCCATGACATTACTTTAGGCGTACAGACCTGTAGATGATACGTATGTCTGACATACTTAAATCGCCTGTTGAAACGATTGATAGGTCTCCTGGCAAAACCTTGCAACCGCAAAAAATGCCCCTATTTCATGGCTAATTAACCGCGAAATTCTAGCCATGGAGGATACTACCGATGTCATCCCGGACACACCGCCAGCTCGTAAGCGTTGAAGTGATGTGGCCTGCTCAGGCGCTACCGCTTCCCCTACAACAGGTAGTCGAAGCATTGAATCAGGGCGAAACGCCCGATCAGATTATTATCCGCATGAACCAACGGGGTCTGCTGGCGTGGCGTGAGGATGCATCCGCGCAGGATACGCACGATATCTTTCAGGTTCGGCTGGACAATCAGCATGAGGCGCGATTTCTCTGCCGCTACGTTACGCTGCCGCTGCACTAATGCCCCTATCCCGGTAACGTGGAATTGAAGAGTGCTGTTTATTACCGGATAAATTAATATGCTATAAAATAAAGAGTTAGCATATGTCGTTTCAGGGATGATGAGTTGTAAATGAAGAAGAAACTGCCAGACCAGCTTTCCAGGGAATGCATTATTGCGGCTATGCGCGCCTATGATGAAGGTGTACGCCACCAGTTCAGCGAGTCCCGGCTGTATGATGTGGTCTTTGAAGGGCGCAGTTATCCACCGAAAGCTATAGTCGGTATTGCTGCTTCAAATATGATAGGCGTTGAGTTTTCCCCTGAAGATTTTAGCGGTGGTATCAAGTCGAAATGCGTCAAGTTGCTTACCGATCAAGGGTTTCAGATCGTTGAGAAAAATTTGGGTAACGAGCAGCCCGCCATCAGTATTTTTCCTGATGAACTGCCACCGCAGAGCGTATTTACTGAAGGTGCCGCTACGCAGGTAACGGTTAACCGCTATGAACGCGACCGTAAGGCCCGGCAGGCCGCATTAGCCTGGCATGGTTGCCTGTGCAAAGTATGCGGCATTGATATGATGAGGGTGTATGGTGAGATAGCAAAAGGTTTTATCCATATACACCACCTGATTCCGCTATCAGACATCAAAGATAATTACTCTCTGGATCCCAAAAAAGATCTTATTCCCGTCTGCCCTAATTGCCACGCCATGTTGCATCGGCGTAATCCGCCTTTTTCGCCTGAAGAACTGAAATCAATTATTGAATATCATGCGGCTCTTTAGGTATTACAGCCCATTCGCTGTGGCTCGGTGGAAGAGAGTGTTTTGATATAAATTGCTATTCGCGCAGCAACTTCAGCCACGGGTTATTCACCGGTATTTTCTCTCCAAGCACCAGCCCAGGATCCTCCATCAGAAACCCTTTCAACTGACTATTTTTCTTTTGTGGTGCACAAACCTCGCAGGTCCAGATAAAACTGTCATCATTACAGCGCAGGGCCAGCCCTGACTCCTGAAACATTCGCTGTGCCAGCTTCCAGCCGTCGCCGGTGTCTCCAGTGGTTTCTGATGCGTATATCTTAAAGATCCCCGGCGAAATCAAGAAAAGATGGTTTTCCACCACATGTACCTTGCCGTTCCGGGTATTCACCGTGGCTGAAGTGCTGGTGTGGTTCTTCAGCCACTGCAGGAAATTATTATTGTCACTAAGCCTCGGGTCGTCTGCTATCTCCGGCAGCGGTTGAGTGGGAACGCTAAGTTCAGGAACGGGTTCAGCTTCGCTTACCGGCGTCACATCACCGGCAAAACAGGCGGGCCGTTGTTCGCTTGGCTCCCATATTGCAGATGGTGTCAGGCGCAGCAGCGTCAGCGGTTCAACGGGCGACCAGCCTTTATCCGATCGGATAATGCAGCGCCAGATCGCTTTATCCTCATTGGCAACGATAACCTGATGCGTCAGCAGTTCGTCAAACAGGCGGTTATTGTTTTCCGGCACGCTAGATACGCCATGCTGGAGCAGCCAGGCGCGAACCCGGTCGGCGGTAGTTTTGCTGATAAGCCACAGCGCATCCTCCGTCAGCCAGCCATCGGATCCGCATTCGGGATTATTGAGTCGGTACTCGTTCTGTACTAGTGATCGTAAGGCTGTAAGAAGCTGCTGGGGGAAGGAAGAGGGCTTTTGCGCCAGCGCGGTTTTGATATCGCCGCCGAGGTATCGGGCGACAGAGGCTTTATCGGCCTGCTGCACCAGTTCAGCCAGCGCGCCAGCCCGTTCGTAGTGTCCGGTGAGCTGATAAATCAGGGACGCAAAAGCCGTCGGGTATCCGGCCAGCCAGTCCAGTAATGGCGAGGATATCAACTGATTAATCAGCATTGCGCCAGCGGCAGGATGTAGATGATAGTCGCGACCGTGGCTCTGGTACTGCCAGCGATAAGGCTTTGCCAGATTACCCTGCCACGGATGCCAGCGGGTGCCATCACGTTGATGAATCTCCATATCCACGGCGATTTTTCCCGTATCGTGCAGCAATGCCGCGCAGACCACCGCGACCGTCCATGCGCTGGCCTGCCGGGCCTGTTCTTCCGCACCCGCTTCCGGTGGTAGCAGATAACCTTGGCGCAGCCGGATGGCGTTGCAGGCAACTTCCAGCGAATGATCCAGAAGCCCGCCAGGAATGGAGTGGTGATGACTTTGGGAGGCGGGTAGCAGCTGTACCAGTGCGGCGAAGCGATGAATCGCCGTGAGGATCCAGCTATCAAACAGGGTATCCGGCAGCGGGGTCAGTTGCCGTAACTGCTGCAAACAGGACTGGCGTAACGGTGTCGCCAGCAATCGCTCTGCGGATTGTGGCGCAAACCAACCCTCCGGCAGCATAGCGTCTGGCGCAGGTGGCTGGCTTTGGGATGGTCTTTGTAGCCACTTCAGCATATTTCTCCTTTTCGGGCAGGCCCCTTTGCCCTTGTCGCCCTTCCTTTGCAGTTTCTCCCTTTGGGCCTTTTACATTTTTATTAGTAAAAACGGTATGCTCTCATGTACATATTTTGCGGTGTATTTCTGGTCGACGTGTGAAAGTGACCGACGTTTTGTCGGCCACTTTAAAATTACCACCAGGCATAAAACATCAACCTGTCTCGCTCAAAATCAAACGTCTCCAGCGTCTCCTTCACCCAGTGAGTGACGGCGCGGACATCTTTCCAGTAGTGTTCTCCATAATCGGTATATCCATAGAAAAAGCCGTCAATCGTGGGATAAACCGCGCCGCAGTTATCCGGCGTCAGGTTCTGCAGGTCGCTCAGAAGCGCCTGCAAATGTGCTTTTGTGACTTCTAACAGCACCTGGTTGCGCACCAGCCCAACGTGTTTATCCACCCATTTGAGTAACGGGTTCACCTTGCGGAAATAACCCACTCTGGCGTACTGGCTTTCATCGGGCGCGTTTTTTGCCCGTTCGAAAAAGAAGAGATCGAGTCCCATATATCACTCCAGAAAAAAGGGGAGCAACTCCCCGACGGGGAAGGCTCCCCGTGCGGGTGGGCTGTCAGGCGCTAAGCTGACAGGGTTGTGGTACAGCGTTGAGCAGCCATTCACTGGCGTGGCGCGCCATACCGCTGGCGCGGATCACTGCCCGCTTGTCCTGGCGCAGGATATCCAGCCAGTAGCCGATATAGCTGGCGTGCTGGAGCCTGCCCTGAATGCCGCAGTGGGCGCACAGGAAGGCGCTGCCCATCTCCGCCACTAACTCTTCAGCGGCGTAGAGTGCTTCGGTGCGTTCCGTTCCGGCAATGCCGGGGCGGTTGAGGCGCGAAGCGTGACCGGTGGCGTGCGTCAGTTCATGCAGCAGCGTGGCGTAGTACGCCTCACTGCTTTCAAACTGCTGCGGGTGCGGCATCATCACCAGGTCGGTCGCGGGTTTGTAATACGCTTTCGACTGACGGCGATGACGCAGCGTCACGCCGCTGTTCATCGCGATGGTTTCGGCCATCTCCAAAGGCTTTGCGGGCCGGGTAAACGGCTCCGACAGCGACTGCGGCAGGCCGTCGCACTGCGACAGGTTAAACAGCCGGAACTCACGAATGATCCCGAAATGCCGCACCTGCGGCTCACCGTTTTCATCGAGCAACGGCTGACCGAGAGCGTCGGTCTCTTCTTGCGTGCGCGGCAGATACAACACCGCCAGAGAGGATTTCTCTCCCCGACGTACCTGTCCACCAAGTGCGCTAACCTGATGGAACGTCAGCCAGCGGTCGCTGGCGAAACTCTGCTTGTCGGCGCTGTTCCACAGCAGCGGTACATTGATGCCGTGATACGGACGACCGGATAACGCATTGATCGGGAACGGCGGCTCTCCGTCGCGCCACGGGCGGATCCACGGCACATTGCCGTTTTCCAGTTCAGCGATAATCTGGTCGGTGACTTTCTGGTAGATATCGGTGCTTCTGTCCATTGTGCGATCCTCATGGAAGAAGCCGGAACCACCTCCGTCCGGAAGTGACTCCGGCGGGGAGAGGTTATGCCTGTTCAGCCATCGAGACCTGCACATAGTGGCCGTGATAGTTGAGCGACAGCGGTAATGCGACAGGGACTTTCATATCGCCCTGCGGTGGTTGGCAGTAGATCGTAAAGGTGACTTTCTTGCGGGACGTCCCGGCGGTGCGCAGGGTTAGTAGTACGGCGAGCAACAGATTGCCCAGCCGTTCTTCCACCTGCTGCGGGTCGGCGGGAAATTCCACAGCGGATTGCCAGACATCAGGGGCGATAACCACCGGCATTAACGACGGTTTTTTATCGAAAAGCGACATGGTGTTTCTCCTGTAAATGAACAGGGAACACCCTTCGCAGGGCGTTTCCCTGCGGGATGGAATGGTACGGGTATCCTGCGCATCTGCGCCGTTCGCGCCTTCCGGATACATGGCGAACTTACTGCATGACAGGTGGTAGTGTTTTCTGCGCGGGTGATAAAAGGGAGGGGAAAATCATTACCGGGGCTGAAGAGTTTTGTCGTTCCTGAAATGTGAACGCAGGCAGATTGATGCGCACGCATCGATCAAAAAATGATCTTTTTCAGGCGGATACTGAAATCAGAAAAGCATATGACCTTGAACAGTAAACACAATGACTGGAGGGATATGCTAATGAGCCAACAAGATATAAACGCATTGAAGAATTTTGATTTTCTGGCGCGCAGTTTTGCCCGTATGCACGCTCTGGGCCAGCCAGTGGATATCGATGCCGTGACCGGCAATATGAGTGATGAACAGCAAGCATGGTTCCGGGAGCGATACGACCACTACCGAAAGCAGGCTGAGCGGGCGCGAGTGATAGAACTGCGGTGATGTAACGAACAACGGGCTTAACGGCCCGTTGCGTATTTTCAGGCTTTGAAAATCTGTTTACGGTGCCAGCCAACATACTGTTCAGCAGGCCACTGCGTTTTGTCATAAGGGAGGAATAACTGCTGGCCGTCCCGGTGCCAGAACAGATGGTCTACCACCGGACTACGACTGACGCCGCCGGAGATGCGGATGGTCATACTCTCATCCAGCCCGAATGCCCCCATATCAAACGCGTCATGGTGTAATGTACAGAGCGCCAGGCCATTATTTACCACGCACGGACCACCATATGCTTTCCAGTGAATATGCGCCGCTTCAATACCAACCAGCGCACCATCCAGCCGGAGATCGTAACCGCAGAACGCGCACCGTGAGTGGTAAGCGCGAAGAACGATATCCCTGAAACGCGGATCGCGGTTCCTGGAGCGATCGATAAAATCGAATCCCAGTTGGTTGGCAAGGATCCGCTGAATACTTTCCGGGAAGCGATCGGTGAGGATCTTCTGAGCCAGTTGGTCGATCATCTCTGGATGTGTCAGCAATTGCTGGTAAGCCGCTTCATCGAAGCCGCCCGCCACCTGGTTATCAATCAGTTCTTTCTTTGTCGGCTGAGTATTGCCCTTACGCGGTTTGCAACCTTCTGCGTGAGCGATCTCCCAGAAGCCGTCTGTTCGCAGCCGCCAGAACGGCATATTGGGGTAATCGGTGCGCCGCTTGGGACCAAATTCTTTTAGCAGGCGAGTAAGCGGTTCGTGGATCTCCAGGCCATAGTTAAACAGGCGCGAGTGGCCTGCTTTGTACTGCGACAGTACATACAACAGCAGTAGCGGTTTATGCGGCGCGCATACGTCACCCTGACGCCAGACAGAGACGTTAGAGATGGCGGATTGCAGCGTTTCTGGAGAGATCATAAGAATGAACCGGGTAACAGGCTGATGTTATTGCGATCATGCTCGCAAAATGCCGGTGACTCAAGCCCCGTTCATCACACCGTCAGTACGAAATCTTCAGGGAATGCGTGTTTTACTGACGATCATTTTCCCGACCTGTTCGCCAGCGCTGCGGATATCACCGACCGCGCTGCCCATCACGCCAGCGACTGCTGCGCCGATCCTGATGCCCGCCCACGTCAGCGCGCCCAGCCAGAATGCGGGTAACACCAGGAACATCACGCCCATAATGATATTCATGATCAGATCGTCGGAGGTGTTTTGCAGGCCCCAGAGGTTGAAGTACGAGTGGGTGTCACTGTCGTACATCATCTGCATCAGCCAGTTATCCAGCCAGCGCGCCAGTTCCCACCAGAAGGTGAGAAAGAACAGGGCGAACTGCACAAAGCTCAGCGTGATGACCGTTTTAAGATCCCATGCCGAGAACAGTAGGATCACCGGAATGCAAATCACCAGCGCCATTTCGAGAAAAGCCTGCACCATCGGCAGAGCCTGGCGGACGTTATCAAAAGCCGGAAACAGGGCGTAGCTGGAAAGTCCCGCGCCGATGATCCCGCCAACGCGGCTGAGCAACTGCGTCTGGCTGAGATTTTCTCCCGCACTCCCGCCAAACCCGTTGTACACCAGTCCGCCCTGCGACACCTGCATATTGCGCGGGCTGACTAGCGAACGCAGCACTGCCTCTTCATACTCGTCTTTCGACTGCCCCAGTTTTTGTAGTTGTTGCCAGAGCGTGGTATCGACTTGCTTCAGCAGGCGGTTTTTCAGCCCCGCCTCACCATCGGACCACCACTCCTTACACGCTGGATAGCCTCCGCCACCCGTATCGCTCAGACCGTCGTCGCGGCTGGCGTCATAAGGCCAGGCGGCGCGGGGCGAACGGGAATGATCGTGGTCGTAATAGCCCGGCGTGGAGAGGTAAAAAGACGCTCCCACCCAGTCCACTTTCCGACTCTGTTCCTCGCTAATATCGCTGCCCAGCCGTTTGAGCCGTGCGCGCGACGGCCCATAGCAGTCATTAACGAAATCCTGTAGTTCCTGCGCCAGCGCCGGATCGGCGATCCGGGTGTGTTGCACCTCAAAGCGCAACTGGCGCAGGTCCGGCTTGCAGGGGAGCACCGCGACGGCGGCGCTGGTGATTCCTTTGCCCAGTGCATGCGTGAAGTGCCACCACACCGGAACGGAAGCACTCTGGCCGCTAAGTTCGTTGATCAGCGGTGCATAGCCGGAATCGCCGGGCTGTACCACCGACCAGCCGCACTGTTTTGTACGCTGGCTGTCGTAGGTGAGGGTATTGATATCAACATTGAGGAACGGTACGCCCGCAAAGAGGATCACCAGCAGGGCGCTGTAGAGTGAGTGCTCCACCCAGACGACTAGCAGGCGGGCGACGTTGCCTTCATCCGCCCCCTGGCCGCGCGCTTTCAGCCACAGGGCAATCAGCTTCGCCAGCAGGGGCAGGGCGAACAGCCCGGTGGCGGTCAGCGTCTGCCACACGCCGTTGTTCACCAGCCAGCCGAGCAGGGTGAGCACGTACTCGAAATAGCTGTTGGCGGTCATCGCGGGCTGTCCGGCTGTGGATTATTCAGATGGTGCAGGCGGCGATCGCTGTCGTCCGGCACTTCCACCGCCTGCCCCTGAAGCTGGTCGCGCTGCTGTTTGCGTTGCAGGATCTGGCTGGCAGTATTGCGCGTCAGCGCCTGGCGAAAATCGAGTTCCAGCTTCAGCTGGTTCAGCTCTTCATCCAGTTGGGCGGTGGTTTTACCCAGGCTCTCCTGCGCTTCTTTGACGTTGGCGATATTCGGTTCGCGCATGCCTGCGAGCAGCGTGCGCCGGGCCAGCAGCGCCTGTTCGGTGACGCGGGCCAGCGCCAGTTCTCCTGCCAGCCGCTCGGTGAGGACGGCGGCGTCCGGGTCGTCGCGCAGCGCCTCGACCACGCCGCGGGTCAGTTGCATGGATCCGCCGGAGGCTTTCGCCAGATTGTCGAAGCCGGGTTTCTGACTGCCATTAACCAGATCTGTCAGGAGGGGCAGGATCTTCGCCTTTTCTTCGTCGATCAGCGGATGCAGACCGATCCCCGCCTGTGCGCCGGAACGTGCATCCGGATCGTCGGTGGCCTGCGCTACGCTGATGGACTGCTCGCCAACGACGCGGGTCATCCATCTGGCAGCCTCTTCAGGGGATGTCCAGGTGGTGCAAAGTTCTCCGTCGCATTCAGAGGAGGTAAGAGACGTGGTGCTGGTGGTGGGTTG
The DNA here is from genome assembly GCF_049238005.1 of Enterobacter cloacae complex sp. IR5459. Taxonomy (NCBI): domain Bacteria; kingdom Pseudomonadati; phylum Pseudomonadota; class Gammaproteobacteria; order Enterobacterales; family Enterobacteriaceae; genus Enterobacter; species Enterobacter cloacae complex sp. IR5459. The sequence continues at coordinate 160,561 of NZ_JBMKIG010000009.1, forward strand.
CTGGTTGAGGATATTCCATCCTGCGGCGGTGGCGTCATGGACCACCTTAATCGGCGGCTGACCTTTGCCGCCGCGCTTTTCGCCGCCCACCCAGCGTTTACCCTTTTCGGCGGCCTCTTTTGCCGCCTTCTGGTCGGTGCGGATGGCGTCATTATCGCTGGCGGCGAGGGACTGGTAATTCTCTGCTTTGGCTCCGGAAAACCAGGCGGAGTCGGCCGCTAAATCGGTCATCTTCTCCGCCATTTTCTGGCAGTTCAGCAGCGATTTATCAAAATCCAGCCGTCCCTGCAGCACGCCGTTGGTCAGCAGATCATAAAGCTGCGGATTGGCGCGCTGGATAATCATCGCGGGCAGGCTGGCGACCGCCCCGGTGGCGCTCTGGATAACGTTACCCATCAGTTGCTGGAAGCCGTCGGTGATGCCGTTAAGCTGGTTGCGCACCGTGGTGTCGATATCGAAATTGCCGCACATCAGATCGGCGTTCCAGCCAATCCCCACGCTGAGCGGCGAGGGACTGCGGCGCACGGGCGGCGGCATCACCGCTTCACCGCCGCCAATCTGGTAGTAAAGCAGGTCGTTAACCGCGCCTCGCGTGCGGAAGCTGTAGTCGTCTGCCGCCACGCAAACCCAGGCGAAAAACAGTAAGACCAGGCAAAGGACTCTCATCACCGCCTCCGTTAACCCGTACTGCCGAGGAAGGTTTGCCCCCGGCGCGGACAGCATTTGTAAGGCCGCCACAGCGTCCAGGCATACGCGCCATCCTCCGCCAGCTTGTCGGCGTAAGTGTCGGTGGCGCTGCCATCCGGGAACACCGAACAGGCGGCGGATTTTTTCGGGGTGAGCATCTGCCAGCGATGGTTATTGCTGTCGCCTTCGATAACCGGGGAGGGCGGCCAGTACCCGGCGCGGGATGAGGCGGTCAGCGGCGTATAGATATGCGGTTGCCCGGTACGCGTCACCAGATCGGCCACGCGCTGGGCGATAACGGCGGCGGCTTTATAGTCGTGCGTCTGGCTGATGGCCCCGGCGCGCGGGTAGATATTGCCCCACATATCGCCGTCTTTCCCTACATCTCGTAACCCCGGCGTCAGCGCCTCCGGCCAGGTCATCTCCGGTACGCCGCTGCGCCATGCCAGCGCATCCAGTTGACTCAGAAAGTACGGTTGAAAAGGCTGCGATGAAGGCGAGCAGATATAGCCAAACTGGGTGAAAAACTTCGCCAGTTCATCCCCCGCCGGAAAGCCGATAGCGTCGGCATTCTTAAAGCGGATCTTACTGTGTTGGTTGGCCGATCGCGGATTGGTGTCGCCGCCGCCTTCAGCAATGCCGGGCAGCACGCGGCTGAGCGGCGACATCTCTGTCCACGGATTCTGCCCGGTGATGCTGTAAGCCGACACCACCAGATCCGGGCGGAAATGGCGAACCTTCACCGACGTGCGTACCGAGCAACCGAGCGGCGTGCAATAGAGCCAGTAGCACAAGCCGACCACCCGGTAGTTCACGCAGTCTGGCGACAGGGCGGAAGCGGCAATTTCCGGCGTGGTAATGGCTCTGAGCGGGAAAGCGGCGCACAGCATCAGGGGCAACAGCAGAGTAAAGCGGTCTGGCATAACGCCTCCGGCAACAGAGTTTTCTTCTGCCGGGTGTAGCGCAATGCTCATACGATCACTGCTGAAAACTGGAACCCGCCCGTGAAAATTGTTGAGTCTGTCATCAACCTTTGCCGGGCTTTCTGGTGTTATTCTGTGGTTCAGGCCGGGCTACGAAAGTGGTTCCGGCCTGTTTTTTTCTTCATTTTTTATTGTGTTTAAGGAGCAAGGCTTATGCCAGTAAAACGAAAACATCTGACCCGCCATGAAGTGGGGCAGATACTGCTTGCAGCGGACAGAGGGATCCATTTTGAGCGCGATTACTGCCTGATTCAGATGTGTTTTTTACACGGTCTGCGGGTCAGTGAACTATGTGGGATGCGCCTGTCGGATATCGATTTGGTAGGGCGTTCTGTCTATGTCCGACGGCTTAAAAACAGTCTCTCGACGCAGCATCCACTGTTTGATGCCGAATTGCCCGCATTGATGCGCTGGCTAAAGGTGCGCCGACGCTGGCGGGAGGCAGACAGCGACTGGCTTTTTCTGTCGCAGAAAGGAGGCCCGCTGTCGCGCCACCAGGTTCGATTGTTGCTCAAACGTTACGGTGAGCTGGGGGGAGTCAGTATCTCTGCATACCCACATATGTTGAGACATGGATGCGGTTTCGCGCTGGCGGATTTGGGGCGTGATACGCGTCTGATACAGGATTATCTGGGGCACCGGAACATCCGGCATACGGTGATTTATACGGCGACAAATACGCAGAGGTTTATGAATGTCTGGGGGAATATGAGAGAAAACCACACAATTAGTGCCAGAATGTAAAGTAGTATCAGAAAAATTTAGCAAAGTGTCAAAATTTTTCTGAGACCCCTTTTGATAACGGATTATCTCTCTGTTTTAAAATAATAATTCCGATCTAATGCAGCTTAACACACCTTTGGTACCCTGCTGGCAACGTGCGTGAGTCGTCCACGTTGCCAGTTTTCATTTGCTCACCGCTTTACTGTTTTATGCCATTCCGCAAGCTCTGCTCCTGTCCGGATGGCATTTTATTTCTCATTCTCTTCTTCCACATCATTTTCTCCTGAACTCACCACTCTGGCACTAACGGGAAAGTCTAACGCAGATTTTTTCACCGCCAGAGTGATGCGGGGCCGAGTCCCGAATGTTCTTTCATCAAGGAGAAACACATGAAAAAAACGATGTTAAGCGCGTGTTTTATGCTGGCGGCGGCTAATGCCATGGCCGCCGACGGCACCATCCACTTCACCGGTAGCATTACCGACCAGACCTGCAAGATCGACACTGGCTCCCAGAATCTACCGGTGAACCTCGGCAATGTTGCCCAGACCGCCCTTAACGGGGCAAAGGGGATGAGAGCGGCGCCAACGCAATTTACCATCAACGTGAGCGAGTGCCCGGAAACGGTCACTGGTGCAAATGTGAAATTTGACGGGACATCCGATAACAACGACCAGAGCCTGCTGGCGCTGGACAGTGGCACGGGCATCGCCACCGGGGTCGGGATCCAGATCGCAGATAAAAACGGCACGGCCATCCCGCTGCACTCCGCTTCATCCGACTACACCCTCGCAGAAGGCGCAAACGCGCTCGACTTTGTCGCCCGCTATGTCTCCACAGGCCCGGCGGTCACCACCGGTACAGCAAACGGTACCTCTGAGTTCACCATCATTTACAAATAACGCTGTGCCGTCGCGGGGCGCATTCTCCTCCTCCTACCCATGCGCCGCCGCATAACAGGGAGCGTTTCGCAGGGATGCGGTTTTTTCGTCCGGAGATAACAAGATGAACAGGTATGCAGACATTTTGCTGGCGCTATTGCTGACCGTATTTACCGTGCAGGCACAGGCCGGGATTGTCATTGGCGGGACACGGATCATTTATAACGGCGACAAAAGAGAGTCCTCCGCCTCCATTCGTAACCCCGACAGATCCGGTGTCTGGCTGGTGCAGAGCTGGGTGGACAGTGGCGTGAAAGGCAGCAAAACACCGTTTATCGTCACGCCGCCGTTGTTTCGCATTAATCCAGGCGAAGAGAACATCCTGCGCATTGTGCGCACTGGAGGGAACCTGCCTGAAGACCGGGAATCGGTGTTCTGGCTGAACGTGAAGTCCATTCCCGCCACCGACGACAGCGTGCCGCATAACAACGTTCTGCAGGTGGTGGTGAAATCCCGCCTGAAACTCTTTTACCGCCCGGCGGGGCTGGAAGGACAGCCGGAGACGGCTTACCACCATCTGTCGGTCTCCCGTAGCGGCAATCGTCTTACGGTCAGCAATCCCACGTCTTACTACGTCACTTTGTTCACCTTAAAGGTGGACGGGCAGGAGATCAAAGAGGCCGATATGGTGCCGCCGAAAGGCAGCGTCAGCTTCACGCTGCCATCGGCCACGGCGTCTATGGTGAGCTGGCAGTCGATCAGTGATTACGGCGGCGTCAGTCAGACCGAAAGCCGTAAGCTCTGAAGGAGGGAATATGAATAACCCGAATTCCCGACTGATGATCTTCCTGCTGGCGCTGTTGCTGATTATGGTGCTCCTGTTGGGTTATCTGCGTCATGCGGAAGCCCGCGAGACCTTCAATACCCACGCGCTGGAGCTGGACAGTCCGGGCCAGGAGGTTGCTGACTTATCCGCCTTTGCCGAAGCCGATGGCCAGTTACCTGGCACCTACCGGGTGACGGTGTATGTGAACGGCGAGCAGCAGGGCGAAGCGCAGGATATTGCCTTTGTTACCGGGGCAGATAAAAAACTCACCGCGCAGTTAACCCCGGCGATGCTGAAAGCCTGGGGCGTGAACACCACCGCGTTTCCTGCGCTTGCCGCACTGCCAGCGGACAAACCGCTGGAGGATATTGGCCGCTATATCCCGATGGCTTCCAGCGAACTGCGTTTCAGTAAACTGCAACTGAACCTCAGTATCCCGCAGGCGGCGATGAGCGCTACCGCGCGCGGCTGGGTGGATCCGTCCGAATGGGACGAGGGCGTACCTGCCGCGCTGCTGAACTATAACCTCAGCGGCAGCAATACCTGGCGCGACGGGGAAAATGGCTCCGATGATAACTACTACGCCAACCTGCAAAGCGGCCTGAACCTTGGCGCGTGGCGGCTGCGCAACTATTCGACCTGGAACTATGATGAGGATAGCGGCAGCCACTGGGATTCCATTAACACTTACCTCCAGCGGGATATCCAGCGCCTGAAAGGGCAACTGACGCTCGGCGACAGCTACACCCCTTCCGATATCTTCGACAGCGTGCAGTTTCGCGGCGCGCAGTTGGCCTCGGACGACAATATGCTGCCGGATAGTCTGCGCGGGTTCGCTCCGGTTATCCGCGGCATTGCGCAGTCGAATGCGCAGGTGACGGTGAAGCAGAACGGCTACATCATCTACCAGAGCTACGTCGCGCCGGGCGCGTTCGCCATCAGCGACCTCTACCCGACCTCGGGTAGCGGCGACCTGGAAGTGACCATTAAGGAGGCCGACGGCAGCGAGCGAACCTTTATCCAGCCGTTCTCGGCGGTACCGATTATGCAGCGTGAAGGCCGCCTGAAGTATGCCCTCACCGCCGGGAAATACCGCAGCGGCAACAGCGACAGCGATGAGCCGCAGTTCGGCCAGGTGACGGCGATTTACGGCCTGCCGCACGCCATCACCATTTATGGCGGCACGCTGTACTCGGAGGACTATCAGTCCGGGGCGGCAGGGCTGGGGTTTGGTCTCGGCGAGTTGGGTTCGGTCTCCGCCGATATCACCGCTGCGCACACCACGCTCAACAACGATGAAACCCACGACGGCCAGTCGTACCGGGTGCAGTATTCGAAGGATTTCCAGGCCACCGACACCAGCTTTACCCTGGCGGCGTACCGCTACTCCACCGAAGGTTTTTATACCTTCCTGGAAGCCAATGACCTGCGGACGGACAGCGATGACGGCTGGCGGATGCAGTACAACAAGCGCCAGAAACTCCAGCTCGACCTCAGCCAGAGCCTCGGCAGCTACGGCTCGTTCTTTGTCTCCGGCTACCAGCAGGACTACTGGCGCGAGGACGGCTACGAGCGCACCCTGAGCACCGGCTGGAACGGTAATTACAGCGGCGTCAGCTACAGCATCACTTACAGCTACAGCGACTATCCTGACAGCACCCAGCCCGCCGACCAGCAGCTGGCCTTCAGCATGCAGGTGCCGCTCAGCCGCTTCCTGCCCAACGCCTGGGCCAGCTACAGCATCAACACCGCGAAGCACGGCGATACCCGCCAGCAGGTAGGGCTCAACGGTACGGCGCTTGCCGACAACAACCTCAGCTACAGCCTCCAGCAGAGCTACACCAACCATGGCGTGGGCGGATCCGGCAACATCAACGCCGATTACAAAGGCGGCTGGGGCGAAGTAACCGGCGGATACAACTACGACGATGACAGCCAGCAGGTCAACTATGGCCTGAAAGGGGGCATTGTCGCGCATCCACATGGCATCACTTTCGGGCAGCCGCTCGGCGACTCGCTGGCCGTGGTGAGCGCGCCCGGCGCGGAGGATGCAAAAGTACAGAACAACACCGGGGTGTACACCGACTGGCGCGGCTATGCGGTGGTGCCTTACGTCAACCCGTACAAGAAAAACCGCATCGCGCTGGATACCAGCACGCTCGGCGATGAGGTGGATATCGACACCGCCGTCCAGACCGTGACGCCCACCCAGGGCGCGGTGGTGATGGCGGACTTCAACACCCGCGTCGGACGGCGCGTGCTGATGACGCTGCTTTACCGCGGATTACCGGCGCCGTTTGGCGCGCAGGCGAAGCTGAAGGAAGGCGGCAGCGGTATCGTTGGCGATGATGGCCAGGTGTATCTCACCGGCGTGCCGGATGAGGGCGATATCGCGGTGAGCTGGAACGGGACGCGGCAGTGCATGGTGCATTACCGGCTGCCGGAGAATGCCGGAAGCGTTCCGGTGACGGAAACTGAACAGGAGTGTCGTTAAATGAAGGTGTTATTAAAATCCGGCTGGCTGGTGCTGGCGTTGTGGCTGGTTTCTTTTGGTACACAGGCCTCCTGTGGTTTCGCTTCCGGAGTGAGTAGTGAAGTTCCGGGGTATATCAGTTTCGGCAATGTGGCGGTCCAGCGTGATGCGGCGGTGGGCAGTGTCATCGCCACGGCCACAACGGGGGCGTATAACGGCGGCAATACTATCGCCGGGTGTTCAGAAGCCTGGACCTACCGTTGGGAACTGAGTAAATGGGGAACGTTAAGCAATCTCGGAAGCAATATCTATAACACTAATGTTCCTGGAGTGGGTATCCGGTTGACTAACACCTCTTCCGGGAAAGTGCTTCCCTATGATCAGAGTGTGGGCGCGAATGTTTATATTTACATCGGTGGTGATGGTATTAAAGCGGAGTTAATCAAAACGGGTGATATTACCGGGGGAACGCTGGATAGCGGCATGCTGGCGCGGGCCTCGGTGGCAAACCAGTTTTATTTTGCCAATGTCACCCTGAATGGCACAAATACCATTACCTCTGAATCCTGCACCGTCACCACTAACCCGGTGAATGTCCCGCTGGGCGATCATGACAAAAGTGAGTTCAGCGGTCCGGGTTCCGGAACGGCCTGGCAGACATTCAATATCAATCTGAGTTGTATTCAGGGCGCGCGGATTAATGTGCGTATTGACGCCACGGCAGACAGCGACGCCGGCGTACCCGGCATCATTAAACTCGACAGCGATCCGGTAAATGCCAGCGGCGTCGGCGTGCAGCTCTGGTATCGCTATGAAGACAGCCCGGTACAGTTCGGCCAGGAGCGGTATTACTACACCTCGCCATCAGGCGGCAACGAATATGTTCAGCTTCAGGCGCGCTATTACCAGACAACACAGAGCATCACGGCCGGGAAAGCGAACGCCACGGCGACGTTTACGTTGACATATAAATAGCTACCTGAACAATTATAAAGGTTTTAGACTAACCCTCTGTTTATCAGGGAAGATGATAATGACCGATTATTGGTGGAAAGATCTTTTTGATCGCAATAATAACTGGCAGGGGCTGGAGCTGACACTTAAGAGCAGCCAGAGGACCGACGTGGTAATGGAAATGCTAAGTGGTCGTTATGGGCGGATGGCGCTGCAGGTTTCTGGGGAGACATTATTCTGGGCATCAATGCTGAAAGATCATTCCGGTGTCTGGTTGGTGTTTAATGCCGATCATTCCGCTTGCCAGACATTATTTCCGGCTGTCACATCTGAAGATATTGAAGGCATTAAAAGCAAAGGCGAACGGGCCTGGACAGGTGAATGGTGTCGCTATTTTTCCCGGAAATTAATGAATGCGCCAGTGCCTCTTCTGTCTCCTCGCCGATGGCTGATAAGGCCGATGGAGGCCAAATATTCATTACCGAAATTATCCGGACAGCGTGTTCCTGCAAATAGCTGGCGTTTTGAGTCTCCAGAAAGCAGCGGGGATATCGGCTGTAGCTGGACGCTCTACGGCGAAGATTTTCCTGATTTGGTTAATCCTGCCAAAGTCAGATTAGTGGATTGGTGGTGGGGTGGTAGCCTGCTACTTGGACGTTATCCGATACAACCTGATGCCGGAAGGTTAAAATGGTGGCGTAAAAAATGCCGTGAGGGTGCGCTGCCTCCAGTACTTGTCTGGTATATAGCAGGGCTGGGATCATTTGTTATTCTTGATGGTCATTATCGTTTACAGGCAGCGATTGCAGAAGAAATTCCACCTTCATTTCTGGTGCTCAGTGAATTGCAGGAGCGGGATTTTGCTACCGATCAAGAGCATCGGGCCCGTATTGTCCGGGCTTTAGAACAGCAGCTCAAAAATCCGAAGTGCAAAATCGATGGTGTAAATCAGACGCTGATTAATCTTTATGATACACGTTATCTTTATGCCTCAACCCATAGCCGCGCGACGCTCGGCGAAGGAACGCGTTGGGCACTGGAGTTAGAAAGCTATCTGCAACGGCATCAGTTAGAAGGCTATCGGGACAGGATACTGAATGGTGTAAACGATGAATGTTGAATTAAGGATAACAAATGGCGGCATTCTTTAGGGAATACAGAGATACCCTTCTCGCCTTTACTGGAATTATTATCGCGCTGCTTTCCCTGTGGTTTACCTGGTCGCAAAGCCAGGAGCAAATAAAACATAACCATATTTCTGTTGAGCCGCGGATGAACGCTTATTTTTCAAATGACGGGCGGGCGAACAAATCGGGTATTTACATCATCAATAATGGAATGGGAACTGCATTTGTCTCTGCTCTATCTGCAACGGTCAATGGCAAAAAAGTTGAACCTGTTGCCGGGAATATTTTTGTCGGAGCAGTGCAGGCGTTAGGCCTGGATATCCAGTGCTTTGTGATTGGCGGACCCAGACCTAATGATTCATTTAAAGTTGGCGAGGAGATTTTCTTAATTGAAGCAAGGGGGACTGACGAGCGCTGCTCAGGCGATTCACTTATCCTTCGGTCTGCGGCTTTAGACTCTGCCCGCCTGGATTTTGTCCTGGATATTGAATCAATATACGGGGACAGATTCCGGTATGTTTATTCTCAGAATAAACAAATTAAGCGTGACTAAACGGGCTTGCGGATACCAGCTTCCCTGCTGGCCGACTATTTTAATGACACTGGTTTTTGACTTTCGAGACTCTGATGCACCGCCTCGCAGATCCGGCTTACCGCCAGCCCGTCCATTGCGGTGACCGGGTAGGGCGCTTTATTTCTGACCGCGCGTACAAAGTCATTGATGGGGTCGATACCGAAACCGCTGGCGACGCCGTTGCGGTAGTTGATGAAATAGCTGTTGGGCGTGAGCGTCTTGTCCGGGGTGGTGATTTCCAGTCCGCGGTGCTGCGAGGTGCTGCGGATCCAGGTTGCCTCGCAGAGAATATCGATACGCCCGTCGTTGTCCTTCGGGAAGCCTTCCGGCAGCACCCATGAGTTTTCCACCACCCATGAACTGCCGTCGGCCATTGTCAGCAGGCTCTGCACGCTGTCGAAGGTGTCGAGGCCGCATTCGACCATCAGCCGCTTCTGTCCGACGGCATACACCGACACCGCTTTCTGGCCGGAGAGATGGCGCACCAGGTCAAAGCAGTGTGAGCCGAGAAACCACACCGGGGAGCTTGCGCCCGCCCAGTCCAGCCACTCTGTCGGCACGCTGATGACATCATCCATACTGATATGCCCGCGCAGGATGCGCCCGGCTTCCGGTTTCTCCAGTTCAGCCTTAATGCGCATTACTGCCGGGTCCCAGCGCTTATGAAAATCGACGCCGACCAGCAGGTCTCGTTGCCGCGCCATCTCCACGATAAGCTCACACTCGCGTACTGAGGTGGCGAGCGGCTTTTCCGCCAGCACATGTTTGCCGTAGCGCAGCGCGGTGAGGATGGATTCGGTGTGGTACGGGTCCGGTGTCGCCACCGAGACCACGTCAACGGCTTCCTCCTGCAACAGGACATCCAGCCGGGTATAGCCCATCACGCCGTAGGCCATGGCGAGGTCGTCGCAGCGCTCTGTATCGGTGTCGCAGATGGCGGCCAGCACCGTGTCCGGGTTATGGCAGTACGCGTTCATATGGTGCCTGCCGTAGATACCTGCGCCGACCACGGCGGCTCTGATTTTGTTCATGATTATGTCCTCAGAATAAGCCCAGGGAAAACAGCCAGCCGATGAGGACGGCCAGCGGTCCGGTCAGTTGTCTCGACAGCAGGAAGGCGGGGACACCCTTCGCGATGGTCTCCGGCTTTGCCTCCTGCATGGAAAGACCCACCGGCACAAAGTCGCAGCCGACCTGCACGTTGATGGCAAACAGGGCGGGCAGGGCGAAGGCCGGGGATATCGCGCCTGCGCCAATCTGCGTGCCAATCATCACGCCGATGACCTGCGAGATGGCCGCTCCCGGCCCGAGCACCGGGGAGAGGAACGGAATACCGCAGATGAGCGACAGCAACACCAGCCCCCACAGTGAGTTCGCCAGCGGCGTCAGGACATGGGCTATCAGGCTGCCGAGCGCGGTCTCCTGCACCAGGGCAATCAGCAGCGAGACAAAGGCCATAAACGGAATGACGTTGCGCAGGGAGACATCCACCGCCTCGCGGCTGGCGGCGAACAGCAGGGCGATAACATGGCCGACGGCGGTACCGGTCTGCTCGACCATGCGCACCAGTTTCTCCGCACCGCGTGGGGGTAGCGGCAGAATGGTCACCCGTGGCGCAGACTCCTGAATTGTCTCTGGTTCACCGTCCGGCGCTTCAGCCGTGTCCACCAGAACCAGTTGCTCCATCGTCACACCCGAAACGTAGTTATCCTCGCTAATAAACTGCGCCAGCGGCCCGGCGCGCCAGGTGGGCAGCACGTTGATGGTCGGAATGCCTTTCTGCGGATAGAGGCCGCAGCGCAGCGACCCGGCGCAGTTAATCACCACGCAGAGGATGTCGTTATCCGGCGGGATATCGGCAAAGCCGTTGACCACCTCAGACTGCGTCAGCGCGCCGATTTCAATGGCGACGGGGTGGATTTCCCGTCCGGTGAGCGACAGCACCTTTTTGCCGCTCCCTATGGGCAGCCATATCCCCCTGCCGTAGCCGCCGGGACCGGGCGGAATCAGCACCGTATTCATGGGCGTCCCTCCTCAATCACCAGATTGCCGTGCAGGTCGCGGAGTTTCGGCACCGGGCCGGAGAGATGAACCGCGCCGACATGGCAGGGGTTCAGGTCACCGTTGAACACCAGCGTCAGGTGGCCGAGTTCAAACAGCGCCTGCTGTGCCTCTTTGCCGACGGCGGTAATCAGATAGTCGTGATTCGCCAGCATCAGCCGGTCGCCGGGCAGTATCAGCAGACTCTCTTCCCGGAACGACGGCTCCAGCGACAGGGAGTAATCGAGGCAGTCCTTCGGCCCGTTGCTGTCGAAGGTGATAAGCATTTTGTCGGTGAGGCCGTCGGCGACGAACAGCCCGATGGCGACGATACGCGCACAATAAATCATCATGTGCCGTTCCCCCGCTTGCTGAGCCGCAGGAACAGGTACTCGGTGATGATGCCGCGGATCAGGCCAATCACCATCGCGGCGGCGATATAGCGCAGCGCCAGCGAGGTGACGGGCAGGTCGAGCGCCTTAACCCCGGCAGCGACGCCAAGCCAGACAAACAACTCCGACGGCACCACGTGGGGAAACAGGCTGGTGAGGGGATGGGCAGTGGTGCCGAGTGCATCTTCATAACCAGGCTTGCTCTTTTCGGGTAAGAGCTTACCGAGCGTCAGCGCGCCGGGGCTGCTCATAAAGAACCAGCCGAGCACCGGCAGTACGCCGTAGGTGAGAATACGAGAGCGGCCGAGCAGGGCGGCGACCTTCTCCATTCGCACTGTGCCGACCAGTTTCATCAGGAAGTTGATGGCCAGCAATAGGGTGATGAGCATCGGGATCAGCCCGGTCATCATGTCGAGGAAGATTTTGCCTGCGGCCTGAAACAGGTGGATAAAGCCTTCAGCCAGGGAGACCAGAAACATGGCGGCCTCCTGCGATGGTGCATGGTTGTGGTTCGGTGTGCATAAACAACTCTCCTGTCAGGTGTCGTTGGTTAATGCCTCCTGCCACTCACAGCGCGGGTCGTTATGTCCCGGAGTTTTCCGTTGTTGTCATGGGGTAAAGCGGTTTTCTGGGTTCGCGTTTGTTGTGGGAATTGAGATAACGGCCGGGCCAGATCTCTGACGGGTGTACTTTCAGCGCGATGGCAATCAGCCACTCGCCTTTCGGCCACGGGCGCGTCAGGGTATTCGACAGCGTTGACGAGGCCAGTCCCGCTTCCCGCGACAGTTTCGCCAGACTGGTGCCGCGCTTGTGTAAGGCGGCAATGATGTCGGCGGGGTGCCAGTCTTTTTTAGTCATTCTGTTTGCCTCTCTCAGGTCTGAAAACCAGTTAAGACAATCCGTTATATATTCTTTAGGAACTCTAAAGATAACTCATCTTAAGGAATGCTAAAGATGCTGTCAATATAACCACTAACAGGACAGGGTTATGGTTCCGAAGCGTCTTAGGATTGCGAGAGAGTTAGCCGATATGTCGCAAGAGGAATTGGCTATTGCAGCAGGCATTTCTGAAGAAACGGGCTATTCGAGAATGTCACATTACGAAAGTGGCAGGCATAAACCTAAATTCGAACTGGTTTGTCGATTTGCTGAAGTGCTCAATGTCCCTGAAGGCTACTTCTACACTCGGAATGACAGCTTCGCTGATGCAATGCTGAAACTTTACGGTGGAAAACGAGTTCAGTGGAAAAAGGTGCGCTTAAGTTAATTGGTCTTGTTAACGCTCCCTTTGATGTTATGGTTATCTATCTTTATGAAGTCTAAAGATAAAAGAACTTGAGCAATGCTAAAGATTACCGTGAAATCCTTACAGGACACACGGTATGATCCCCAAAAGACTAAAAGAAGCTCGTTTGCGAGCAAAGCTAACCCAGGAAAAGCTTGGTGTACTCGCTGGTATAGAAGAGGCTACGGCTTATTCGCGTTTGTCTCATTATGAAAATGGTACGCATAAGCCGACGTTTGAGCTGGTGTGTGAGTTTGCCAGAGTGCTGAATGTGCCGGAGTGTTATTTTTATACTGTAGACGATGGGTTCGCTGAGCAAGTTCTGAAATTATATAAAGAGTATGAGACTCGCTAAATTCTAATACAGGGATAACAGAATGACGGTGAAAATTGCAGGAAAAAAAACTGTTTCCGAATGGAATGCATTGTCTGCTAAATTAAAACATGATCCAACAGAGTTAGATTGGAAACATGCAATTCAATTTTTCGATGAGAGAATAAATGAACGCTACCTGGAGCCAGCAGAGCGTATAAGAGGAGATGGTACAACTAGTAATCTTAAAGGCGCCGGATTTGCTATTTGTACTTTACTGTGTGCATTAATAGAGAATTTGGAAACTTTTTATCGGGGGATGAATTTTAAACCTAATCCTAATGGAATGTATGAATATGGAAACGGTTGTAGTCGAACCTTGTTTACTGACTTTTTGAAAACAAAGTCACCATTTATAAATTATTTTGGCGGTGATGATGAATTGGCAAAAAGCTTCTATACGGGTGTTCGTTGCTCTTTACTTCATGATGCATCGACGTGCGATGGCTGGGTCATTAACATTACTGAACATGAAACAGTTTCAGTTAATAATGGAAAAAAAATATTGAACCGGTCCCTTTTTATGTCTGATATCAGGGAATATATTCGAGATTATAGAGCTCTTTTATTGCAGCCTGGAAATCAAGAATTAAAAGATGCATTTATCAGAAAGTTTGATGGCATTTGTGCTGCTGCAACATAACTGAGTTCAGCGCCGAGCGATTTTCGTAGCCGCCTCCACCTCACTACACCCCGTCTCTCGCATAATCCGCATCCGCTCCGCCTTCTCATGCTTTTCGGTCATCGCCAGCGCCAGATACAGCGCTGGCGGCACTACCCGAAACAGCGCTTCAACCCGCGGCGACAGCACTACGCCCTCGGTATACTGCCCCGGCGATTTCACCGCCGAGCGCAGCAGTTGCCGTTGTTCTTCGGTCAGCGCTTTAAACCGGCATACCTGGTCAATTTCTTCGGGTGGCATTACCAGCAGTTCCCACCACTCGATCATATTGAGCAGCTTCTTCGCCTCATCGGGAAAATCCGCCAGGTTCTGGGTCGCCAGCCACAGCCAGATACCGAGCTTGCGCCACATCTTCGAGCCTTTGGTGAGAAACCGCGCCAGCAGCGGGTTAACGGTAATGATATGCGCCTCATCGGTGATATTGACGATGGGCCGCGCCAGATGCTGGTCGTGCTCGCCGAGGTTGTTGATATGGTTAATCAGCGAGATATAGCTGATGGCAAGCTGCGCTTCGTAGCCTTCGCGGGCGAAAGTGGCGAGATCCACCAGGGTGATATCCGCCTCCGGCCACATCTGTCCCTCGCGGTTAAACAACTCGCCTTCAAACCCGGTGCAGAACAGGTTGATGGATTCCGCCATCTCATATGCCCGCTGGCGGCGGGATTCCGGCAGGCTGGCATCGCGGGAAAGGGCGAACAGTGCGTCACGGATATCCTGGGTCAGCGTCTGGCGTTTTTCCTCGTAGCAGGTATGCGCGGCGGCGATAATCGCCTGGCGGATCATCGCCCGGTCCGGGCGGGTGAGACGCGCATCTTCTTTTGCCTCGCCACCGGTGATCATCAGCCGGGCGGTAATTTCCATTTCGCCGAGCACGTCGCGCTGGTCATCGCTGTCACCGTCTTCTTCCTCCGGTGGTTCGGCGTCTATGATGGCCTGTTCCACCAGTCGCCACGCGTCACTGAACAGGGGCAGGGTGACGCCGGAACCGGGGCGCAGGCTGATTTTGTTCACCGTCAGGCCGTGGGCGGCGGCGTAGTCGGCCATCAGGCCGAACGAGTTTCCGGCCTCGATGATAAACAGACGCGGACGATGCAGCGCCATCAGTTGCGCGATTTTCGCGTTCAGCGTGGCGGATTTGCCCGCTCCGGTCGGTCCGAGCAGCAGCAGGTGGCCGTTCTGGGCACGGTCCAGTTTGTTCAGCGGATCGAAGCACAGCGGCGTGCCGCCGCGGTTGAAGTAGCAAATCCCTGGATGCCCGGTGCCGGTTTCCCGCCCGTACACCGGTAACAGCCCGGCGATATGCTGGACGAAGTTGAGCCGGGTATACAGCCCGCGCGGATCGCGTAGGGGATCGAAGCACATCGGCAGCCAGCGTAACCAGTGGCTGAGCGAGGCGACTTCATGCTGTTCCTGTACTGGCACCAGTCCGGCGTTAAGCAGCAAGCTGTGCAACTGGCACTGCTGGCGAAACAGGGCGTCGGTATCGGGCGCATGCAGGTAAAACGCCAGCGTACTGCGGTAAAGCTTATGGCCCTCCTTCAGGTAGCTGCGCACCTCGTGGCAGTCGCGGCGGGTGTATTCGGAATCGGTATTGTCGCCAATCGCCCGTTCAGAGAGATGGCTGATATGCTGTTCCAGCTTGTCCTGCGGATACACCACTACGGTCAGGTTCATGATGGTGCCTGCTGGCAGCAGATCGAACAGGGCGTTGATGCCGTCGCCGCGCGCGGTTTCTCCGGTCAGCAGGCCGGGCGTCGGCGCTTTGCGCAGGCGGTCGACAATCACCACTTTATGCGGGCGGTTATCCAGCCACCAGACGCCGTTCTTCGCATCTGAGCTCGGTTCGCTTGCCAGCAGTCGTTCGGCGAAATCGGTGATGACGGGCAGGGATTCTGCTTCCGGTAAATCCAGTTGTCGCCAGAAGGCTTTTTTATCTTCAACGGGCGGCGAGGGGTTAAACCAGCGCACCAGCCAGCGGTGAATGTCCTGCTCATTCTGGCGGACTGCACTGATACCTGCCGCTTTCAGCCCGGCGGTGAGGCGTTCGCAGATATTATTCAGCGCCTCTTCCGGTGACGGTTCATCCGGCGAGAGGCCGGGCAGCCAGCGGTAGACCATCATCCGCGTGCGCCGCCATGTCGCCCGCCAGCGGGTACGGGTCACGGTGTTATCGAGAAACAGCCCCTCATCGCGGGTGAGATTCACCATATGGTTTGCCATCTGTGTGAGCCACTCGCGGGTAAAGGCGGAGTCGCGGATTTCCGGTGCGGCATAAGCCGCCAGCGTCTCCAGCCACGCCTCGCTGTCGTCCTCATCCTGACAGAAAAACTGTACCACCCACGGCGCGCGTTCATGCTCATCAAAGGCATCCTGTAATGCGTCGGTGACGGTATCGCGCACCTGTTCGAGAAAGGCCGTGGAGCGGCCTTCAGTTCCAACCGGGTTTAGCTCAAACACCGCGCCCACCGAACGGCCATCCTCCAGCAGTATCGTCTGCGACTCCGATAAAAATTCCACCCACGGCAGCCAGTCGACAAACGAAGGGCCTTTGCGGTAGCTGGTATTCAGCGCCTGTTCAGTCAGGCCGCGCCGTTCATTCATGGCGGCGTCAGGCGTTCGCCCGGCAGCGCATACTGCGGACGGGTATAGAAGGGGAAGACGGTGCTGTAGCCGGGTACCGGCGTGTTGCTGTTGAGGTGCGGGAAGACGTACAGCACCATATCCGGGTTGGGCAGGCGCGGAAACTGGCTACGAATGGTGTTTGCCTCAGGTTGCGCCACCGGACCATCCGGCGGGCGGCGCAACTGCGCGCGCGCATCCAGCAGAGTCGCGCTGCCGCCGCTTTGCTGCTGCCACAGCGTGAGCATACTGGCATCAGGATCGACCGGCATCAGTTCCTCCTGCGAGGTGCTGCACCCGGCCAGCAAAAACAGAAGTATCAATATAGTGCGTATCATTCCAGACCTCCCGGCGTGCTGGCCTGCTGGTATTTCACCTGTCGGCCTTCCGGCTCGTAGTCGATGGTTAGCGGTTCGGTAAGATGCACCGCCACCTTGTGGCCCGGCGGCACATACACGGCGTCGAACATCTGACCGTAGTGCTGTTTCATCCAGTCGGCGGTCTCTTTTAATCCGCCGCCGATGGCCTGGCCGAGCACGTACTGACCGTTGTTGCCCGTCACCGCGCTGGTGATGCTGCCGTCCTCCACCACGGTGGTGCTTTCGCCATTGGCGAAGGCCTGGGCCGCCGCACCGGAGCCCGCCAGCAGGAACTGCGAGGTGAGATACTCCTTCGCGTTGCTTTTACGCTCGCCGGGAATACACGGCAGCCCCTGGTTATCCGAGAGCCAGCCGATCTCCTGCTGTTTGTTGCCGGATTTGCCGCCCTGTGGGACGGTGCGGATGGTGCCGTCGTGGAACACAAAGGTCATCGAGGTGATTTGCCCGCGCACGCAAGAGAGCGTCCAGTCGCCGGAGGCGATGCCGGAGACCACCGCGCCCGCCACGTCCGGCAGTTCAATGCCGTTGGCAGTGAGGTTGTCCTCGCCAATCAGCAATTTGAACGGGTAGGGATCGCTGACGGTGCCGTTAAGCGGAACGCGACCAATCAGCGCCGTCATCGCCACCGATCCGGTCAGCGTGGCGTTCTGCGGTAGGGTGTAGACTTTTACGTCAGGTTTCGGCGGCGGTTTGTCCGCCGCTTTCAGGGGGACGCGCAGCAGCTTTTCGTCCACAGGCGGGGGCGCATCCAGCGGCTCCAGCCAGCGGATATCCGGCTGCACATCGGCAGGCAGTTCGCCGGGCGTCAGGCCCAGACCGGGCGGGATATCGTCCGGGCGTTTCGCCATCAGGCGGTCGAGCTTGTCCAGCAGCCCCCGCTGGCTTTTCAGCAGTTCGTCGCGCATCTGGTCCTGCTGTCTGCGCATATCCCCGCGTAACTCAGATGCCAGCGTCGCCTGCTGTGCTTTGAGGCGCTTCTCGCGCGCCTGCTGGCTTTCGTTATCGCTCTGAATTGCCTGAAGCTCCCGGCGGTACTGTTTCATCTGGCCGACCAGCGTGGCGACGGTATCGGCGGGTGTGTCGCCGTCGATACCCAGATCGCGCAGTTCCTGCGGCGTTAAGGCCGCCACGGTGCGGGCCGGTGAGGTTTCCTGCGGGTTTTTACCTGCCGGGCGCAGCAGCAGCCAGCCAGTGAGGAAGACAATCAGGGGCAGCAGGATTTTCAGCAGGAGACTCTGGCGCGGCATCATGGTTTTGGCTCCGGCAGCAGGGCGCGGGAAACCGGGCCTTCCGTCACCAGGTACACCACGGTGGTGTCTTCTGCCAGACCACGCGGGCCGAGCCAGTCATGCTGGAACGCGGCGGCGGTGAACTGTCCCTGAAGCTCGCGCGGATCGAGCGTGATGCGCTGCCCGCTCTGGTTTTGCAGGCGGATGGCAGTCACGGTAGTGGCGTTAACCTGCCATGACGCCAGCGTGATGGCGGTAACGGGCTGCTGCGGTAGTAAGGTGGTGATGCGTTTCGCCAGCCGGACGGGAGAGGGCGTCACGCCTGGCAGAGCTTCAACGGTGCGCAGCGGCGCATACAGGTTCTGCGCGGCATAGCGCACCAGCAGGATGGGCAGGGGTTCGGTTGATGCTGTCACCGGGACGGATGCTTTGGCTGTGGCAGGCGTCTGCGGCGCATAGCTAATTTGCATTGGTTCAAGTGGCGAAGTGCCCTGGGTGGCCTGAATATCCAGCAGGATCAACTCACCGCTGCTGGTATCGCGCAACTGGATGCGGGTGGCCGGGAACGCCGTATTTGCCAGCAGGAAGACTTTGCCGCCCGCGCTTTGCAGACGCACTTTGCCTTCCAGCGTGGCGGGATAGCCGATGCGTACCGGTTTACCCACGTCGACAATCCGCTCCTGCCCGATATGCAGCGTGACGGGCAGTGGGATGTTTTCCCACTGCATCACTTCCGTGGCGAAGGCCGGGAGGCTGAATAGCAAAGTCAGGAGGACGGTCTTCATGGTTTCTCCTCCGCCACCAGACGCTGCGGCGTGGCGTCGGTGCAGTCAATCGCCAGACCCCACGGATTTTTCTCCGCATCAATGGCGTAACGCACCACCTGCAGCGGGTAGCGCACCAGCGCCTTTTTCACCGGTTCGTTCTGGTAATACTCTTCAACCGCCACATCCAGCGTTACCCGCCAGGCATCCCGGCTTAAGGTCTCGACGCGCGGGAAGGGGCGTTTATCGCCGTCATGCACCTGGCTGCTGTAGCCGTGACCGGGCAGTTCATACACGCCACGCGTGCGTTCGCGCAGCTCACCACCATTGCGTCGCACCTGAAAATCGTGCTCCAGACGGGTGTAACAGGCAGGCGTCAGGTAGGCGCGCAGCGAGCGCAGGTTGCGGGAATAGTCCTCCTCGCCGTTGTCCGGCCAGCGGTTAAGCTGCTGGAAAATATAAAAGGTGAAGGCGTAGACACTGGCGGGCGGCACCTCCCACCACGGGCGAGTGCTGCCGCTGCGCAGATCTGGCGGGAACCAGAGGGTGAGCTTTTGCGGGGCGCTGTACCAGCCGTAGCCGACGCCCGCCAGACACAGGCACAGCAAAATAATCACTGCCCGCAGCGTCAGGATATGGTTATCGCGCTCGGCCAGTGCATGGCGAAAACGACTCATCGCGGACTCCTGCGCACAACCCATATAGTGCTGTGCTGGACCAGTTGTGCGCCCCGGAGGTGATGGCGCTCCAGCCAGGCGAGGATCGCCTGCGGTAGCCAGCTGTCGGGCTTACCGCGTTTCGCGCGGGCCAGGATGCGTCCGCCGCCCTGAATCAGTAATGCCGCGCCTGCCAGTGCCGAACCGGAGATCAACGGCCAATAGTGGGTTATCAGGGCCAGCACAATGCCTAACGCGCAGCCGACGCCAAGACCGAGAGCCAGCGCCAGAAACAGTTCGCTGGTGGTCAGGCCGCGCCAGACCACGGGCTCGCGGTTGAGCCGGTCGGGGAGAAAGGGGATGGTCGCCATATCAAAGGACGTCCGAGGCCTGGTTGAGTAACCAGATGATGACCACGAGAAGAATGCTGCCGACGCCTGCCATCGAGCCCAGATCTTTCCACTGCTTACGCCCGCTCTGGATCTCCGAGTAGGTAGCAATACAGTTGTTCGCCACCACCAGAAAACCGACGGCACAGATGGCCAGCGCCAGCAGCACCACAATATCAAAACCGTAGTTTTGCAGCGTCTCCATAATGCCCTGGCCCTGGCCGCGCGACGGATCTTCCATCGTCGGCAGGTCGGCGAGGGCGTTAAATGCGGCGAACAGCAGTAACAGAAGCCAGCGCATGATGCCTCCTCAGCTCAGTACCAGCCAGAAACTGACCAGCACCAGTAACAGTGAACGGGCCGCCACCGCGCCAAAACTCTGCCAGCTCAGGCGCTGACGGCAGACACCCTGCCAGGCGACCATTAGCGTCCAGGCGCACCACAGCAGCAGGACGCTGGTAAACAGGCCAAGCACCAGCAGGCTGATGGTCTCCGGTTTGCTCAGGCTGGCGGCCTGAAAGGCGGCGAGTTGCGAGTCAGTCATCGGGGTTCTCCCGCTGGTAGCTGGTGCTCAGGGGCTGGACGGCGCGCGGCTGTACCCTCACCGGGGTAAGGTAGCGGCGGATGCCCTGTTCAACGGCGGTGATGTCCTGCTGCGCCTGCTGGTAGTCGAAGAAGTAGCGCGACTGCAGATCGGTATTGGCATTGGATTGGGCGCGTACCAGCGAGGTTTTCACGCCATCGAGTTGCTTCAGCGCGAGGGAGAGCTGGGTGGATTCCGGGGAGGCCCAGACCAGCGACCACATGGGCAAAGTCAGTAACAGAAATAATTGGCTATGCCGCATGGCTGCCTTCTCCGCAAGCGTGTTCAGGACAGGATAGGGAAGAATCTGGTGTGAAATCAGCGAGGAATTGTTTGTATCGGGTAAAAGTTTTCAGTAGTGGACAGGTGCCTCAACACCAATCCAGAAGTTTAAGTCTATACCCTGTCCTGTGTTAGCAGACGATTAAACTTGACCGTTCGCTACGAGCGAGGAGTTGGCATAACATTCTAGGGATACTGACGAGCAGACAGTCCTGGATCATTTCTGGACACAGGGTGAACCCCTGAATGTTGAAGATATCGCACGCCTCTCAGCGTACTGCCACAGGTATGTCAATAAGTTCGGTCATTATTCCTTCACGCTGGAAGAACTGGTGACCAGAGGGCATCTTCGGTCATTGAAAGAGACGTCAGAGGAAGTAAATATTGCTTAATATGAGTTTTCGCTCCACTGAGCGTCAGACTCCTTTTTGAATAAAAGCTGATACGAGTAACTGTGTATTTGTACAGTTTTGTGTGTCATTCAGGGCATGATTGCATTGAAAATAAACATCCGACGCGGGATCCTTTTTGCGTAAGTTTTCGAACAAATACGAATTTTAATGCAGTTTAGGTTCCGGATTTCAGCCTAGGCAACGGAGCACGCCAGGCCGGAACACCATATGTAGTAGCTCTCTCAGTTGACCTAGACGCTATATAGTGGATAAGGAAAAGGTGGGGGGAGGGGAGGGCGTGCGGATCTATGCTTGTTTTAACGCATACGATATATGCAGAGTGTCGTAGTATGCGATACTGACTTGCATGCTAAACTGCGATTGAGGGAAAGAGATCCATGGACATGCAGAGCTTGTTAAGACAAAATAGCCTAATGTATGAATGATATTAATATTTTAATCTAAATCAGGATGTTAGAATGTTTAATCTCATTATGGGTGGTGAGCCTGACGTTTTCGACAGGTGGCAATCTATGGATCCAGAAATTAATGAAGGACGTGATAGTTTTTCATTATCAAGAATGTTTGAAGGTACACCCACAGATATATATAAGTCACTGACGCCGATTAGTTCCAAAACTCTATCTTTTCTTGCAAAATTACCTGTGCTGTTTATGACAGAGGTATATTGCAAAGAGGATGTAACAGATAATAAAAGATATATTCGAATTCGTGTTGGTGAAATTCGGAATTTAACTAAGTCTGGTGATGACATTTGTTATGAATTTAAGATTAAACACGACTTTGGTGAAATAACAAATCCTAAGACTGAACTTTATAAAAACGTGCTTGAACTTGGTACATTTGGTTTGAGTCGCACTCATTGGGCCGTGAAAGATAAGGACCTTAATTTAACCGTTTCCGAGCTCGGCTTGGAAGGTCTAAATAAAAAAGCAAATAAAAAACTTCATATTACCGACATTAAAAATAAGTATGACGAAGTTTCTGATATCAGATCATTTCTCGACTTTGTTAATAAAAATAATGAACCCGGGAAAGAAAAATTTTACAGAGGTCATTCGAAAAACACTTATGAATTAGTTCCCTCTTTATTCAGGAAAAACGAATCCGGAACGTATAAATACCTTGATTCTGAATCAATAATGGTGCGTGAATTACTTACAGCAAGACCAGTCGAATTTAGAACTGATGAATATACTATAGATAAACTGGTGAGAATGCAGCATTATGGATTACCAACGAGGTTACTAGATATAACCTCTAACCCATTAATAGCGCTTTATTTTGCATGTAATGAAAATGAAATGGATTATGGTCAAGTTATATCATTTTCAACACACAGAAATAATATAAAGTTCTACGATTCAGATCTGGTTAGCTGTATTGCTAATCTTTCGCTTATGCCTTTTAAATTATTAGAACGTTTGTCAAAAAAATCAAATAAAAAAAGTTTAGGTGTCGATGAACTTCTTAATAAACTTGTTGATTACGTTCAGGTCGAAAAAAGTTACTTCAGAAACAATATCATACCAGAGGATTTGAGTAAGATTTTATTCTTGAAAGCCAGAATAAATAATGAGCGTATGCAGTCACAGTCGGGTGCTTTTCTTTTATTTGGTCATGATGCTGTATTGCCGGAAACAACTGAAGATTTTCCATTAGATCGCGTTAATATTACGAACAAGAAGAGTATTCTCAAAGAGCTGGCGTTACTTAATATAACGGAAGGAACCGTATATCCCAGCATGGAAAAAACGGCGAGCGAAATTGCAAAAAAATACATTTTTTCAGAATAATGGATACTATTAAAATGAATAAGAAGAAAAAATTTGGAAAAGGTAATTCTGGCCCTTTGCATCGCGGCAGAATTCAGGCGCAGGGAGCAACTCTCGAGGAATCTGTTCCTTGGAGTGGTGAGCGAGCTCCCACTGGCTCTGAGGGAAAAAATATGCTTGCTAGACTGACGAATATTATATCATCAAGAGAAGCATCATTACGAACGGTTGCTTTTAAGGATGCCGGATTATTCATTGATGAGGCCGTCAATGCCGGAGGTGTCTATGCTGAAAAGAAAAAAACATTTATGGTGCGAAATACCCGGTCTGAAAGGGTGGATGTAGAAATTAGAAAAGGATACGCATTTAAAGTCGTGGGGGATTTATGATAAATCAATTCGACGAGTCAATTGTGCTACTTGATAATAAATTTACCGTTAACCAATTTTGGCAAAATAAGATACACGAGCTTTATTCTGACCGAGAGAAAGGTGAAGAGTATGAAAGGGAAATTATAGAGCTATGCCCTTCATTAAATAATGTACTAGAAGAGCATAACTTTGAGCTTAAAGATAATCATAGGTTATTTAATCTAAGCCTTTGGGATTCAAACGATGCAAATCCAATTTATTATGGATTTGTCCCTAAATCTTATAGAGCGATTCGAATCATTCAGCGCGCGCCTGTTGATAAGACAAACCAGTTGAGTGCATGGGTTGAAAAATGCCATTTGGATTTTAATGAAATTTCAATATTCGATGCATCTGAGGCATATGAGCTTGTTATATATATTGAGGTTAATCAACTTACATTCCGATATGCTATGTTACTCATTTACTTTTGGATATCACGGCGAGGTGTAAGAAAAATACACGAAGAGCTCCTTATAAAAACAGTCTATGATATTAAAATCCGTGGTGAGCACTCTTTAGATTAACAAGGTGCAGTAAGCATGCATTTCCACATCTGGCACGAAGCGTACCACCGACGCACAGCAAGGCCGCTATGAGTGATTAGCAGTCACTATCGGAAAGCTGAGGCTAATATTTATGCTAACAACCGTTTAGCTAAATATTAATACAGGAGGTTTTGTTTTCTTTTAATTAAAGAACGTGCATCTTTCGAGATATCATTATTCCTTCAAAACTCCGGCTTGAAAAATAATAAAAACCTTACCTGATGCTTTAAAATAAAGGTAAGGTTTTTCGAATTATTTTACACATTGCTTACGAAGATTTTTTTCATAAATACAAATTTTTCTCGCCATTAACTTCACAGGCTCAAATCTATCACGAAATAAAATGTCATTTTTTCTCGCAATTGTATTGTTATATTCTTCTATTCTATAATAGAGTGACTCAAACTTATTGTGGAATAAAACAAAATTATTATCTTTCATTAACCTTATTAATCTAAGGTAATCAGCATCTGAATGTATAAGCCGCCCCTTTCTAACTGCTCTTATAATACTTTTTAAAATTTCTGGAGTTAAGGTTTGTTTTCCTGCCTCATCAAATGGTGAATTTAACGATGGCATTTTATTGTCTATATAACAGCCTAGGTAGCTAGAAGCAAAATAATAATTAAAAATCTCTTTGTAACTCCTTTTGTCTGTTTTTTCCGTAAACTTATTTAACAAAAAAACAGGAGAGGCATTGAACCAATTTATTACAAAGGATTGATGTGGGTTTTTATATATATAAGCTACAATGGTTGGCATGCGAATCGTTGGTTCAAACTCTGTAATGGAATTATACCCACCTTCTTTTGTGCATCTGTAAAAGCATGATCCAGCAGCCTCTTCTATCCTTAAAAAAGGGTTTTCCATCACATTTTTTTTGGTAAGATCATTTTGATGATAAATGCTAAAAAAATCAGCGTGCTCAAAAAAATCAAATTGTTTCAAAAGGAATTGATACCTATAGTATTGATTTTTAGTTCCATTTCTGAAAATATAGCTTGAATTCACTGCGATCAAAAACAAAATATCGTTACTGATAAGTGATCTAATAAGAGAGGTGTATTTTTTTCTTCCTGTTATATCTTTTTTAGAACCAAAATAATCCTCATCAATAAATTTAAGAGTGTGATATAAAATACGCATGTATGGACTTAGGATGATATGTCCACTCATATCACTAAAGGATTCAAAATGTTTATCTGATTCGAATGTTTTTTTAATAAGCCCCCAGCCTGATTCAGAGCGAGCAAATTCGTTAACTTTTTCTAGATAATTATTGTGCTGTGCTAATAATAAAGAAAAACGCTGATTGAAGGCGTCGCTGCGATAATTTTTTCGGGTTTCATCTAAAGCATCTTCTGATGTTTTTAAGGCACAAAAGGCCGCTTTAGCACTTTTTCTTCCTTCATGGGCAGCCCAGGCGGTTGCAAGAAAGGCAAGGGCCGTAGCAAGCCCTCCAATTGGTGCTGAATTAGTTTTAAACCAAGTCCAGAAAATGTGAATGGCATCAATAATGGCAGTGAAAAATATAAGCATAGAAACCTTAAAAGCTTACGTGACTCAATAAGGGTAATAGGTTGATGATACCATATTTTATCTTTTGTCATAGTTTAAAATCATAGTGACTGATGATGTTTAACCATCATAAGGTCACAGTTTTTAGCTGATAAATTATTTATTAAACTTGTGGTTGTATTGCGTGAAAAAAAATTAAACATTAATATTACAAAATGCATTAGTTTCTTCCACTCTCAAGTAAATCGATGCAATGAGGTCCTGCAGTCGAAAATAAGGGGAGTTGTATTGAGCGGCTTACAACCAGCGCTTAAAGCTACCTGCCACCATCCATAACGTTATTCCAAACCATATGGTGGCTGGTAATAAAACTAACCTCGCAGGTAGAAACAGCGGCTGCGCCAGATAGCAAACCCAAAGCGTTGTCGCGACTGAACTGCCGGACCTGACCACATAGCGGTGGAGAAAAACGGATTCCAGCCCGGAGCCAAACCGTCTTAAATCCCGCTGCACCAGTCCCTCCGTCAGCCCTATTACCGCACACAGGCAAAGCAGGGGGAGCATGGCGGCAAGCCATACCAGGCGCAGCATAAAACTCACCAGCGTATAGGCCAGGGCGGTGAACGGTTTCTGAAGGAGCCTGTTGGCCATAAGTACGCGATTTCCCCCTTTTTCCAGCAGCACCAGAATTTCATTCCCCAGAGGGTGCGGCTGCAACGCAATAACCAGTTCAGCCTGCTCCTGCTTCATCACCTGAAAAGCGTGCCTGCTCCCCTCCTGCGGCCACCAGAAATATAGCCCTGCCAGCTCCAGTAAGAACCGTAGAACCAGCGCGCCGATAACCAGCCCGATAAGCCGCCCGGTCAGAGACAGTAGCCAGCCAACCGGTCCCTGTGCCGGGCGTGACGGAGGAGGTCGTTGTTCACTCATTCCGGCAGCCCCTGCTGGCGCGCCTGCATCCATGCCGCCAGTTGCGCGACGGACTCCGGTAGTGGGCTGTGCTTATCTGTTACGGGCAGTGGCAGACGAATTTTCCACAGCTGCCCGCCCTCAAGCAGGGCAAAGGCCTGGCCTTTAGGAAGTTGAATCAACGCGGCGGTATCCAGCAGCGGTACATTGCGGGTGACCACCTGCTCGCGGGTATTGCTGCTGAAGCTGTTGATGCCGCCCGGCGTGTCGGTGACGCCGGAACTGACTTGACGGCTGCGCACGTCAACCTGTGGTAGTTGCTTCGTCAGCAGCTCGGCGGTGGCGTTTTCGCGCACCCGCAGCATAATCAGATTGTTGAAGTTACCGACCACCTGGCCTGCCTTGGGGGCGCTGCCGATGCGGGCCTGAATATCACTCAACGTCTGGGTGTAGGCGGTGACCTGAATGCCCGCGCCGCCGCCCTTGTTGATCAGCGGAATAAACTCCTCGCCCATCAGTTCGTTAAACTCATCGCAGTGCAGGTTGATGGGCGACGGTTTTTCGCTGTTGCCGGGCAGTCCATCATTCAGGCCAAACTTGTAGAGATGCCCGGCGACGCTCACCAGATCGGCAAACATTGAATTACCGACGGCGGCAGCAACCACTGCATCGGAGAGTGCATCCAGCCCGACATACACCACCGCTTTCTGGCGGATCGCTTGCTGCCAGTCGAGGATCGGGCGCGTGTCGTCGAGATCGTGGTAGTCCGGGGCGAGCAGGGCGGCGAGCGTGCCGGTGGTCAGCTTTTCCAGCAGCGGCAACAGCGAGGCGACAATCTTGTCGAAGTAGGTTTTGTCATAGCGCACTGCCGAGAGCAGGCCGTCGAGGATCGGATCGTAAAATTTCTCTGCGTTGAGGTACTGCTCCAGCGCCACCACGTGAGGATCGCGGCCCAGCATATGGCGCGGGGTGTTTTTATCGTTGATACGTTCCGCCAGTTGCGCCACCACTTCCCATGCCCGCGCGTTGTGGCGCGGCAGCACGATGCGGGCATAGTCGATAAACAGGGCGTCGATATTGACGACGTGGCGAGAGATCAACTGGTAATCGGGGCGCTGGCCGAGCGCCACCAGAGCGCGGGCGATGATGTTTACAAAGCGCCAGGCGAACTCGCGGAAGGCCGCCGAGTTGCCTTCGCCGGAAAGCTGTCCGGTGAGGCGCGATGCTACTTCCGAGATGCGGCCAAAGCGCCCGATGGCGTTATAGCGGGCGGAGATCTCCGGATACGCCAGGTGGAACAGGATAAAGCGGTCGCCGCGTCCGGCGTGCTGCGCCTCTGTCCACAGACGCTTCAGCAGATCCGCGTCGCCTTTTGGATCAAAGACGATCACCACCTCACCACGGCGGATGTCCTGGGTGGCAAGCAGTTCCGCCAGCCGGGTTTTGCCGACGCGGGTGGTGCCGAGCACCAGCGTGTGGCCCGGACGTTCCCCGAGTGGCAGGGTAACCTCGCTCTCTCTCAGTTCCACACCATGCAGCCACGGATTACCGCCGACGGGCGGCAGCGGCCGTACCGGGTTCAGCCAGCGGTCGGCACTGAGCAGTCGGGTAAGGCCGGGCAGGGTATGCTCGCCGCGTTTTTCGATGTGTCTTGCCAGGCGGTAACACCATCCGGGGCGCAGCCAGCGCGCAGCTTCCGGTTGCAGGCAGTCGTATAACCGCTGGGTATGGATGGGCTGCCAGCGAAAGCCTTTACCGAGAAACAGCCGCTGGCGGCTGACCGGGATTTTCCTGCTGGTGATCGCGTAGCGCGGCAGGCGCAGGAGGTTACGGTGGTAGCGCACGATTTGCCAGCCCTGCCAGCCGCGTCGCAGGGCCAGCAGCACCATGGCGCAGGCCATCAGGCGGGCCTGCCACGGCGTCAGCATCAGCAGCGGGGCCTGCGTCAGGCAGATTAACGCGCCACAGCTGGCGGTGACGGTGCTGTAAAACTCCACGGGTGGGCGTAGCAGCGCCTCCAGCGCGTAGCGGCTCATGGCGGGGATTCCTGTTGGAAGTGGCGGCTGACCAGTTTGCGGTAGCGTGCGGCGGGCGCGCCGCCAGCGGGACGATGATAACGGGCGGCGGCATTGAGCCAGCTTCCGGGACGTTCATCGTAGCGCTGACGCAGCAGTTGCGCGGTGAGCGACAGGTTTTGCAGGGGATGCAGGGCGTCGCAGGGAGAGTCAAAATACGCCCGGTGCCAGCCGATATTGATCTGCCCGAGCCCCACGTCAATGCGCTTCGGGCTGGTACGGCGGATGGCGGCCAGCAGCGCCTGACAGGCCTGCTCCCGGCTGGCGTAGCGGTAGCCAGTCCCGGCTATATTGAGCGTCCACGGCCACGGGAGATGCTTGCCGCTCAGGTTTGCCCCGCTTTCGGTCTGTGTGACGGCCCACAGCAGTTCCGGCGGTACGTGGAAATGCTCTGCGGCGCGCAGGTACGCTTCTGGCAGCGGCTGCGCCAGCGCCAGGCAGGGCAGCAGCAGGATCAGGGCAGGACCTCGCGCCATTGCTCCCCCTTACGCTCCAGCGCCACCGGGATTTTGCTCTGCCCCAAAAGGAGCCAGCGGCCCGCGTCGTGGTTAAGTGTGATGCTGTGTTTACCCACCAGTTTTGCGTCAATGCCGTGCGCCATCGCCCAGCGGCGCACCCGGTTATCATCGCCTTCGCTTCCGACCAGCCAGATATCCAGCGGACGCTGCTGCGACAGCAGGGTACGTAGCAGGCTGTCACAGGGCGGGCAGTCCTCCTGGACGAACAGCGAAACGCGGGCGGTACTGGTGGACGTAGTTTTCAGCGGTGTCAGGCCCGGATACAGGCGCTGCCAGGCCGCGTCATAGGCACGCTGGAAGGCGAGTTCTTTCTCCAGCCGCAGGTACTCCTGCCTGACCAGCAGTTCGGCGAAGCGCTGACGTTCGTGGTCTGTGTCGGCTTCGACGCCCAGCGTGGTCAGCGGATCGAGCCCCGGCGACCAGACGCCGCGCGCCTGCTGTTTCAGCGTGAGATAGCGCTGCCACTCCTCCGGCGTGACGCCCCAGACGGTGGCCTGCTGTTGCGTGGTCAGCGGTCTGAGAGCAGAGTCCGCGTTCTGGCTGGTCTGCACCTGAAGCGGTTGCGCCCACGCGCTGGCGGTGAACAGTAACAGAAGAACTAGGCGTTTCATCGCTTACTCCGGTACTTTCAGCGTTAGCTGGCGTTTGCCGTGGCGGAATATGGCCCGGCGCTCATCAAATCGCTCCAGCCGCCAGCCGCGCCACTGTTCCCCCGTGCGCAGCCACACCACTTGATGGAGGTAAATGGCCTCCGGCGGCACAATCACCGCCAGGCGGATATCACCGCGCTGTACGGTCCCGGCGAAAAAAAACGGGGCCGTTAACGGCCCCAAAGGGCGGAGGGACACGGGATGACGGTAAGCCACCGTCGGGGGGAGGGAATGGTCGCTGGCGAAACAGACTTCACGGCGGTGTTTGTCAGTGGTCATGTGCCATGCTGGGCCCGCCAGCAGTTGCAGGGCGGCCTTCAGGCGCAGCGGGCCGGTGTGGTACTGGCTCAGCGGTAACGGGAGGCTATAAAGCTGCGCCCGGCGCGCATCGGCGAGACACAAAGACCAGCCGCTGTCGCGCAGCAGGTATTGCAATGCTTCCCCTACCGTCGGGTGAAAACCTGGCGGAACGGACAGGGCGGTAAGCTGTTCGAGTGGCGGCTGTTGCGGTGACGTGCTGACCAGCAGATAGCGATCGTAGCGGACGACTTCTGGCGTTGCAGGGGAGGCGGCGGCCACGCCGTTGAAAATAAACAGGAGCAGAGCTGTCAGCAGTCGTTTCATCGTATCCTCCACAGGGCTTTGACAGGAGCGTGCAGGATGAGAGGACAAGGAACTATCGACAATTGTTTGCGGCGTCAAAAAATAGCGCCCGTTACTCCGGGCGCAAAATCAGATCAGTAAGGGAATCTTTCCCCCATCAGCCCCAGCGTGGCGGCGATGGGGATGCCTTGCTCAGAAAAATGAACGCGTAACGTCAGCCTGACGGTTTGCTGCTGAGTGCTGCCGTTGGTTTTCTCCGTCAGCACCGAGCGGTAATCGATACGAATGGTGCGCTGCGGCGGTTGGTGGGAGATAAAGGCCACTACCGCTGCCATTTCAACACCTTTCAGCAAGTCCCTAATGGCGTTGTCATTCCGGTCTTCAAGACAGTGCTTGTGGGCCGGAAGGGTAATGGCCAGATCCAGCGGCAAGCCAGCGTCCAGCGCCTCGTCATCAAGGTTAATCAGTTTGCCTCGGTTAAGGGCTTCTTCGCGTGAATTCAATACGGTATTCATCATGCGTCTCTCCGGTAAACGGCCAGGGAAACGCCCCGACGGGGAATTTCCCCGGCAGGGTGAATGCTGTGCGTCAGAACTGCGCTACAGGCTCTGCTGGCGGTGTGGCAGGCGCTGGCTGGGATTCAGCTTCGCGCTCTGCCCGATAAACCTCTTCACCGTCAATTTTGATGAGCCCGATGTGCAACAGATGGGCTTTCAGGCTGACGCCGGTTTCGCCTTTACGGTCGCCTTTGCTGTAGACAAAGGTGTCGGCATACAGATCGCCGAGGCGGAACTGGATCAGCACCTTGCGTTTCTGCTCGCAGGCGTCGATACAGCGGCGCACCAGTTTCTGCGCTTCCTTGCCGCTGACGCGGCAGTCGAACCAGGTGTGCTCCGCGTTGCTGGCTTCGCCCCGTAGTGCGGCAATGTCGCAGCACAGGAACGGTTCGCCTTTTTTCGGGGTCACTTCCCGGATCCGGTTCAGATAGCCCAGACCGCTGGTGTACAGGTTGAAGTAGTGGGTATCGTTCATGGTGGTATCTCCGTGTTGAAAGGTGCGGAGGCCCCATGCGCGGGGATGCCCCGCTTCGGGTTTGGCTCATGGGCTGCAAGCCCTCAGAGTTACTGGCAGTACGGGCATTCCGCGCTGTGCGCCTCCGCGTTTCAGGAATGCATGGCGGGTTTTGTTGATAACGGCATTACAGCAACAGCTTTCGGGGTGAGAGGACAGCGAGATTTGTTACCGGTGGCTGAATAATTTCCGTGACAGTCTGAGCGGAAGATATGTGATTTTAATCACAAAATTGCGCTTCGGTGAGTTGAAATATTGTGCAGTAACCTCATATAGAAAGCGGGTAAGGAACACTGCCCACAAGACATGAACTTTTTGAATATTCTTTTTTACTGTTCAGGAGGTACATGATGACTCTCAGAACTTTTCCTGTATTACACGATCTCTCCGACTCTCTGTTTGCGGACCGTTTTAACCGCATCGATCGCCTTTTTAGCCAGCTAACCGGCAGTACGCCGTTGCCCTCCACGCCTTCTTATAATATCCGGCGACTGGGCGATAACCGCTATGAACTGACACTCAGCGTGCCGGGCTGGAAAGAGAGCGAACTGGAAATTGAAACCGTTGGCGGTCAGCTGAACATCAGTGGTAAACGTGAAGAGGAGAAAACCGAAAACGGTGAAGAAGGGTGGATCCATCGGGGTATCAGCCGCAGCGACTTCCGGGCCAGCTATAGTCTGCCGGAGCATGTGAAAGTGACCGGCGCTTCGCTGGAAAACGGCTTGCTGGCGATTGAATTACATCAGGACATCCCGGAAGAAGAGAAACCGCAGCGCATCGCCATCAACAACAACCCGGCGATTGAACATAAGCCGTAATCGTTGACTGACGTTGTTTTCTCGCCCGGCAAACGCCGGGCGTTTTGCTAACCTGATGAGGCGCTTTTCTGGCCTCTGACTATTTGAGCCGTGAGCGCTGTAACGGTTTCTTGCTGCTGCACCAGGAACGCCTCCAGCTCCATTTTCCCCGTCGCGATGTCATCCAGCATCTGCTCCCATAGCGCAGTGGTGCCGGGATCTTTCAGTGTTTCCGGCAGCGCGTCAATCAGCGCGCTGGCGGTATCCGTTGCCAGCAGAAAGCGGCGCTGCTTAATCAGATAACCGCGCTTAAGGAGCGTCTGGATAATCCCGGCGCGGGTGGCTTCGGTGCCGATGCCCGCGTTTTCTTTCAGCCGTTGTTTCAGGCGCTCATCACAGACAAAACGGGCGGCGTTTTTCATCGCTGCAATCAGCGTTCCTTCGGTGTAGTGCTCCGGCGGTTGAGTCTGGCGGGCGCGAACGTCCACCTGTTCCACCTCGCAGGTTTGTCCCTGCTGAAGGGCTGGAAGCGCCTGCGTTTCTTCCGGCGATTGGGTTGCCATCTCGCGCAAAAACAGTTGCCGCCAGCCGCTGACAATCACTACTGATCCACGGGCAGCCAGCGTTTCCCCGGCGCAGTTCAGGCGCAGAACGGTTTTGTCCACCTCATGATCCGGCAGAAACTGCGCCAGAAAATGGCTACGTACCAGGCCGTAGACCTTGCGCTCATTGTCGCTTAGCTGCGTAAGATCTATCGTTTTACGGGTCGGGATAATACCGTGGTGGGCGGTGATTTTGCTGTCGTCCCACAGACGGGAGCGCTGCTGCAGATTAAGCTGCGTGGCGAGGGGCTGGAGTGAGGTGTCGCTGGCAACGAGCGCGGCCAGCACCTGCGGCGCTTCAGCGTGCATGGAGAGCGGCAGCCAGCCGCAGTCAGTGCGCGGATAGGTGGTGGCTTTATGGGTTTCATACAGGCGCTGAGCGATATCCAGTACCTCCTGTGCGCCCATGCCCCACAGTTTTGAGCAGACCTGCTGCAGGGCGCTGAGAGTGAAGGCCAGCGGTGGCGGCGTTTTCTCCCGCCTGGTGGTGACATCCATCACCCGCGCGGTGCCGGCCTGTTGCAGGCGCGCAGCGGCCTTGCGGGCGACGGATTCGCGGATACAGCGCCCCTCGTCATCGCAGTACGCGCCATCCGGCTGCCACTGCGCCAGAAAGGAAGTTCCCTCAGTGTGCAGCCGGGCATCCACGCGCCAGTAAGGGCGGGGCGTGAAGCGAACGATCTCCCGGTCGCGCTCCACGACCAGACGCAGGGTCGGCGTCTGCACCCGGCCCACGGAGAGCACGCCCTTGTGCCGCCGGTTCATCAGCGTGCAGGCGCGGGTCATATTGATGCCGACCAGCCAGTCGGCGCGGGCGCGCGCCAGTCCGGCCTGGTACAGCGGGAAAGTACTGTCGCCGGGGCGCAGCGCAGCGAGCGCCTTGTGGATACTGGCCTCATCCAGCGCCGACAGCCACAGTCGCTGGACTGGACCGCGCCAGCGGCACTGCTCCAGAATTTCGCGGGCGATGGTTTCGCCTTCGCGATCGGCGTCGGTGGCAATCACCACTGCATCCGCCTGTTTCAGTAGCTTCTCGATGATGCGAAACTGCTTGCGCACCTCCGGGCGGATCACCTGCCGCCATGTCGGGGGAATAAACGGCAGATGCTCTGCCCGCCAGTGTTTCAGCGCCGGATCGTAATCCTCCGGCGCGGCCATGCTCAGCAGATGGCCGAAGCACCAGGTGATGGTCACGGTGGCGTTATGCAGGTAGCCATCGCTGCGGTTGCGGGCGTCAAGCACACGGGCAATATCGCGCGCCTGAGAGGGTTTTTCGCACAGGTAAAGTTGCATGGGCTGTCTCCGGTGAAAGGGAGTTCAGCATGGTGTGCCAAAGGGATAAGGCGATAGGAGAAACTGGAGGGAGAAGGTAAAAATTGCACCTTAAAACGTGCATTAAGCGGATAGTGCCTGTTTTTAGGTGCATGAGGTGAGTTTAAAATTTTCGCTAAAGTGACACTCAGGGTTTAACTTTGCGCAAAATTTTAAACCAGCGTGGTTAACGGCCGTATCCGCCGCAGCATAAACATCACCATCGAAAGCTGCGTATTCAGCACCTGTCGCCGCCATTCGAGCGCCATCAGCGCGTCGCGTAGTTCATCGCTCACGTCAGGCTGTTGAATGGCTTCCTGCAACGCCACGCCTCCCGAACGGTTGTTGTCCAGATTGCGCCAGCGCAGATAGCTGACGCCGGAGCGCGCCGGGTTGCTGCACAGGATCAGCGGTATGTTGCGCCCCGGCAATTCATACACCGCCTGTTTCAGCATCAGCTGACGTTGTTGCAGTTGTATCCGAGCCTCCCGTAATTCCTGCACCAGCGCTAGCAGCTCTCCCTTACCCTTAAAGGCCTTTAAAAGGCCCTTTAGCGAGCTTTTGCGGGCGGAGCGTTCATCATCATCGTCATTGAACATCGCGCTGTATCTCCGCAAGCATCTTTTTGGGCAAATTCCCGAGCTTATGCGCCATCGTCTGCGCCAGCGGACTGTTCGCCCGCACGTCGGCGCGGGTCACGCCGGTGGTGCGAAAGCGGTTCACGAAGCTGAAGACCTGGAGCATCAGGCGTGGGATGGTGGCAATGAAATCGCGCTTCTCCGCCTGGGTGATAAGGCCGAGATGCCAGGCAAGCAGGGTGCGGCGGACCAGCAGATCGTAATCAATCAACTGTTGAAGCAGGCGTGAGCCGGGCGGTGAGAACAGCGCCAGCGGCAGGATGAATTCGGTCGGGGACGGGTTACTGACCTGCGTGGTGTGGATAGCGCCCGACAGGCTGGCGAAGGCCTGGTCCAGCCGACGGTTTTTTTGCTTCAGCAGGTGCGCGATCAGGTTCAGGCGGATGCGCAGTTGCTTCAGCCAGTGGGCGGCCCACGGATCGTCGGCCTCTTCGGCGCGCAGCAGACGCCTGAGTAACGCCAGACAGAGCAGCATGCCGGTGGGATGCGCCTGCCAAAGCCGGGCGGCGACGCGGGTGTGCAGGGTGATGCGGATATCGCTGAACAGGGTTGTGCCAGGCATCGGAAATTCTCCATGGATTCAGATGCCCGCAGTGTCGGTCCGCGCAATGAGTCAGGCGACGGGAAACCCATCTGGTTCACAGAAAGTTATTTTCGCCGATGAATGAGGTTTGATTGATAGCTGGTACACCGGCTTTATGCGGTGCGCATAAAATCAGGGCTATCTGCGCCTGCGCCGAAGCTGATTGAACTCGCCCCGTCTGGCTTTCTCCAGCGTTGCCAGCAGATAGGCGAGGGGGCGGTGGATATCGTGGGCGGCGATCCGCCACAGACAGTCGTCCAGCACCTGTTGGCAGAGGTCGGGATCCAGATTGCGCATCGCGCGTTCGGCGGCGCGGCGCTCGCTAGCGCTGAAGGGATTATCCACAGGCCAGTGCAGCAGTTGCGTACGCTTTTGATGTTTATTGTTTAAATCTGTACCAGTATGTACGCAATGCGGCTCCGGCTGCCCGCCAGCCCCCGCCACATCACTGAGTCTTAATTGAAGACTCGGGCGTTTTTTACTGAGTCTTCGATTAAGACCAGGGGCGGTCTTCAATGGAGACTCAGTGCAGGTTCGTCCACTGTCCACAGGTTGTTGCAGGGTGAGCAGTAACCCGATGGCAATGGTGCGGATACGCCGGTTGTGGTGGCGGGAACAGGCCGTAAGCAGCGCCAGATATTCGCTGTCCATCCGGCAGGCATCAGCATGAGTCAGTGGCGCATCATGCAAGGCGTAGAGGTTGCCGGTGATCCTACCGCTTTGCTCGTCGCGCATTCGCTGGCACAGGCTCAGCCAGCGGGTGATCCGCAGCATCATCAGCGCATTGCTGACAGTGCTGCGCGAGGCCTTCTCGCCCTCAGGCTGGTCGGAGAGCCAGCCCTGCAGTTCGTTGTAGGAGGGGAAGATGCCGCTGCCGTCGTCGCGGGCGTGCAGGCGCAGCAGTTGCCACGCGAACTTGTCTCGCGGGGAGAGGTTGCGCGCCAGCAGCAGGCGCTTCGGCACGCTCTGCTGCGGGTTGCCGAGAAACAGCAGCCGATCGTCACTCTTCATGCAGCAGCTTCTCCTGAGTCCACTGGCGCAGCAGGTTCCAGATAACCGTCAGCGACAGGTCGTGTTCGCGGGCCATCGCCATCATGACGGTCAGCGCTTCGGGTGAGTCGAGCTTTTTCACGCCCGTTTTCTGCCACTCGTTCCACACCAGCGTTTCCACCTGCTCATCGGGAGCATTGTTGCGCCCTTGCCGGACAAACAGGCCAATCAGCCGCCGCCGGGCGCAGACCTCCGGCGTGGAAAGGCCAAAGTAGTGGTTGATGAATTCGATGGACGCACCGAGCGACAGGGCTTCCTCCAGACGCTGCTGGAACAACCGCTCCTGCTCCATTCTCGCCAGCATCCGGCCCAGCATCTCGTGGTCAATGTGGGTGGTGATGAACTGCACCGCGCTGTTGCTGAGAAACAGGATGTCGTCGGCGGTAAGGCGCGACAGCTCGCACAGCTCTTGCGGGCTGAAGCCCAGCGATTCGCAGTAGCGGATCTGTCCCTCCTTCAGCGCCTGGACGATGTGGGTGAGCACCGCCTGGTTAACTGAGGGCGTCATGGCGAACCTCCCGCAGCCGCCGCTGGCGGCACAGGCTGATAAGCTGCATCAGTTGCTGGATCTGAGCGTTGTCGTAGTCCGGCGACAGCAACAATTCGAGGGCGGGCATCGGCGTACTGGTGTCACCATTCAGGGCCGCCAGCACCTGATAGCAGCGCTGTGCCGCCGGGTGGGGAAAATCGTGGCAGGGCGCGAGGGTGAAACCGGCCGGAGCACTGTCGTCCCGCTGGATACAGGCGTCCAGTCCCCAGCTGGCAAACAGTGACCGTGCCGTATGCACCAACGGCGAGGGCTTTGTCTCGCCGGGCGCTGCGGGTTCAGTTGGCGGTTCAGGCTCTGGTAGTGGTGCTTTTTCCGCTTCCGGCGGTGGCGGCCAGAGGACCTTTTCGGCGGGGGCCCCCAGCAGCGCCTGCCGCTTGCTCTGTCCATCGGTCAGTTCCGCCAGCAACGTATTCCAGCTTATGCCGCTGCGACAGCTCATCTCGCCGAGCAGTTCGTCCTGCACCAGTTGCGGTACCACGGCTTCCGGCTCGCCGTTGAAGGTGGCGAGGGCGGTGCTAAACAGGTCGGTAAATTCGGGCTGGCGTTCCAGTGGCATCAGCTTTACCCAGACCTGTTCCGCTGCGCTACGTAGTGCCAGCAGGCGATCGATAACCTTTCGGGTCAGACCGCCATATAGCGCGTTAGGGATGCAGGGCAGCAACCAGTCGACGGTCTGTAGCATCCGGCTGATTTGCGACTGGCTGACGGGATAGCCGTCGCGGGTGAGTTGTTCCGCCAGCGCCAGTTGCGTCACGCATTCAATGCCTGCCTCGTGGTAAAGATCACGCAGGTGCAGGACCCCTTCCGCGCGTTCGATAAACATCAATCCGTTATGCAGGTCGCTTTCCGCCAGATGGCCGATCAGGCACTGGACTTCGCCTTGCTGCGGTGACAGCGTTTCCGGCCACGGTCTGAACGGCCAGCAGACGCGGTGGTAACGCTCATCCTGTGTCTCCTGCCACAGTTCATTGAGGATCGCGAGGCGCGTATTCCCGCCGCTGGCGAGCATGTATTTTTCATCATCGGGGCGACGGGTCAACACCGGCGGGTTATCCAGCCCACGGGCAAGAATTGACGCCTTCAGCACGTCATAGCCGGGGTTGCGAGTGACGCGGGGATTGAGGGAGAACGGCTGGATTTGCTCCAGACTGACCTGGACCATCTCCTGTTCTCCGGTATTGTTGACGCCGTGAAGCCAGCGGTTGAGCAGGTGTGAAGCGCACATAATCTTCCTCCGGCATTCAGACATCGCGGGTAAGCCGGATGCGCTGGTGGATCCACGCGTCCACCTCGCTTTCCAGCCAGGCGACGTGGCGGCTGTTGAGTCGAATGGATGGCGGAAACTGTTGCAGCTGGATTTGCCGGTAAATCCACGATTTACCGAAGCCGATTTTATCTTCCACCTGGCGTAAGCGTAAAAATCTGTCGCTATTCATAACCATTCCTCCTGTGTCCAGATTCGTTCACATCAGCACGATGGGCGTGGTTATCAAAGCAGCAGCGTCCCTGCCAGGCAGTAAAAATCCTTATCCGGGGTAGTGAGAGTTGTTAGTTGAAAGGGTTAGTTGATCGCGTTACGGCGGTGCGCCGCGCTGGAGTGCGGTTTTCAACGTCTCGGGGCTCAGCGGCAGATGCATACCTTCCTCACGCGCCCAGCATTCGAAAATGTTCAGCAGTTTGTAGGGATGCTCCAGCATTTCATCGTCCAGTTGTGGGTTGTGCTTGCAGGCCAGCCACAGCAAACGCGAAAGCGCGGAAGTGATCCGCTCCTTTGATTCCGGCTGATGGCGGGTCAGGAAGGCCTCGAGATGAGTGCGGCGGATAACGAACAGTGCGTCAGGAGGCAGCGTGTCCTGCAGGTAGCAGACGGACAGACTGAGTCGGGATTTCAGGTCATTGCGGCCATTACCATATAGTTGGCCAATCAGCAGATGCAGCTCTTCCTGAAGGTTATTTTGCGTGGCGAGCAGTTCCAGTAAAAGCTCCCGCAACGATTTGCGGCAACAGAGTTGGTAGTAGCTGTCGTTCTCATCGCAGACCACAATGCCAATCTGGTTGCAGCAGTGGGTATCTTTGGGGCAAGGACGATTCAACGTTTTCGCCAGTTGCTGGTGGAGCAGCAGGCGCTCAAGGCCAATTAACGGCAAATTCCACAGATGGCTGGTGGTCAGTTGCAGAGTCGGGTCGCGTCTGCATGGTGGAGAGTTCGCCATCACTTTCCGGTTGCCGGGTTTGTTGCACTGCGAAGGTGGAAAGGGTGGCTTGCTGAATCGGCAGGCAAAGCGGCAAGGAGGATTGAGTGGTCTCAGAAGTACGGGGGAGGGGAAGTAGACAGAGAGTGGCAGATCGCCGTGCAGGGCATGGCGGATCAGGTCGGCGGGCAGCAACGTGATGTTGTGCTGCCGGATGACTTCTGCGGCCTCATCCAGTGTCAGCCACTCTTGGCGGATTTTGTGTGGGGGCATGGGGTTTTCCTTTTTGTGTTGTTGGTTGCGTGTAGTGCTTGTTGATGGTGAAAACCGGTGTGCGATGTTTTTGCTAAAACAACTAACCTGATCAGTTTAGTTAACGATCTTTTCAGACATAATCTGGTGATGAATTACGCTGGAAAAACAGGACGTAACATTGAATAGCTCGGAAGACGATTTGCTTGAAGTGGCGTGGTATTTGTCGAAGTACGGTAAATCTGAACCACCAGTGGGACTGGTGGTTCAGAAATGGAAAGAGGCTATTGCGCTTTTTTATCCCCATTTCGGAGCAGGAAAGACAGTGGTCGGGTTTTATAACAGCCTGAAAAATAGTCGGGATCGTTTTGATTCCTGGCTTATCGATGAGCGTATCGGCTGGCGGGACGGGCAGGGCGCTCCTGCTGCGCTATCTCATTCAGCGCAGCGTGTGCACCAGCGATTGAGTGTGCTTTCAGAGAGTGCGGTGGTTCGCCAGCAACGCGGATACCCCATCAGCTTATGACTGGACTATGGAGCTTACTTGGTTAAACTTGGCTAACTCGAAACTAGCTTTGGCTATTTGCATCTTGTTGTGGGTATACCAACGGTTATGCAGGCCAAATTTAGCACTTCACTTTAGATATAAAATAACGAGTAGTGATTAGGAAAAGAAATGGATCATAGTGTACACAACAAGCTTATCTCTTTTATTTGGAACATTGCTGACGATTGCTTACGCGATGTGTACGTTCGCGGTAAGTACCGCGATGTGATTCTGCCTATGGTGGTGTTGCGCCGTTTGGATACTTTGTTAGAACCCACCAAGGAAGCAGTGTTGGCGGAAGTTAAGTTCCAAAAAGAAGAGATGCAAGCTACAGAGCTGGATGATGAGCCTTTAAAGGCAGCCAGCGGCTATGTGTTTTATAACACATCAAAGTGGACATTGAAGTCACTGTTTAACACCGCAACGAACAACCAGCAAATACTCTTGGCAAACTTTGAAGAGTACTTACTTGGCTTTAGCGACAACGTTAAAGAAATCATTGAATGCTTTAACCTTAAATCACAAATTCGCCACATGGCTTCGAAGCAAGTTCTACTGGATGTGGTTGAAAAATTTGTTTCTCCTTACATCAACTTAACGCCAGAAGCTGTTGAAGATCCCGATGGCAATAAGATGCCAGCCCTCTCCAATTTGGGTATGGGCTATGTGTTCGAAGAGTTAATCCGCAAGTTTAATGAAGAAAACAACGAAGAAGCCGGTGAACACTTTACGCCCAGGGAAGTGATCGAGCTGATGACGCACTTGGTTTTTGACCCAGTCAAGGACCAACTTCCACTCACCATGACTGTTTACGACCCGGCCTGTGGTAGTGGCGGTATGTTGACTGAGTCTCAGAATTTCATTGAAGAGAAGTACCCTAATGACAGCCGGGATATCTATCTGTACGGTAAAGAAATTAACGACGAAACCTACGCAATCTGTAAATCAGACATGATGATTAAAGGTAATAACCCTGAAAACATCAAAGTAGGCTCTACACTATCTACAGACGAGTTTGCATCCTTGCGGTTTGACTTTATGTTGTCCAACCCGCCTTACGGAAAAAGTTGGGCATCGGAGCAAAAGTACATCAAAGACGGAAGTGATGTTATTGACCCTCGCTTTAAAGTGAGCCTGAAAGACTATTGGGGTAGTTTTGAAGTAGTCGATGCCACACCGCGCTCAAGTGATGGCCAGTTACTGTTCTTAATGGAAATGGTCAACAAGATGAAAGATCCCCGCGTCAGCCCGCTTGGTAGCCGGATCGCATCTGTTCACAATGGCTCATCCTTGTTTACAGGGGATGCGGGCGGTGGTGAGAGTAATATTCGCCGGTTCATTATCGAAAACGATTTGCTGGACGCCATCGTTCAATTACCGAATAACCTGTTCTATAACACAGGAATTACTACCTACATTTGGGTTCTCAATAATAATAAACCTGCCTCACGTAAGGGCAAGGTACAACTGATTGATGCGAGCTTACTCTATCGTAAACTGCGTAAAAACTTAGGCAATAAAAACTGTGAATTTGCACCTGAGCATATTGCAGAGATCACCGATACCTACCTTTCCTGCATAGATTTTGAAAGACAGTTAGATACAAACAACGACCCTATTGGTATTGCTAGCAAGGTATTTAGCAATGATGACTTTGGTTACTATAAAGTCACCATTGAACGTCCAGACCGACGTAAAGCACGCTTTACTCAGGATGCTATTGCACCATTGCGTTTTGATAGACAGCTTGGCGACGTCATGACACACTTGTACGCCGAATATGGTGATGATATCTATAAAAACACAGGTTTCGGCAGTGATCAGAAAAAGAGTTTCCTGAAATCCATTGAGAAAGAAATCTTAGCCTGGTGTGACGAGAACGAAATCAGCTTAAATGCAAAAGCCAGGACAAAACTACTTGATGTCAAGCATTGGTTGGCACTTAGAACCGTTATGGAAACCGCTCAAAACTTGATGTCTGACATTGGCGATAATGAATTTGATGATTTTAATAAATTTACGAGTCTTGTCGATAAATCACTTAAAGCAAACGATGTAAAATTATCTGCATCTGAGAAGAATGCCATCTTGAATGCCGTTAGCTGGTATAACGAGTCTGCAAAAAAAGTGATTAAAAAAGTCGTTAAGCTAAGTGGCGAAAAACTAGATGAACTGCTTACCCGCTATGAATGCGAAGCGGACGACTTACCTGATTTTGGCTACTTCCCAAGTGGAAAAAAAGGTGAATTCATTATTTATGAGAGTAACAGTGAACTTCGTGACTCTGAATCTGTTCCATTGAAACAAAGTATTTACCAATACTTCCTAGATGAAGTAAAACCGCATGTGGATGAAGCCTGGATTAATTTGGATTCCGTTAAAATTGGCTATGAAATTAGCTTTAACAGGTATTTCTATCATCACAAGCCACTGCGAAGCCCAGAAGACGTAGCAACAGATATAATAAATCTAGAGGAAAAGTCTGAGGGGTTAATTGCCAAAATTTTGGGTCTAAAAGTGGCAGAAGAGTAAGGAAAAAATTAATGGTTAATTTCGCTTTAATGCCAAAATATGAAGGTTATGTTAACTCGGGTTATGAATGGGTTGGTGAAATCCCCCGAAGTTGGGAACTTACCAAATTAGGTTCCTGTCTTTCCCCGGTGTCAATAAAAAATTGCCCTGAACTTCCACTGCTGTCAATAACGCGTGAATTAGGTGTTATTGAAAGGGATATTGAAGATCAAGATTCTAATCACAACTTCATTCCAGACGACCTAAG